>JBAWYM010000043.1:0-16123 GCA_037143575.1 Candidatus Peregrinibacteria bacterium | reverse complement strand
GGCTTCATCTTCTCACAATCTTATATTTTCAGGCACCCGAAATCGAACGCTCTCCATTCATTGCAATGTGCGAGTCGAATGACAGTGAGCGAAGCCGCAGCGAAGTCGAACTGCCATGCATAATAAAGTGTGAGCGTTCGTTTTTTCGGTGTCTGGAATAGGCATGATTACAGCGCCCTCTTCAGCTCCTCGATCCTCTCCGGGTGGAAGAAATACAAACTCCAGTGCTCGATCACGGGCGTCTGACGCATCAGTTCCATGAAAGCTGCCTCCCGCTCGATGGCCTGATCGGGGTTATCTTCGGGTAATGCATTGAGGGAACGGGCATTTTCGGTAATGACGAGAACCTTCTCTCCCGGTTTGACGACATTGAGGTTGATCTTGGCCTGCTTGTCGCGGTATTGGGCTGAGCGAAAATATGCGAGATCACTGTAGCGTGAGGCGATACGTAGGTGCAGTGCGTTATTCTGGTTATGAATCTCGACGAGAGTCTCTTCGAAGAGGGCATTGCGATAGAAGGAGATGGCCAGTCCGAAGGCCATCAGACCCACGACGGTGAGTCCCACGACGATCGTGAGCTGCTTACTGAGGGGTTCGAGATGCTGGTATGTCACGATGTGAGCTTACGGAATATCTCCATAACAGTTCAATGGTGATATTGTGACATTGCTCTATTGTTCTATTGTTGATAGGAAATTCTGATCATCACGCTTGCGAACAATGTAGCAATGTAACAATGTAGCAATCGTTGAATTCCCTGATTTTTTTACATTCATCTATGATCATCTACTGCAGTGGCATCGGCGGCATCGGGCTCAGTGCTTATGCGGCATTTCAGAAGCATGCCGGTCATACTGTTCTCGGGAGTGATCGAGCAGATTCTGTGCTGTTGATGGACTTGCGTTCTCAGGGAATCGGTATCTTTCTCCAGCAGGATGGTTCGCAGATTCCTTCCGATGCCGATCTCTTCGTCTATTCGGAGGCTATCCCTGCATCCAGCTCGGAGCGTGTCCGTGCTGCGGAGCTGGGTATTCCCCAGAAGACGTATTTCGAAGCACTCGGGGAACTCACGATGCCTTTTCGCCTCATTTCTGTTGCGGGGACGCATGGCAAATCTTCCACGACTGCCATGGCCGCCAAGGTGCTCATGGATTCTTCTCTCGATCCTTCGGTGATCGTCGGGACGAAGCTCAAAGATCTGGGCGGGCGCAACTGGAGATACGGCAAGAGTACCCTCTTCGTCGCCGAGTCCTGTGAGTATCGTCGATCGTTTCGCTTCCTCCATCCATCGATCATTCTTCTTACGAATGCGGACGGGGACCACTTCGATTACTACACATCGCAGGAGGATTATGAGTCCGCCTTCATGGATTTCGTGAAGAGTTTGCCGGATGACGGTTTGCTGATCACACATCTATCGGATCCGGCGTGCGCGAAGATCGCAGCGCTTGCGGGGAGAAGGACGATCGACGCTGATCTGGAGACGCTTCCTGAGCTTTCTGTTTCTGGTTTACACATGCGAAAAAACGCACAGCTCGTCCTGTCACTTGCCGGTGAGCTGCATCTCTCCCGACCGGAAGTGCTCTCTTCACTCAGGGCGTTCTCTGGTACGTGGAGGAGGATGGAGGTGCGTGGGACGCGGAGTGACGGCGTGACCGTGGTCGACGATTATGCGCATCATCCCGCCGAGATTCGCGCGACTTTGCAGGGCATGCGTGAGCAATTTCCCGGACGACGACTGGTCGTTGTCTTCCAGCCGCACACGCATGATCGGACGCTGAAGCTCTATCAAGATTTTCTGACAGCGTTCACCGGAGCGGATATGGTGATTATTTCGTATGTGTATGAAGCGCGGAGTGATCGAGATTCCGGGAAAGTCGATCTTCCACGATTCATTGCTGATCTCCAGAAGGGGAGCGGTGTGCAGGTTATCGACGGTCACTCTCTTTCGGAGATTGAGCAAAAGCTTCGGCAAGGAATTTTGAAATCTGATGATGTTCTGATCACGATGGGGGCGGGGGATGTCACGGAGTTGGCGGGGAGGATACTTGGTTAGAGTGATGGGGAACTGAGGTTGGAGAGGTTTGGAAAAGGTTAGAGAAGCTTGAAAGGTTGTTTCACGAGAAACCTTTCAGGCCTTCCTAACCTCTTCAATACCTTCCAAACCTCAACGCTTCACCGATTTCCGTGCATCGGGAGCTGACGAGGAATTTCCGTTGATGAAGATTCCCATGGCTGTGGAGACGATCTTCGCCATTTCTGCGCGGGAGATGGGATCTGTCGGTCTGAAGATGGATTGACCATTGCCGTCTTTGGATCCTGAGACGAGACCCTTGAGCGCCGCAGTTTCGACACAATCGGCATAGGGCATCGTGCGGCTCACATCCGTGAACATCGTTCCCAGCGGCCATTCACGCGGTACACGCAGTGCCTGGAGGAAAGTCGCGACCACTTCGGCGCGCGTCGCGGGACGATCGAGATCCACCGAGCGATTGAGGGTGATTAGCCAGTCGCGCTGTTCGGCAGAGGCGATGAATGGCGCATACCATTTGCCGGCAGCTCCACTGTTTTCCGGATCTGCAGTCATAGTCGTCTCGTCAATACCGGCGAGACGGTGGGCGATCTTGGTGAGGGTGGCGATCGTCACAGAATCGTTGATCCCGAACTTCCCGGTGGGTTTGCCATTGGCATCCGCATACCCCGTCATGACTTGTGTCTCGATAGCAGAGTGCACGGGTTCTGAATACCACTGATTCAGTGGAACATCGTCGAAGGTGACATTTTGGCCATTCACAGAGGCCGAGACGAATTGGAAGGATTTGTCCAGAGACTGTTGCTGCGGAAGATCTTTCAGGGCATCACACACGAGTTTGACGGAAAGGACGAGGCGCTCATCCTCCACGAGGCGTCCGGATTGCGGTGGGGGCGTGGGGCATCCGCTGATTTCTTCGAACGTGAGCGTATACAGACCGATGGGCATGGGGTCGTAGAACACCGGGGTGTTGCCGAAGTAGCGGGTGTTGTTCGGACCGTTGAGTATAAAGGGAAAACCAGGAGGATCGCTGCTGACACTCACTTTTCCGGAGCTCACCATGGTGAGGAGAATACGGAAATCGATGGTATCGCCATCGCGGAGATCGAAGGCGATCTGTGGGTTGGAATTCGTGGAAGTCGTACCATTGAGGGTCTGCGTGACTGCGGCAGCCATGCCGAACGGAGCGATGATACTCAAGACGTAGTGCCCGGCAGCAGCATTCTGTACGACGAACGTCCGATCATTGACGACGGTCTTCGACTCATCGGGTCGCACCAGCGTCCATTGGCTGACTACATCGAGCCCCTGCGGGGATACTTGCTCGACGGAGATTGTTCTCCCTGCTGTTTGCGCTTGTGATTGGAAGAGGATTCCCGCGAAGGTGAGAACAGCAATGGCCAGGAACGTGGGGAATTTGCGGAGCATCATGAGCATTGGGAAAGACGTTTCAAGTTTTGCGTAATCGTGGACAGGGAGCAATTGACGGGGAGCGGACTTAGGACTGAGGATGGAAAGGAAGGAAATGATGGAAACGAGTGAAAGGAATCCTTTCCATCTTTTGATTCTTTCAATTCTTTTCCATCCTCCAAAAAAACCGGGGAGCATCCGCTCAGTCCCCGGTTCATTGATTTCTGAAATGGTGATTACGCCTTTTGGGTCTTGCGCACTGCTGCAGCCAGGATTGTTGTCACGGCGAGGCTGAGGGCGAGGAAGAGGAGGTCGAAGCGCACTCCCGTCTGGGGGAGTGCGGTGACGGTGTTGATGGAGGCTTGCGCGGTCAGGATATTGCCTTTCTGAGCCAGGTCATTAGCCGATACGCGGGCGTTCAATGTCAGAGATGTTCCCTGAGCCAAATTCTTTGCAACAGTCATCGGGACCGTGACGGTCCAGAATTTTCCTACGAGGATCTCCGGGATCTGCCAAGAGACGATCCCACCATCCACTGCTCCGTTGCGAAGAGCGGGCGAGATCAATTGTAGAATGGCAGGATCGACTTGTCCGCTGACGATCACGCCATGCACACTGCGTGTCCCCGTATTCTTTACCGTAATGGTGAAGCGGGCGATGGACCCGGGCAGAGCCTCTCCCTGTTGTGCGGCTGTCCAAATGCTCACGGTGCGTCCCGTGTTCGCATCAATGGATGCGGGAGCTTGAGGTTGCGATGAGATCGCAGAGGAGGAGGACGAAGAAGCGACGGACGAGCAGGTGAACTGTCCGAAGAACGTCAGAGAGGCTCCCGGAGCGAGTGAGCGTTGCTGCTGCCCCATCGGACCACAGCCGACCATGCGGGAGTAGGTGACTTTGATCAGGCCGGACGGGAGATCGGTGAAGGTCTGAGGAGTGGTGCCGGTGAGACGGATCATGCCGCTGACGAGCATCTCGAACGCCACACCGCTCGGTTCGCTCGTGACGGTGACGGTACCGGAGTACGAGTAGGTGATGACTGCGGTGTACGTTTGGTTCGCAGTAATCGGGAAGCTGAAGATGCGGTCGTGGGATGTCGCCACTTCCGTCGTTCCATTCATGATCACCGTCGTAAGGGAGGCATCGGAGTTCTTGGGGGTGATGCTGAAGGTATAGGAGCCGACCTCATTCACCGTCACATTCTGCTCCGCAGTACCGTTCGATTTCTCCACGGCTCCACTGGGGGCGGTGATCGTCCATGAGCCGAAATCGCCGACAGGCTCTTTCTGCGTAACGATGATGGTGCTGGCGAAGGCCGGTGTTGCACCGAGGAAACTCAGGACAGCGGCTGCACCGATGAGCATCGGGCGGATCCGAGAGAGGGTAACCATAGAGAAGAGGGGAAACTTTGCCCGGTTGTGGGCAAAAGGGGAGTATTGAAACAGGTATGTTTAATACTGTCAAATACTTCTTGCCGAAATTTGGTGACAGCGTGCATTTGTATTCTGCGTGTGTCGCATGGCCAGAATGGCCATGCTCCGATTACCACGCTTCCTTCAATCCATTCCTCCATATCTCCTGCAGCTTCGCGAGAGGTTCACTGATCAATGTCGTCTCGCCTTTCCTGATAATGAAGCTTGAGTCAGCGAGGGTTTTGCCGATGACGGTGAGGGGAACTTGCAGGCGCTTGGCTTCTTTCTCCAGCTGCGCGAGATGGATCTCGTTGATTTCCAAGAGGAAACCTCCTGTTTCACTGAAGAGTGTGGTGTCATTGCGCAGTGTTCCGGTGACTGACTCGATATCCACGTCGATGCCCGTGGTTCCTCCCTTCTTTCTCTGAGGAAGCGTCATTTCCAATAATGCCATTGGGAGGCCTCCTTCGCTGATATCGTGACTGGCGAGGGTGAGACCGTCCTGGATCGCCGTCGTAATGAAGGCGATTTCCTGACGGAGATCCTCCGCATCCGGTTCCGGAACGTTCGCTCCGAGGAGTGCATCACGCTCGCTCCCGGAAAGTTGCTCCAGGACATCGTAGTAGAGCGATCCGCCGCACTCGTTTTTGCGCTTGCCGAGGAAGAGCAGGAGCGAACCGGATTCCTTGATCTGCATGGTGACGGCCTTGCGGGCATCCGGCATCACACCGATTGCGCACACCACGGCCGTGGGGTCGATGGCGCTGCCATCAGGTTTGCCGTTATACAGACTGACGTTGCCCGAGATGATCGGGACGGGGTTGCCGCCGATATTCACGCCGCGTGCGATGGCGGCTATGCCGTTCACCCCGTCCTCCAGCGCTCTCAGCTGTCCGGGGATCTCAGGATTTCCATAGTTCAAGCAGTCCGTGAGTGCACGGGGTGTTGCTCCAATCGCAGCGACGGAGCGCAGGGTTTCCGCTGCTGCATTCATTCCCTGATGATAGGCCGAGATGCGTCCATAGCGTCCGTTTCCTCCGGCGGCGAAGGCGACTCCTGTCATTCGTTCATTCTCCGGAAGATCATTCCAGCTGTCGTGCTTCCCACTGTGGACGTAGCTCTGCAAATCCTGGAGAGGAGCGACGACACTCGCATCTGCTTCACCCGCTTCGATCACCGTATTGCCGATGACGTCCTTGTCGTAGTGTCGGATGACGGGTTCTTTACTGGCGGCATTCGGATGACGGAGTAGAGCAGTGAAAATCTCGGCCATCGTCCAGGATTTCTTCTTGAGTGAAACGGTATCGCCAGTACAGATGAGAGCCGGTTCCGTCCGCTTTTCTGCAATGATTTCCGTTGGTCTGGTGTATTGCAGTCCGCAGGTCACATCGAGAGCCTTGGCTTCGCAGAGAATGTCTCCGCGGTACGTCAGACGAAGCATCGGCTCCACGGTGACCTTGCCGATGCGGCTCGCCTGCGCATTTTTTGCGATGGCGGGGAGATTCCAGTCTTCGTTGTAGTGCCGGAGGATGTGCTGCGTGAGCGATGGATGGCAGACCCAGCAGAAGCGCTCCTGTGTTTCTGCACAGGCGATCACTTCGGGTGGGAGATCGGGGATGGAAATATGGACACTCCCGAGATCGATGTCCGCTCCGAAATTTTTGTTCGCCACCTGCTCCACGCTTGCACAGACAACGCCGCCTGCTCCCAAGTCCTTAAAGCTCACTTTTCCGAGGTGGCCATTCTGGACGATCCAGTCGAAGAGGGCGTAGGTGGAGGCGAGGATGTGGCGCTCGAGGAAGGGATTGGGTTCCTGCACGGCTCCGCTGTTCTGTTCTTTCTTTTCCTCTTCCATGGAAGTACTCGCGAAGGATGCACCACCGAATCCGCTCCTGTCGGTGGGCTTGCCGACGAGGATGATGTCGTACCCTTCTTTCCCCGCTTCATCGGGGACTTCGCTGTGAATGACCTCGTCTTCCCGCACGATCCCGAGTGCGATGGCATTCACGAGGCAGTTGCCGTTGTACGAAGCATCGAAAACCGTATCACCTCCCAGATTCGGGATGCCCAAGGGATTGCCGTATCCTGCGATGCCCCGCGCCACTTCCCTGGCGATGGTCTTCGTCTCTTCGGTTTGCAGATCTCCGAGGCGCAGGTTATCCATGCACCCGATGACCCGTGCTCCCATGCAGACGACATCGCGGACCACGCCTCCCACTCCCGTCGCTGCTCCTTCGTAGGGGACGATCTGAGACGGATGATTGTGGGATTCATGCGAAATGACGAGCCCCCAGCGTTTGCCGGCGGGACCGTCGGTTATCGCCACGATGCCACTGTCTTCGCCGGGCCCCAGTATCACATTCGGTCCTTCCGTCGGGAAATTCTTCAGAAATCTCCGGGAGGATTTGTAGCTGCAGTGTTCACTGCCCTGTATTCCCCAGATCGTCGCTTCCACAATGGTCGGATCGCGTCCGAGGAATCCGCAGATTCGCCGTGCCTCTTCGACGGTCAGTCCGATACCGTGCTTCGAGAGGAGTTTCTTCAGTGCTTTATCATCGCTAGCCGTGAAGGGTAGGAGCGCTGAGGAGGGAATCATGTGCGGGTAGCATAGAGAATGCGGGGGGATCGGGAAAGACTTGCTTGGGAAATGAGAGCATCATTCGCTGTGCCAGAGAAACCTTGCAAATTTGTCATACGGCTTCACATTATAAACAGCATTTTTTGGAGATATGCTTCATTACACAATACCGGCGAAGCTACGCCGATATTTGAGGATAGCTTCCATCAACCATTGATGATGTTTTTATTGCGGAGCCGTATCACAGTGAGCCGTGTCGAACTGTGACAAATTTGCAATTCTCAAGAGGTGTCATGGTTCGCTTCGTCCCGCTCAGGACAGGCTCGGCTCACCATGACACTTTATAAATAAGATCTTACTAAGCCTTCTTCCGTCCTATGATGATGAACGCAATTATACCGCCCAGAATGATCAGCCCAAAGATCAGCGAGAGCGTCAGAACGTAGGCAGTGGATGATGATGGTTGAGCATTCACCGGAGCCGCAAATGGATCAATTGCAGGAAACTCAGGCGCTGCGGGGAGAGTCGCTTCTGTAATGGAACTTTTCTCGAGAGAACTTTCGCTACTCAGTGCAGCTTCATCTGTGGATGTGCTCGTTGGAGCGAAGGGATCGGCAGAGAAGTGGGGAGGAAGCTTCGAAGCACAGGTACTCCCCTGATCCAGTGAACCATCCGGGCAAAAATGCACGGTCTTTCCATAGAGCATCGGTGCAGGACAGGCAGATTCATCTTTTCCTCCGCAGTGTTCGACGGAGATGGTGATGGGGACGATAGTACCATCTGGGAACAGCGCATTGAGGCCATCCGGCCGGAGATCTGCCATACCGATTTCGACGATGACCTCCGAAAGCGGGTCCTTGCGGAAGGTGTCCAGCGAGATGCCGGTAGCTGTAAAATTTTCGCTGATGGTCGTCTTTTCACCCGTTGCCATTTGGGTGAAAATTCTGTCTCCTGCTTTCACCGTGACGGCGAGACCGGAAAGAAGCATGCGGGGGAGGACGCAGTGCTGGCGTTGCAAGGTTTCCGCTGTTGAAGAAACAGTGAATGTTCCATCGATGTTGCGGAACAGATGCAAACGGAGAGCGGTTTCTCCTTCCGGAGGGCAGAGAACGTCGGAGTTCAGCTGAGCCGGAAGGGGATTTGAGGGCGCATTGTCGGCGAAAGCAAGTAGCCAATTCATCCATCGGATATTCACTGGCTGAAAACCTTGCGGAGGTGCAGCATTTCCTTCCCAATGGTTACGCATGAGGGAATTGTACGTGGGACGAATATTCGTTTCGTTGTAGCTGCATCCCCGGAAAGCAAATACCTGCGGCGAGCTGGGGAGCTGGCATGCCGCTTCGAGATTGGAGGGGAGTAAGTCCGACCACCAGACCGATCGCAGAGCGCTGATAGCAGAAAGACAATATTCCTGTGCAGACTTTTGAGCATTCCACGTAGGGAACATCCAGCCTGGTGCGCAGTTCGGAGGGGCATTATTGTCCATAGCATTTTTTTCAGTGTATTCATCTGCCAGTCCTCCGAAGAGGTGACCTAATTCATGGACAAAGACTCGCTGATTCGCATCGAAAGATGTGTAGTAATTTTTTCCAATGCACGTTCGATTTCCGAATACCGTCGTTGGTCTGCAGATGTCGTCTCTGAGGTCGATGTAAAAGGCATTCTCTAGTGCAGGACTCGTGCACTTCTGCGAGCTTTCGCAGGGACACATGGTTTGAGGATTAGAAGGATTGAGTGGAGCCGCGTCTTTGAAGTACCAGAATTGAAGTTTATTTTGATTCCCTACGGTGGCGAATGGTGCGTATTGTTGCAGAAGGGTGACCTGAGCTTGGGCCTCAGTAAGGTTCGTATCTCCGACGAAGCGGATGACGACATTCACTTTATTGGCCGTAGGATCTGGATTGCCATTTTCGTAGAGCGGGAGACAGTCAGGTCCTTGCGATGAGCTCGCTTCCAATCCCAGCCACTTCGCGATCACGTAGTAGACGGTTTTCTGTTTCTCCTGACCGCCAGTCCGATATGGTGGAGCACTCGAGGAGGATGCTTCATTCACCGTGCAGGTTGTCTGGCAGAGCGAGCGATCTTTTGTTGCGACACCCGAGTACAGAGAGAGAAGCTTCCCATTTTGCAGAGTGTTCACCTCGCTGCAATTTTGGGCATCACTGAGAACCATCGGTTCGCAGGAACGCACAGTGGTATTGCAGCAGTAGCGGAGTTTCTTGCCTACAGGGCATTGATCATTACAGCTCTCTTTTGCGAGATTTTGCGTATCTCCCTTGAAGACTGTTTTGAAGACGATGGGCACATCGTTGATGCTCGGGAATATGGAAGGAAGTTTCGTGGCATCATTCCACGGACAGATAGGAGCACCCTGAGCAGGCGATGTAAGAGAAGAGCAGGTGACTCGCGTCGAAGGATCTCCTGTTGGCTCATCACAGCAGTAGAGAAAGGGAAGAGAAGAAGGAGAAGATTTGGGGGATGAATTTCCTCCAACTTTGACTGAGGCGGAGCTGATCGGAGTAGAGGAAATTGTTGGTTTTGATGCTGCAGGGGCTGAGGACTTTTGTACATTCTGAGCAGATGCAGGTATGGGGGGAGAGGCATCAGGATAGCAACAACACTTTTGTTGTGTATTGCTGTCCCAAGCAAGCGGCATGCTGTTTCCTCCTGTCAACCAAGCGAACAATCGACTGAAGAAGGATGAGGATGTCTGCAGAGTTGGGGAATTCATCTCCATGAATGATGGACCGCAGAAGAATGCAGGAATACATCCGATGGGGCAGCCGGTTGGCGCGGAGGAAGAAGCAGGGGAGGGTACGAAGGGCGCGGATGATGCGCTGCTTGGCTTCGGACAAAGCGAGCAGGACTTCACCTCTTTTCCTCCGATAATTGTTGAACAATTACTCTTCGCCATCGGGTAACAGTTTCCTGTTGGACTGCAGCAATTCACCTGGGGATCAGGCTTCTTGCAGGAGTAGGGGCAGGAAGTGAGATTCTGGACCGGCGAAACCCATCCTCCATTCTTCGTGCATTCCGTGGAGGTCATCGGTGAAGTATCGCATGTTTCATTGGCGTTACAGCAATACACCAGTGATGCACTCGATGCGATGTTGGAGTGATTGGTATTGGCACACGCCTCACAGCTCTGCAGCCCCGTCACACTGATGCTAAACGGGACACAGCTGCCAGGGTCCTCTCTATTGGCATTGCCACATGTTGATTGTCGTGCTGCAGTGTTTGGGCAAGACCAAGTATTCAATCTCGGATCTTTATAGCAGGTGAATACGAGAGGATCATCGTTGATTGCCTGAGAAGAAATGATGTTGATCGAGGAGGCAGGAGAGGATGAAGTCGAGGAAGGCGGATTGGATGAAGAAGAGTAAAGGGAAGAGCTTTGTAGAGATGATGAGTTTTTTGAAGATGCGGGAGAGGAGGGTGCAATGGACGAAGAAAATGGAGACGAGCTTTTCTTGGAAGACACAGTGATGGAAACTGATGAAGCGGTGGAGAACGCGGATGAATAAGAGGATATAGGAGCAGAAATCGACGTTACTGACGAAAGAGTGGAAGCCGAAGAGGGGGGTTGGGAGGATGGAGTCTTCGATGCAGAAGAGACCGGGAAACAGCTGTCCCAGTCACATTCACAGTATCCTTTCACTGAACACCCCGGTGAGTGACAGCATCCGTCCATTGCAGGATCATCGTTACATTCATTATAAGTACCGGGAGTGCATGCTCGAGGGGAGAACGTGTTCGTGGCAAAAAGAGAAGAGGTATTTTGCGTGAGCAGCTGTGCATGCTGAAAGCTGCCGAGAGCTGCGGAAATACACAGGAGGAAGGCCGTCGTGACCATTGCGATGAGCGGGCGTTTCTGGGGCACGGTTCTTAGTGTAGCAGTGGGAGCGTGATTGGGAAGGGTGTAGCATTGATGTGTGTTCCTCATCGCACTCCCGATTATCACCGCGCTTTCTCTCTTTTCTCCTCCTGTGTCTGCATCGGGACGTGTGCTTTCAGTTATCCAGCAGGCTGTAGTCGGCACGGAGAGATCGTACCCTCCGGGCACTCAGCGTATAGAAATGCTTACCCTGAAGTTCACGGCTTCCTGCGATGGGAATGTGAACGTGCAGACGCTCACCGTACGGCACCGAGGTGCGGGTGATCCGTCGGATATCAGTGCACTCTCCGTCTTCCGTGACGGGCAGAGGATATCGCACGAAGAGATACTTTCAGCACATGATGGTCGATCGACTCTCCGTCCGGATTCCCTCATCATCCCGTCGTGCTCTTCCGTCACGATTTCTGTTCTTGCCAGTCTCGCTCCCTCCGCTGCGGCGAATGGTCGTCATGCGCTGATCATCGATCGTCCCCAGGATATCGGTGTCCTGGAGAAGGACGTTTCCATTTCTCTCCAGCGTCAGCTGCCATCTGTGGTGCAGTCCGTTGGACCGTATCAAGGAGGGGTGACCATCGAGACCCTTCCCTCGCTTCTCCCCCTCTGGTACGGCAATCATCGGATGCTCGCGCGTCTGCTGGTGACGGTGGATGCTGTCCATGATCAGACACTGCAGTCCATTCTTCTGACGAATGACGGATCCGCTCGAGGCATGGATCTTCAGCATCTCGTGCTGCAGCGTACCTCCGGAGAACTGGTGACCGGAATCGTCGATCGTTTGAACGGTCGCTTGCTACGTTTGACGTTCGATCCTCCGCTGAAGCTCCCACGATCGACGATCACACTTTTCTCTCTCTCTGGAGATATTCGGGCGAGCAACCGCAGATCTGTTCATTTCATCATTGCCGCTCCATCTGATGTTCTGGCGACGTCGTCTTCATCCCGTTGAATGTCATCGTTCTTCGATACGGCTCGAAATGACATGGATCACTCTGGCTCGGAAATGAAACGGCTCACCATGACACTTCTTTTCTATGCTCTCAATTGTCTTCGTCACTCATCACGAGCATACTGCGCGGGATTCCTTCTCTTCATTCATGAGGTTCCCGCGGATATCAGCCCTCCAAGTGCTCTCCGTCCTCTCGACCTTCGTTTTGATTTCTTGTAATCGCGGACCAGTCGCTCCCATCATCGCCCCCGAAGAAGTCCTTCGTCGTGCAGCGCAGAGGAGTCAGGAGCTGGATTCCGCAAGCTTCGTTGTCGATAGTACATTCACGGTCACGGGTGGTGTTTTTCCCGTTTCCGGATCAGCGCAGCTCAAGGGCGTTCTTCATGAGGGCGGGAATGCGATGCAGCTTGTCACCACCATGGATGCGGTGACGACGGCTCTCGATCCTTTGGGACAGAAGATCAGGATGATTGGTAAGGGGGATGTCATTATGATGAAGGGACAGGATGTGTATTTCCGTATGCAGGATTTTTCTACCACTCCGGATCAGACGCTTTTTCAGAAGGATCTGCTCGCGAGGATGCTCGGGATGTGGTGGCATGTTCCCGAAGCGAAAGCAAATCCCACGCCGCTTACAGGAGGTTCGCTCACTCCTTCTCCTTCACTCCTGCGGGCTCAATCTCAGGTAGTGAAGGTCCTCGCCGATGAAGGGACGGCATCGATCGATGGCCGGACGGCCTATCACATCAGCGTCGGTATCGATCAGGACAAGCTCATGCAGTTTCTCGAGGCATCTGCGCGCGCCAAAGGCGAAGCTTTTGACCAAGACGCTACGACCAAGACGCTCCTACCGCTCGTTGCGACAGGGCAAATGTGGGTGGATAGCGATACCTTCTCTCTCCTCCGTGTTTCTTGGACGGTCGATGCCCTCGTAGAGGAGGTGGGTGGGGGCGTCGTCAGTGGAACGTTGAACGTCGGTTTTTCCGATTTCAATACCGCACCGCCCATCATTCCTCCCACCGATGCACAGGAGCTTGCCCCTGGAATCTTCCCCGGCTCTTTTCCAGTGTCTTCCGACACTTCCTCCGCTTCCTCTATCACATCTGAAGGCTTTTCTTCTTCTCTCTCCGATCAGTAATGGTTGATGTTTCCCGTCCTGTCGATGGCATCGTTGCAGCTTCTGGAGTTTCTCCAGCTTTTCCAGCAGCGGTGAATCCTCCAGCAGTTCCTGTTCCCTCCATTATCCCTCAGAAGGCTGGTACCAGTTCCGTTCGTACAGTGCTTCTCCTCATCCTTGGTGTTCCGTACGCCCTCTATATCTTCTGGTGCTTCTTCCTCCTCGCATCTTTTCCTGATGTCACCGGTGTGCGGGACGGTCTCATCCCTTTGGGAACACTGAGTTGTGCGGTTGCGGCGATCGTTCTCCTGATGATAGGCGGAGTGGCTTTGATGCGCATTCGTGATGTGACTGAGGCCTCTCCTGTTCGCAAAAAGTTGGCACTGATTCGTGTGGTGATCCTGATGCTCCCCGGATTGTCCTTAAGCTTAGCCGTCCCCGTCGCCATTACACGGGAGCCGCCTCTCACACTCATTGTCGTCTCTCCGGGGAGCGCACAGGACTTCGTCGCACCGCTCTCCGTTACCTTTAGTGTCCAGGATGCGGAAGCCATTCTGGCCCGTCGCAAGCTCATCGCTAATGCTGTGCGCTGGGATTTCGAAGGAGACGGCAAGATTAACGAAGAAACCACGGGGACAGGAGCGACGGCTTATTACGGCAAGCAGGGAACGTATGTGGTGAGTGCCACGATTGTCCTCAAAGATGGGCAAATGCGGACGATTACGCGCACTCTCTCCATCCCGCAGTCGGTCTTTTCTGTGGAGCCTGCTTCGCCCATCGTGGATGACGCAGCACATTTTTCGATTGCCGGACTTTTGCCATCAGAGGAATTGGAGAGCGCGACATGGGATTTCGGCAATGGTGATCCTCCTGTGACCACACAGGAAATGGATGTCGCTCATACCTTCTATGCAGAGGGAGAGTCGAAAGTATCCGTAACTGTGACGATGACGAACAAGGTTCAGCAGACATTCTCTAGGGCAATATCTATTATCACCTCTCCTCCACAACCATTCCCGGTTACCTTCGATTCGTCTCCATCGCATCTCATCGGTCCTCCGCCCTTCGGCGCACTTTTTAACATTACGACCGATGAGCCCGTCCGTATCGTTCTGTGGAATTTCGGTGACGGAGGAGACGCACGCGGGGATCGCGTCGGACACACCTTCACGAAGCGCGGCGTGTTCACCGTCACTGCGGAGGTCCGCGCTGTCAGCGGGAAAGTGGCGATGATTTCCAAAGTCGTGCGCATCGCCGAGCAGTTGCAGCTTCCTGATCTTACCTTCAGCGGTAATCCCGATGTAAAAGGCGGGAAGATCATCGGAGAGGTGCCCGTGATGATTGACCTGAAGCCGCGCACGAGCATGCCACTCATCGATTTCCAGTGGGAGGCCCCCGAAGCGACTACCGTAGGATCCCTCAAAGATTCGGTGCAGGCTGTCTATCGCAAGGAAGGGACGTATACGCTCACACTCCTTGCGCAGGATCCCGATGGCAAAGTTCTGCGCAATCCCATCACGGTTGAAGTCTTGCCGCTCTCCTCGCAGGTGGCGATCCTCATGGATCCTGATGGCGGCACCGCTCCTCTTTCTGTCCGATTCGACGCCTCCGAGACCGTCATTCCCAATGAGACCATCAGCGGTTTCGAGTGGAAGTTCTCGGATGAGAAGGACTCTACTGCGCATCAGGAAGGAGCTAACGTCACCCATGTCTTCAAGAAGCAGGGAACGTACGATATCGGCGTGAAGGTGCTCACGACCAGCGGCAAGGAATTCTACGCCTCCAAAACCATCGTCGTTCGCGCTCCCTCGCTCGACGCGTGTATCGGTGCCAGCCGGACAGAAGGCAAGGCTCCTTTGGGTATTCAGTTCACGAGTGATTGCTCGACGGCGACGGATGCAGCCATCTATTCTTGGGACTTCGGCGATGGATGGACGAGTGATGCCAAAGCTCCCACACATGACTTCCAGAAGCCGGGGACGTACACTGTGATTCTCACCCTCAAAGACGGCACCGCTTCCGCTGTCTCTGATCCTCTCTCCATTACCGTTCAGCCATGAAGAAACGCACACGCTCCGCCGTCCGCATTCTCGCCATTCTCGCCGTCCTGGGGATCGCTCTCACGGCGATCGCGCCGATGTTTGGATAGCATTTCGACATTCTTTTCATTGAGAGATACGTACAATGGATGCTACAATGTATTTCTGACGCAATAGTACCATTGCTATTCCACCTCTGCCCTCTTACGCTTTCACTGCTATGGGTTTCCAAACTTCCTATCTCTACGCAACACCCACCTTCCTCAGCGGAATGGCAATGACGTTGGATCTGGGAGCAACGATGTCTCAGTACAATATCAGTCGCACACCCGAAGAGGCCGATGCGAAGGCCATGAAAAGTGATTGGCAAGCCACGGGCAACGATATCCGTTTCGCGATGAACAGCTATGAGTAAACATAATCAGAATATTCCTCATAATCATCTGGTTCGGCAGGAGCAGACAACTGTTGCATATTCCGGCCCTATCCCGCATCCGAATGACTTGGCGCGGTATGAGGAGATTCTTCCCGGGGCCGCAGAGAGAATCATGAAGATGGCAGAGCTGCAGGCGGAGCATCGCCGTGCTTTGGAAATTCAGTCATCACGTCCGGCGTGAAAAAATCTGAGCAAGGATTGGTTTTTGGAGACTGGTAACTTTTTTGGTTGGTGACCGAAGCTATGAAATGGCTTGTGTAT
>JBAWYM010000042.1:0-16393 GCA_037143575.1 Candidatus Peregrinibacteria bacterium | reverse complement strand
TCTGAAGGGCCGCCTAAAGGCGTGGGTTTATCCCTCCCACCGCTGGAACAATTAAGCTAGTGCAAAATGCTTTGACATTCTATATTTATATTTCTATTTGTCAATCTGTCAAATCTGATAATATCTTATCTAAACCACCGATATTGTCACTTTTGAGACATATCGATAAATACTTCTTCCATAATCCCTTAATCTGCCTATCATGCCATGCTCCGCATCTCCTCCAATGTTGACCTTACGGCTTCCTCTACATGTCGAATCGCGATCCCCTCCCCGGCTAGCTTCTGTACCGAAAGAATGCAGTTACTTCGGGCGGCCTTGGAGACAGAAGAGAGCGCTTCCTCCGGCAATCGCTCAAACACATGCGCCGGATTTACGATTTCCTTATAGAGCTCCATTACTCGAAGTGGCGACATCCCTCCCGGATTTACCACGTTATAAATGCCAGTTTTGCGCTTATCGATGAGCTGAGAGGCTACCAGAAGGAAATCATCGAGGTTCGTAATGGAATTCGTCAGCTCGTTCACGCGGGAGTATTTGGCAAGCTTGGTAATGAGATTGCGGGGATGCGGGACAGAGTCGAAGGGCATCCGTAAGCGGAGAATCAAGACAGGAAATTCCCGGATCAGCGCTTCGCACCAGGCTTTGGAACGGGAATAGAAGCTGCCGGAGAAGTTGGGTTCGTCTTCCTCCGTCCAACCGACATCCATGTTGCCTTCTTGCCCTTTTGCCTTCTTGTCTTTTTCTTTTCGCAGACCGCGGGAAGCATCCCGCGCTGGGGAATTGGAATAAATACACCCCGAGCTCAAATGCACCCAGTAGATCCCGCGCTTGCCGCATTCCTCAAGCAAGACCAATGGACCGGTCACGTTCGACCGCAATGTCTCCATCTTGTGATCCTCACACCAATCCACATTGGGGACTCCCGTCTTGCCGGCGGCGTTAATAACAATATCAGGCTTGTACTCATCCAAAGCGCTTGCAACAGCGATGGGGTCAGCAATGTCGACGGATGGAACGGCGGCATCCGGGTAGAGCGAGAGGAACTTCTGGCCGAGGTAGCCGCGGGGGCCGAAGAGGAGGATCTTCATGGAAGCATCCTATACAGGATCGGATGTTGATCCAAGAAAATGAAGATATATGCGGCTATTTCACTATTTCCCCTATCCCTAACCCTTCCCCCCGCGGGGGGAAGGGAACTGTGTGTGTTTTTGTTTTTTTTCAATAGAAATTCATTGCAGGATAATAGGGCTCTTTCAACGTCACCCTTCCCCCGCCGGGGAAAGGGACGGGGGATAGGGGCACACTCGGGATGCAGCGCACAACAAGACTCATACATTTCTCCACCCAATAATCATCTGACCCGTCGTCGCGACCATGCGCAAGATGCGCATGACACATATCCACCTTCCGCAACCCCAAAAGAAGTGTACAATCACCTCCGATGCCCCGTCAGCGCAAGAAGCTCCGCAGGCGCAGAACATCCCGAAGGAGAAGTGCCTCTCCCGATCTGGATTTGAGTCCCCGCACGCACCGCCAGATCACCGGGACCCTCCAGTTCACCCTGGGTATTTTGATTTTCCTGGCGATTCAGAAGAGCGCCGGACCCATTGGGGAATCGGTGAATACCATCCTCACGTTCTTCTTCGGACGCTTCGGAATCATCTTCCCCACCGTCCTCGTGATCTCCGGCCTCATGCACTGGTTCACAAGCGAAGAGAATTTCAAGGTGAAGCGTACGATCGGCCTCGTCCTCTGCCTCGTCTCCTTCCTGGGGATCGCGCACATCGGCGCGCCGCTGGAAGACATCGGTTTGCACCGCAATGATCTCGCCGGAGCGGTGGGCTTCCTTGCGAGCGTGCCCTTCCTGCTCTTCGCCTCTCGGGCTGTGGGGTATGCCACCTTATCGGGCATCTTCCTCGTCGGGGTGGTGATCGCCTTCGAGCCCGACATCGGCGCGATCATCGCATCATTGAAGACAGAGAACGCCACCCCGAAGCAAGCCAGGCAATCCCGCAAAGAACACACGGAACAAGCTGAGGAAAAAGAGGAAGAAGCACCCGTCAAAGGACCAGCGTTCGCTTCGACAGATCTCGTGGAAGCCGACCGCGAAGCGCCGGAGCTCAATATCGTCCGCCCGGCCTTCGCGCTGGAGAAGGATAAGAAATCCGCAGCCCGCAAAGTCGCGGAGGAGAAGGCGAGCAAAAATGTGAAGGCGAAGATGAAAGACCTCCTGGAGATGAAGGACACGCGCTTCGAGGAGTGGACATTCCCCGCACTCGATCTCCTTGATGATGCGCATAGCGAACTGACCATCGACGATGAGGAGCTGAAGAGACAAGCGAAGCGCATCGAAGAAAAACTCCAGGAATTCGGTCTGGAAGTGACGATGCGCGATGCTCATCCGGGCCCTACAGTTACGCAGTTCACGCTTCAGCCGTCGGAAGGTATCAAGCTCAGCAAGATCGAATCCCTCAAGGATGACCTAGCCCTCGCTCTGGCCGCGCACAGTCTCCGCATAGAGGCACCCATCCCCGGCAAGTCTCTCGTGGGTATCGAGATGCCCAATAAAATCCGGACGATGGTGCACCTGCGCGAAATTTTGGAAAGTCCCGAGTTTACGCAATCGACCTCCCAACTGACGATTCCGCTCGGACGCGATGTCGGAGGTTCCGCCGTCGTAGCATCACTGGAAGACATGCCCCACCTCCTCATCGCCGGGGCTACTGGCTCAGGGAAATCGGTATGCATGAATACGATTCTCACGTCCCTTCTCTACCAGAATGCGCCCAACGAACTCAAGTTCATCCTCATCGACCCCAAGCGCGTGGAGTTGATGCCCTACGACGGTATCCCGCACCTCCTCACGCCGGTGATCACCGAAGCGGAACGGGCACTGCAGGCACTGCGCTGGACGGTCGCCGAAATGGGCCGCCGCCTGCACCGCTTCTCCGATGCCGGAGCGAGGAACCTCGATGAGTTCAACGAGAAGCAGACGGAGGAGAATGATCTCCTCCCTCGCATCGTCATCATCATCGATGAATTGGCGGACCTCATGATGCGGCAGTACCGGCGCGATACGGAAACGATGATCGCCCGCACTGCCCAGATGGCCCGCGCTGTAGGAATCCACCTCATCATCGCCACGCAACGTCCGAGCGTGGATGTGATTACGGGGCTGATCAAAGCCAATATCCCCACGCGCATCGCCTTCCGCACGGTGAGTCAGGTGGATTCGCGAACCATTCTCGACGGCATCGGCGCGGAAGATTTGCTCGGCAAAGGCGACATGCTCTACATGACCGGATCGACCCCCAACCCCGTGCGCATCCAGGGCATCTACGTCGCAACGAAAGAAGTGGAGCGCGTGATCAACGCCGTGAAAATCGCCGGTGGAGGCAAGATGACGGAGCAGATCGCACTGGGTGCTGAGGAGGAAGACCGGACCGAAGGCGACGACGGTGACAATTCCATCGCCGAGCCCTACGCCCAGATCGATCTGGAAGCGGATGACAACGGTGGGGACGATCTCTTCTTCGATGCCGTTCGCGTAGTGCAGGAAACCGGTAAGGCATCTGCAAGCCTCCTCCAGCGCCGCATGAGTGTAGGGTACGCGAGGGCCGCCAAGCTCCTCGATATCATGGAGAAGAAAGGGTTGATCGGACCGGTGGAAGGCGCCAAGGCCCGTAAGGTCTTCATCGCGGGAGGGATCGCGAGCCCAAGGGACCGGGAGGATGATCTGGCGACGGCGGCGTGATGAAAAACGTGTGGGACAGGAACGTTCCTGTCCTAAGCGTTTTTCATCCCATGAGACCACCTCGTCTCCATCAAGGGCAAGACGGCACCTCGTTTTTCGTGACGACGGTGACGAAGGATCGACGGAGGATTTTCGATGATCCCAAAATGGCGGATATCGCACAAGAACTCATCCATCGTTACAACAAACGTGGCGATTATTGGTTATTGGAATATGTGATAATGCCGGATCACCTGCATCTGTTGATTGCACCCAGAGATAAGACACTGAGCCAATGCCTTCATAATCTTAAGAGAACCATTGCACAACAGATCAATGACTTCAACACGATCAAAGGCGAAGACAAAAAATCCGTAGGACAGGAATATTCCTGTCCTACGGATTTTTTGTCTTCACCGGCCTCATCGACAAAAAACTTCATCACCATTCACAAACCCGCCCTCTGGCAACTCTCCTTCCACGACATCATCATCCGCAGCAACGAACAGCGCGATACCATTCGTCGATACATTCTCGATAATCCGGTGAAAGATAATCTCTGTGTCATAGCGGAAGACTATCCCTTCTCCTCCATCAACCGCGAAACCGACCGGCACTTCATGGCTGCCGGCGAACACTATCCCGATGCCCGTCCCCCCCTTCTCATCGCCACATCCAACCGCGGAAAAGTGCAGGAGATTTCCGAAGTGCTCAAAGGATTGCCCATCGATATTCTCACCCCCGTCGACCTTGCCTATATTGAGGATGAACCTGAAGAAACCGGAATGACCTTCAAGGAAAACGCCCTCCAGAAGGCCCAATTCTACTACGACCGTTCGGGCCTTCCCACCGTCGCCGACGACTCCGGCATCATCGTGGAAGCGCTCCAGAATGAACTAGGCCTCCACACGCGCCGCTGGGGTGCCGGGCCCAAAGCCAGTGATCAGGAGTGGATCGAGTATTTCCTCAAGCGCATGAAGAAAGAGAGGAACAAGCGTGCCCGGTTCGTCTGTGCACTGGCCTATATCCACCCTCAATCTTCCAAAGAGTCCCCCCTCTCCCTGCAGGCGTCGGGATGGAGGGGAGAGGGGTCGCCTGTCCAGAGCGGAGTCGACGGAGGGGTGAGGCAAGAGGTTCGACTCTTCGAAGGCCGATGCAACGGCGTCATCACCGAAACGCTGGAAGCCGATTACCTCCCCGGTCTTCCGATCTCAGCATGTTTTCGGCCGGATGGCTACGATCGTGTATTCTCAGCGCTAACTATTGTACAAAAAAATAGTACGAGCCATAGAGGGAAAGCAACATTGGCTTTGGTTCAGTATTTGCATTCACAATGAAAATTGGAGAAAGCTCACAGCCCAGAATTTGATGCGCCCTCGAATAATCCTTTCTTGAGTCGGAGAAAATTCTCAAATTTTACTTCAGCCAAAGCAATCTCATTCGGTGATTGCCTAGGAGATTGGTCGTACATTCCCGCGTCATCTCCTGAAATCATTTCCATTGCATTTGCCAGTTCTGAAACAATGTCATCAGACAAGCCTTCATCAGCAGGAAGCCCCAGAACGCGACAAATATCATCGATGACATCTGCTGTCAGTTGTCTGATACGAATCAAGCTGAAAGAATAACTCAGTTGTGGAACTCTGTCTGTATCGAGCATAGCAAGTTCGGGTTCTCGGACTGGATTGCCTGGTTTTCCCAAAATGAAAATGAGGAGAGCACTGGCTCCATAGCGTATTGCTTCAGCACGTCGTTCAATAAATTGTAATTTTCCGCTTCTGACACGTTGAGCAGATCGATCCATTTGTGACCGAGCTCTGAATTCAATCTCAGCTTTATGATCTTCTGTGAAATGGAGATCGATAGTATTCACTTAGACACGCTACTACATATCCGGTTATGAACAAGATACATTAACACCTTTTTGATACCGCCTTACAGTGGCGAAAAATCCAGCGCCACAATCTTCCCCCACACCTGCTTCACCACCTTCTTCAGCTCCTCGATATCCGCAGCGGAAATGGTGAATGCCCTCTGGACCGGATGCTCGCTCCCCTCTCCGATGAAGTCCAGGACGAATTCCTTGGGAGAGAGCAGCGCGCCCTTTTCCTCCAGCAGCAGCGCATAGAAGACCAGCTGACGAAAGTAATCGCCGTCCGTACGAATCTCCGCTTCCGACTTCGGTCGCCCGGTTTTGTAGTCCACGATGATCGCATCGGAAGACTCCGGCTGGAGGAGATCGATGCGGTCGATTTTCCCTTTGATCGGAACACTTGTCCTGAGCGGAGTCGAAGGATCGTCGAAGCGGGTGGTGACGGCGTATTCGACTTTATGAACGAATGGTAGTGAACCAGATAATCGAGCTTCGAAGTACCGCGGGAGAGATTGTTCGCCTAAATGTACCAGCCGAGCGCGTTCGGCATTGGTGAGAATTTCGCGCTCCTCCAGATAGCGGCGGAACGCGGAAAGGAATCCGGCCTGGTCCAAAGGCTTGCCTTCCATCACGGATAAACCCCAACGACGCAGCGCATCGTGCACTGCGTTTCCGTAAATCAAACTCGGCTGCTTGGCCTGCGGCGTGCCGAGCAGATCGAGCTCCAGAAACAGTTTGGGATCCTCCAGGAAGTGATTGAGCGCCGTCACCGAGAGTGCGTAATTCTCCAATTTGGAGAGGAGAAAGGCCTTCATCTCCGCATCGAAGTCGAGCACAGGCTCGTAAAGTAACAAAGAGGAATGCGTGGGATTGAGAAGCGAGCGGAGTTCTTCGGGGAGTTTGCCGGCCTCGGCGAAGAATCCTGACGGGGAAACCGAGCGCGTCTTGTCACCGGAAGTGAGTTCCTTGGGACAGGTGAAGATGAGTTCCTTCTTCGCCCTCGTCATCGCGACATACGTCACCCGCCGCTCATCCTGATTCTTCTCGAAGTCCTTCTGATCTTTCACCCAGCCGAAGAGGCGGTCCTCGGGAATGGAAAGGGATGAAGGATTGCGACGCTTGTCCCAATGCCCCTCGCGGAAGTTCATCAGGATGACAACGGTGAATTCCAATCCCTTGCTCTGGTGGGCCGTCTGGACCCGCACACCATCCTCCGTGAGGTGCGGCAGATCGAAGCCCATGCGCAAATCACTGTATTCAGGATTGAGAAAATACTCGAGATCCGAGAGGAATGAGGAGAAAGAGAAATGGGGCTGCTCGTAGGCGCGATTCTTGAGGCGGTCGAAGAATTCCTGAAGAGCAGCGAAGCTCACCGGGTCGAATTTCTTCCCGCCCTGTTCATCACCCCGTGCCAGCGCAAGCAATCCTGTTTCTTTGAGAAGATGCTCCAGCGTATCCACCACGGTTCGTGATGGAAGCTTCTGATGGAGATCGAGGAGGACATCGCGGGCGTAATTGATTTTTGAAATACCTAAATCACTCGTAGGTATGTCATGGTGAGCCGCGTCGAACCATGACATCCCTCGATTTGTCGCAGTTCGATGCTTCGGCTGACTCAGCACAGGCTGCGGCTCACTGTGACAAATCGGCAATTGCTCAGAAATTCCAATTGGTACATCTGAATGAGAATCCTCACGCGATTCTGCGCTAGTTTCCACATCCAACAACACCGCAAGGAGCGACTTCTTCTGATCCCGATGATCCTGAAACATCCGGGCCAACGTCGCCGGATGCACCCCGAAGCACGCACACCCCAGCGCTCCGGCAAGCGCAGAATTGTTCTCCGGAGATTCGATGGCCTGCAGGATCGCGATCGCCTGCGCCACGAGCGGATGCCCCAAGAGATCATTCTTCCCGACGACATCGGCTGGAATGCCCCGTGCAGCAAAGACATCGGCAAGACCCAGGACCTCGGCATTCGTCTGGCAGAGAACCGCGATCTCATGGGGTGGAATCCCCGCCTTCACGCGCTCCTCCACGAGATCGGCGATCATCCATGGTTCAGTGGAATCGCTCTGGGAAAAAAGTAACTGTGGAGAAACACCATCATTCTCCTTCGCACCGGAAATCAGGTGCTTATCGAGCCCATCGATCCGGCCAACCAAACGTTCGGTATTGCGCGAAATCAGCGACTCGGCAGCATCCAAAATCGGCTGTGTACAGCGGTAACTGACGGTGAGAGGAATGACAGGGGCATCGGGGAAACGCAACCGGAACTGGAGAATATTGCCGAGATTAGCGCCCTGAAAGCGATAGATCGCCTGATCATCATCACCCACCACGAAGAGATTGGGCTTGTCCTCGGGAGAAGGCGGCCGCGTGAGAATATCGATGAGCCCGGCCTGCGCACCGTTGGTATCCTGAAATTCATCCACAAGGATGTACTGGTAGCGTTCCTGCAATCCTGCGAGAAGCCAGTCCTCTTCCTTCAGCGCCTCCAGGACAAAGAGGATCATATCTTCGTAGTCGTAGCGCTGCGTTTCCCGGAGCATCGCCTGATACCGAAAGAAGATCTCCAGGAACTCCGAGAACTTTTTGGCCGTGAGTAGATTTTTCTCGTGCGCCTTCGTCCCCTCTTTGCTCCGGCTTGCGAGATCCTGTTCGTATTCGGAAGCGATCTGTAGAAGGTGCTCGCGATCCGTCACACCTTCGCGCTTCAATGTCGAAATCCTGCCGATAATCTCCTTGGTTTTCAGGTACGGGTTCTTGAGGTTTACAAGAGACAGCTGCGGTAAGAGTTGATCAATTATTTTGTTCACCTGTCGGTACCGCTCCACGTCGCTGATGGGCTCGAGCGCAGACCAGGCATCGAAGACCAGAGGATTTTCGGAAATGAGATCGCTGCAGAAACCGTGGAAATTACGAACGGAAACTCCGTACGCATCGGGGCCGATGAGCAAGCGTAACCGCTCACGCATAGCCGTCGCTCCGCTCACGGAGAACGTGAGGCAGAGAATGTTGCCAGGCCGTGCATGGGTCTTGCGCAGAATATTGGCAACGCGCAGTGCAACCACCTCCGTCTTCCCCGTCCCCGGCCCCGCCACCACCATCACCGGCCCTTCGATGGTATCCACCGCGCGCATTTGGCCTTCGTTGAGCATTGCATAGCGCTCCTCGAAAGACTTGGATGCTGCAGCGCGGATGGTGCTTTTCTTGGTGGGCATAAGAGAAGTATAGCAAAGATATAATCTCCCCGTCTTGCCAACGATTGAAAACGAATCTACATTCTTCCCGTGATTCGCATCTCATCAATCGAAGAGCCTGATCCATGGTGTATGGCAAAAGGAGGGAAAGAAGGTTCCAGAGCACGTCTCGGAAATGCCGTCCGTGAAATATTGAGAACTTTGAATCCTCAAACATTTTCACAACTGGAGAAGGACTATAAACTTCCATCTGGAATATTTTCCTCAATCATGGCTGGAGAATATTCAGTTATAACGGGAAACGAAACGGTGAATATTTTAAGCCGCAAATTTGAAATTGATACAGATGATATTATCCAATGCCCTCTAGTCCTGCCTCAGGAAGTTGAAGCCCGATGGCTTCGTGCTGCAGATAATGCAAAATTTATGAGCGTTGAGGGTAATGAAGATCTCCATTCGCCTCCGGATGAACAGCAAAAGACGGAAGCTGAAGTCCTCATGGAAAACAGAAGGGCATACTTCTACCTCGTCCTCACAGCAATGAAGGATTTTTGATGTACTCCTATCCAGACTCTTTCCCGGACACTCAAATCTCTGTACTCTCCCCCCATGCACTTCAGAAACGAATATGTCTTCGGCGGCTTCCTCGTCATCATCCTCCTGATCGTCCTGGTGCAGGTGGGTGTTCCTGCCGAGGTGAAGCTCCTCCCACCGCTTCCCACCATTCCCTGCCGAGGAGAACCCATCAATGTCGATACCGACTATACCGGAACGGTAAATGAGCCTTGGACCTGCAAAGTCCAATGTGAGGACCAGAAGCTCCGCTACATCCACTATGCCAACGGCAAAGCCACCCAGTGCGAAGAACTCCCCGGCTGCAATGATTACGGCGAAGACCACGGCATCACCTGCACTCCGCCGGCGACGACGTTTCCAGCGCTGACGGGGTCGAAGACGACGAAGTAAGTGCCTATTTACCAACAATGGAGAGCGGGCACCTGTCCTGCCAGCCCCTCGTAGCAATGCGAAGTGGGGAGCCAGTCGAATGGATACCTGCCCGCGGGTAGCGCAAGGAACCCATTCAACCCATTGGCTCCTTCACCAGACCCGCAGGGAAGTATCCATTCGACCAGCTCAGGACATGTCCCTGCTCTAATGAAGGTGATTCACCGCCGGGTCATCGCCACCTTCAACCCCAGCGCGATCAGCACCACCCCGAAGCTGCGCTCCACCCAGTGCTGCACGCGGGCGAAACGGGAGCGGATGGCACTATGGGAAAGTACCGAAGCGACGAAGGAGAACCAGAAAAATGTCGCGAGAGACATTTCGAGCCCGTAGAGAATCTGGATGAAGAGCGGCGTGCCCGGATCGATGACCTGGGTGAAGAGGCCGAGGAAGAACAGGGTGACCTTCGGATTGAGCGCATTCGTCAGGAATCCCATCCGTATCGCGGCCAACGGAGAGAGCTCACGAAGCTTCAAGGTATCCAAGTCTCCCTGCTTCCGCGGCTTCGCCTTGAGCGACTTCCAGCCGATATAGATGAGGTAAAACGCTCCGATGAACTTGATGATCGAGAAGAGAAGAATAGAACGGGAGATAATCAAACCAAGTCCGACGATCGAGTAGGTGACGTGAATGAGGATTCCCAGAGCAAGACCCAAAGCTGAATATATGCCCGTCCTGCGGGAGTAGATCAGACTATTGCGGCTAACCATCGCGAAATCCGGCCCCGGACTGACCAGTGCGAGGAAGTTGATGGCAGCGACGGTAAGGAAACCGGAGAGGTAGGACATGCACACAGTATAGATCAACAAAACCTTTCAGGCCTTTATAACTCTTGCCCCGCGTAGCCCGCAGGCGAAGTGGGGTCTTCCAAACCTCTCAAACCTCGTCCCTCACCACACCTTCACTTCATACGCGCACCGATCGCACTTCTTGAGTGCCTGACCGCTTCGTGTAACGTCAACAAGCGTTCCCTTGCGGCACTGCGGACAGAGCTTGCCCTGGAGGAAAGTCTGCACCGGCGAGAAGCCCACACGTTTCTGGGTTCCGCCGTGTTCGCGAATCGACAATGAGCGGGGGTGGTCGCGCATCTTCTGGAGGACCTTGGCCTCGATCTGGCGAATGCGTTCGCGGGTGACGCCAAATTCCTTCCCCACTTCCTCCAGTGTGTGGCCGATGCCGTCCTTGAGCCCAAAGCGCATCTCGATGATCTTGCGCTCGCGGGGCGTGAGGAACTCCAGCATGGCGTGGACGTTCTCTTTCCTGAGCTGCCTGTTGGTGGCATCGAAGGGATTCACGGCATCTTCATCCTCGATGAAATCGCCAAGCTTAGAATCCTCCTCGGACCCGACCGGAGATTCCAATGAAATGATGTCCTGGCTGATCTTCTGGATGTGACGGACCTTCTTGATGTCCATCTCCATTTCCACCGACAATTCCTCCACCGTCGGTTCACGGCCGAGCTCCTGGACGAGGCGGCGCTGTGTGTGGGTCAGCTTATTAATCGTCTCGACCATGTGCACCGGAATGCGAATGGTGCGGGCCTGGTCGGCGATAGCGCGGGTGATGGCCTGACGGATCCACCAGGTGGCGTACGTACTGAACTTGAACCCGCGATCCGGATCGAATTTTTCGACAGCGCGGAAAAGGCCGATGTTGCCTTCCTGGATGAGATCGAGGAACGAGAGACCACGCCCGATGTACTTCTTGGCGATACTGACGACGAGGCGAAGGTTGGCTTCCGCAAGCTGCTGCTTGGCTGAGGCATCGCCCTTGCGAATGCGACGCGCGAGCTCGATTTCCTTGCGACCGTCGATCAAAGGAACACGACCGATCTCCGAAAGGTACATGCGGACGGAGTCATTGGAAATTTCCAGAAGATCCACTTCACGTTCACGGCGCCGCTTCTTCTTCTCTTCATCGGAAATATCGCGATCATCGATCTCGATACCGGCCGTCGCCACCACCTGCATCGCATCACCCTCTTCCTCCAGCTTCTCCACTTTCTCCTCCCCGTCGATCTCCACTTCCTCATCTTCCTCCAGATCGGACGAAGCGATTTCCGTAAGGTCTTCGGTGGGTTCGGGAACCGGCAGCTCCGCCTTGGTCTGGCCTTTCTTATCCCAGATCAGCACATCCTTCACGTCGATCACCTGAATGCCGAGATCGGTAAGGAGCGTATAAATCTCATCGAGCAAATCGACGTTATCCTCGGCATTCGGCACCACAGACATGATTTCCTGATGCGTCACATAGCGCTGTTCGCGCCCTTTCTTGAGGAGGTGCTTCACCGAAGGAGGGAACTTGAGAAGATCCTCGTCAGTCGGCTGAGAGATAAATTTACGCGGGTGGGAGGCCATGGCCGAGCCAGTATAGGGAATTTGGGGAGAACGCCAAGGGAAAAGTGGAGTGAGTAGTTGGTAGTGGGTAGTGGGTAGTTCAACAACGAAACTCGCCAAAATATACTACTCACTACAAACTACCCACTACGCACTAGCCTGCCATCTTCGCCAATTTCAAAATCTGCTGATACTGGTTGCTCAGCTGCGCCTCCTCGGCGAATTTCCCCTGCATGTGCGCTTCCTTCAGCCTTCCGGTGATCTCGAGCTGCTTCACCTTGAGGGTGATACGGTTGGCCCGCTGACAGTTCTTGCGGATTTCTCTGAGCGCCATATTCTCGGACCAATCGGCGAATCCATGGACTTCACAGAAGAGCTGGAGAATTCCTGCGCGCTCCTGATCTTCCTGGGAGAGTGCGACCACTTCCTCCTCTGCAATCGTGCTCTTGAGAAATTGGAATAAGTGCTGCGCGAATCCCTCATCGGGAGGAATGAGCTCCGGGAGAAGGGCGCGATGCTGCGGATAGACGAGGAAGAGCCCGAGCACGATTTCCATGGGCGAGAGATGATCCACACTCACGGCGAAGGATACTTGCGACTCCTGGCGCGTCGATGGAACGATAGAGACCCGCTGCAAATCTTCACGCAGAGCAGATTCGGTAGTGCCAAGGAGTTGAGCTGTCAGGCCGATGTAGTGGGATTGCTCGACGGAAGAAACCACCGACTGGAGAAGCGGGAGCATCCTCTGCATGGCAGAACGCTTTCCCTGAATAGATTGAACGTCGCCTTGTGCAAGTTCGTGGAGAACGGTTTCGAGGTACGGCATGCCGCCGTCAGAAAGTAGCTGCTTCAGAAGAGCCGGATCAGCATTCGCAGTCTCATCGGGATCTTTGGCCGGGAGCGTGACTGCCTGCACCAGGAAACCTTCATGGGCGAGAAGCTGGAAAGAACGCTCGGCGGCGGCACGACCTGCCGGATCCTGATCGAGACACAATACCGCTGTCTCGGCGTAACGCTTGAGGAGCTTCACATGTTGCTCGGTGAGCGCCGTCCCGCTCACCGCGACAACATGAGCACATCCAACTCTATGACAGGCAAGAAGATCGAAGTAGCCCTCCACGAGAATCGCCGTCCCCTTCTCGCGGATGGCATCGCGACCCCAGTTCAAGCCATACAGAACGTTGGATTTGGAGTACAGCGGACCCTCCGAGGAATTCACGTACTTGGCGTCTTCTTCTCCCAGAGCACGGCCACCGAAGGCCACTAGATTCCCCTGATGATCGTAGATCGGGAACATCAGACGATTGCGGAACCGGTCGTAGATGCGCCCGTCCTGCAGATCCTTCTGCACACCCAAACCGGCTGCAACGATTTCGCTGCGACTGAAACCTTCCTTCAATAAATGTTCGTACGTCACGGAAAAGGAATCCGGCGCATATCCCAACTCAAACGTTTGCAATTGTTCTGCAGGAGTCTTGCGCTTGGCAATGTAGGCCTGAGCCACTGGTGAAGTCTTCAACTGATCACGAAAGAACTGACTCGCGGCCTGCAGGCATGATCGCAGCCGTTCCTTTTCGTCTTTCGGAACACTCGTTTTCTCAGAGCGCTGCGGAAGAACAACACCTGTTTTCTCCGCTAAATCTTTGATCGCCTGCGGGAAATCCACATGCTCGATCTCCTGATAAAAGCTAAAGATATCGCCACCCTTCTGGCACGCGAAGCAGTACGCAATCCCCTTCTCCGGTGAGACCTGAAGGCTGGGGTGCGAATCATTGTGAAACGGACAGAGACAGACGAAGACACGCCCCTTCTTCTTGAGCTGACAGTACTGCCCCACGAGCTGCTCGATCGGGAGGCGCGCTTTGATTTCGGAGACTTCGTCCATGGGAGGCAGAGTATACACGGCCAAGCCACTGTCTGAACTGTGATTTGAAGAATTTCTGAATTTTCGTGATTACCCCAACGAACCGTCATCAAGAAAATCCAGTAATCCTTTGAATCAAGGTTCCAGACAATTTCGATTCAGAGCTCAGTCCGATGACCTACCCCCTACGCCTTCCCTCCCACCTTCACGACCCACCGCGGCAACCGATTGAGAAGGAGCCCGTCCTTCGCCAATCCCAAACCGATGCCGAAGTCCCTGTACCGCAGAATCGCATCTCCACGGAGAGCAGTGCTGCACGCGATGTCCTTCCCTTCCAGCACGTAGCTCAATTGATCGTCCGAAAGATCCATGATCTGCCGCGTCGCCATCATGCCGCGCAACGATGCGAGATCATTGGTCACGCGGTAGCGACCGTCATTGAGGATTTTGGCAAACGGCACACCCATCGCATATTCACTGACGGGCATCTCGAACGTAGAAGCGGCATCGGAAACGAGAAGGACGAAATTCCCCTTCTCCACCAGCGCATCACCCGCTTGCAGAAAGTCCGTCCCGAATTGTTCCACGAAATCCTTCTTTACCTCCTCTATCTTCCTCTTGGAAAGAGGCAGCGCCTCATGATGGATCCACTCCATCCGTTCTGCAGTCTTCGTCGATTTCACCTTCCGCAGCACCGCGCAGAAGAAGCCCTCGGTGTCGTAGGTCTGCGGCCAGAGACGGAGGAGCGGATAGCGGAGCCTGTCCTGAGCCGGGCCGAAGGAAGCGGATAGCGTGTAGCCTTCTGACTGCATCCAGTCCTGAACCTTTATGGAATCTTTGAATGCCTGATCAAAAACGTCAATTTGGATCTTGTATCTTGTATCTTGTATCTCACTAGGCGGAACCACTTCAATGCTGTCCTTAAATCTCTCCAACATTGATAAAACCACTCCCTCATTTTCTTCCGGTGTGAGCGTGCACGTGGAATACACGATCCTCCCTCCGACCTTCGTAGCATGAATTGCCGCTTCTAAAAGTTCACGCTGTAATCGTGCTGCCTTCGCGTAGGAATCCTCGGAGCTATACATCAGAGCGGTGGAATCTTTGCGCACCGTCCCCTGTGCTGTGCACGGCGCATCGCAGAGCACACGGTCGAAGCGTTCGGTCATCTGCTTGGCGTACCACTGCCCGACTTTGCGGACGATCACGGCATTCATCGCCCCGGTCCGCTGCACGGCATCATTGAGAATCCGAAGACGCTTCTCTTGCATGTCATTCGCAATCACCAGACCTCCATTTGAGGAATCCGAAGTCCTAAGTCCTAAGTCCGATGTCCTTCTTGATTTCTCGTTTTCTTGCACCCCAGCAAAAACTCTCGCAGCTATTTGAGTCGTCTTACTCCCCGGCGCCGCACACATATCCAGAATGATTTCGCCCGGCTGCGGATCCAATAACGCCACCGGCAACATGCTCGCCGCTTCCTGCATGTAGAAGTGCCCGAGGAGATGCCGGAGATCACGACCAAGAGCAGTCGCGTGATTTTCACGTTCCACATAGAACCCTTCCGGATCCCACGGTACTGGTGAGAGCTTCCAACCATGCTCCTCTGCCCACAGTTTGAAGGTCTCCACGGAACACTTGAGCGTATTCACGCGGACGGCTTTGCGCAGCGGTAACGCGCTGAATTTGTTCAGAGCGTCAAGATCTGTGAATGCCGCGTAGCGATCGAAGGGGTGGGGCACGGAGGCAGCATACGCGAGATTGAAACGCAGATGATACTTTTCTCTCCAAATCACGCAGAGATGTGGATCAGGAAATCTGAGAAAATGCTTCTCACGAAAATGCATCCTCGAGTACACTGAATACCCTCATCTGCTCCCAAATATAGGAAATATGGATAAATTCAGGTACCAGCCACTCCCTTGTAGCATCAATCCGGAACACGCGGTAAAGAGCGTTGGAAGCATGTCAGAAGTGAAGGGACATCAAGCAGAAGGTGTTCGCACAGTCATCGGCTTAGTGTGCCGAGAATGTCTTCCCCTTTACCAACGGGCTCTCCTCATTGCAAGACATGATCAAGCCCGGGAAGTCGATTACTATTGGGCAAATTTTCCTTATAGCGATGACCCGACCCAACGCTACGGCAATTTGCGAAAGCAAATTCGCAATGCGCTTCCACGATGTCTGGAACTGAAGAAGAATGGTTGGCTGTAAGGCTCTGCCCTACACCACGAAGCTCACCAGCTTCCCCGCCACATAAATCTCCTTCTTCACCGTCTGTCCCTCCAGGAACTTCGCTCCAATCAATTTCATCTTTACGCAGTCAGTACTACCGGCAGAGCCGGTAGCATGGGAAAAGCCCCTAGAAGGGGCTAA
>JBAWYM010000041.1:0-16780 GCA_037143575.1 Candidatus Peregrinibacteria bacterium | reverse complement strand
TCATCAGCTTGCCAAAAGTGTCCTATCGCCTGTCACAAAACCCCCCAAACGTCTGGAGCAGAACATTGCTCTTTATTCCAGAGGTGTGCACTCTATCTCCACATGCGACAAATTCCCGTCATTCTCACCATCCTGCTTTTCCCTTGTGCGATTTTCGCTTCCTCGGCAGGCGTCACCCGCCGCGATGGATTCCTCTTCCTGTGGTCGGGCATTGCGCGTCCGACGATGCAATCGTCCGAGAAGGCTTTCACCGATGTTCCGAAGGGTTCAGCGGGATTCGTCGAAATCACCTACGCCAAGTACCGAGGCATTGTTGACGACGATCCGGCCTTTCGTCCTGATGCGGAATTATCGCTGCAGGATGCGCTTCTGTGGCTCTTCAGAACGCGGAGCGTTGATGATATCGATCTGATCAAACCGGAGAATCTGCCTGACCTTCTCACGCGTTATCAGATTGCCTATCCATCGGCGGATTTTACTCAGCCGGTGAAGTCGATGGATGAACTGACATCTCTCTCTCAATCTCTCGACAGCTTCCTCGTGAATGAAGTGCACGAAGTGAGTCTGTACTCCGAGAAATTTCACGGGAAGGGGACGGCCTTCGGCGAGACCTTCGACATGAATGCGCTCACCGCTGCGCACCGGACGTTTCCGGGGAATACTTTGGTGGAAGTGACGAACGTCGCGAATGGCAAGAGTGTCACGGTCCGGATCAATGACCGTGGTCCGTATGTGAAGGGACGGGATATGGATCTGAGTTTGGCTGCATTCGTTTCCATTTCCCCGCGCGAGGCCGGCGTAATCCACGCCACATTCAAGCGTCTCGGTGATGCCACGCTCGTGAATACCTGCTCACCAGAGCTGCGTCGCTATCAGAAGCGCCTGACGAAGGATTTCCGTTTCGACAAAGGCATTCCCCACAGTCAGCCAGTCGGTGAACAATTGACCCTTTCCTCCACCAAATCTTTCGTCGTCCGCTCGATCACTTACCCTGATGGTTCTATTGAAAGTCTTCAAAATTGGATTCTTCCGGAGGAAACTTTTTCGATCACTCCTTCGATCACCGGGAAGTATGTTTTCCACATTGATACCGCCAAGGGTTACGGGCGGGATTTCGTGATGGAGGCGGAGGAGTGTGGGAAGGGCGGATGATGAATGGCGATCGACGAGAAAGTCGTTGAGTTGTCTCTAAGGCAAGTCATAATGTCTAAGTATGTCCGAAGGTGCCTATGATTCATGGTTGGCATTACGCGAGAGTCGTCCCAAGGATGAGAAGGATGCCAATTTTATCATAGATCAGCTTCGTCTCGAATCTGAAATGATTGAGTTACGGTTATTTGAAAATCAAGGAACTGAAAAAGCATGTAAGGAAGTACTCATGCATCTTTTGGCGGTGTGCAGAGCGCGGTGCGAGCGTGTTGCTTCTCAACAATATTTATTAGAACATTCTTCCCTCAACATGATCAATATCCTTATATTCAAGGCTTGTACATTCTCGCTTCATTTACGACGTAAGAACCAGCATTCAGTCGTTGCTGACATTATCAAGAATTTCATCAACAAAGCTGAAACGAATGGGTATTTCAAAAAGTTGCCAGCAATATAACCATGTAACATTGTAGCAATTTAACCAGTTGCCATTGCGGGTCACCGATGCCGAAATCTGCTATAATTAGCTGAATTTCCTCTATCATCACATCCACAAAACTTGATTCCCTTTCTCGACATCGCCTTCTGGCCATTCCTCTGGATCACCATCGGTGTGGTGGGAACGTTCACGGTGCCGGACTTCTGGCCGATCATCGGAAACTGGTGGTGGAGCAATCCTCTGCAGAATACCGGCATCATTGTGGCGGCATGGATTCTCGCCAGACTCGCGAAGTGGGATTTCCGCTACTTCTACGCAATTCTCCGCTCACGGTCCCTGATCAAAATGAAGATTCTGCTCCCCCGGTCGGACTCCAAGATCGATCAGGAGAAGCGCACGGAGAAGGATTTCAAAGAGAAAGTTGCCATCATGGAGCAGCTCTACCGTGCACTCTGGGAAGTGCAGAGCCTCACCATCTGGCAGGAGTTGCACTACTGGTTCTTCCGCTATATCACGATCAGTTTCGAATTATACGTGGAGAAGAACGAGCTGATGTTCTACGTGATCACGACCCCGGATCTGATGGGGGTCGTCGAAAAGCAGATCACCGCTTTCTATCCGGCTGCGGAGGTCACACTGCATGACACGCCGAATATCTGGCCCAAGGGATACAAGTTCACGGCGTACAACATGAATCTGGGCAAGCCCTACATGTATCCGATCCGCAATTACGAGCACATGCAGGATGATCCGCTCAATGGCATTGCCAACGTCCTCAGCAAAATGGGAGAGGGGGAGATTGCCGGAATCCAGCTTGTCCTCATGCCGACTTCGCAGACTTGGTACGGCAAGAAGGCGGAGGCGCTCGCCTCATTGAAGTTTAAGGGCAAGAAGGAAAGTATCTTTACGAAGATCCCGCTCATCGGCGGCATCCTCAGTGTCTTCGGTAGCATCGCGACTGGGGATACCTCGACTATGGCCCCCGGAGCGTCACACGGCGATTCCTTCGTCCGTATGATCCAGCCGGAGGAAGAAATGCTCAAGCGCATGGGCGAAAAGGCCGGCATGAGCTTCTACCTTGCGTCGCTCAGGATTTGCGGAGCTGCCAAGACATGGAGACGGTCGATGGAGATCACCAACAACATTCAGGTTGCGTTCAATGCGTTCAAGGACGTGTATGGCAATTATCTCAATGACCATCGTTTCCTCATCGATTTCTTTCCGCTCGTCTTCAATGCCCCTATCCTCCATCATCTCTGGAAGCGTCGTATCAATGGCTTCCTGAACCCCCGCATGCCGCTCGTGGAGAAGGAGCTCTCGGGCCTCTTCCACTTCCCCGACAGTCGCTACAACAAAGTCCCCATCATCCAGTGGATCACCTATCGCGTCCTGGCACCGCCGCCGAATATTCCCACGGAAGGGATCCTTCTGGGCGTGAACAAGTACCGTGCAGAGGAAACCAAGATCCGGTTCCTGCCCGTCGATCGCACCCGTCACCACTACATCATCGGTAAATCCGGTACGGGTAAATCCGCGCTGCTTTCGTGGATGAGCCGGCAGGATATCGCCGGCGGAGAGGGGCTCTGCATTATCGATCCCCATGGCGATCTTATCGAAGACGCACTGGCTCATGCGCCCAAAGAACGTGCGAAGGAGATCGTGCTCTTCGATCCGGCGGATGGCGAGCGCCCGATGGGTCTCAACCTGCTCGAGGCGACCACGCCCGAAGAGAAGGACCGTGCCGCGCTCGATGCGATGGAGATCTTCATCAAGCTCTTCGGCAACGAGATCTTCGGTCCGCGTATCCAGCACTACTTCCGCAACGGTTGTTTGACTTTAATGGATGACGAAGAAGAAGGCGCCACGCTCATCGATGTACCCCGCCTCTTCGTGGACGATGAATTCCAGAAGTTCAAAGTGAGCAAGTGTAAGAACCCTGTGGTCCGTAGCTTCTGGGAGCACGAAATCGCCAAGACCGGGGCGCGCGAAAAGGAGGAGATGATCCCGTACTTCTCCGCGAAGTTCGGCCCCTTCATTACGAATACCACGATGCGCAATATCATCGGACAGCCCAAGAGTGCCTTCAACATCCGCGAGATCATGGATACCGGCAAAGTGCTGCTCGTGAACCTCTCCAAGGGAAAGATTGGCGACATCAATGCCCAGCTCCTGGGGCTGGTGTTCGTGAATAAGGTGAACATGGCCGCTATGTCGCGCGCCAGTATTCCCCGCGATCAGCGCCGTCGCTTCTACCTCTACGTCGATGAGTTCCAGAACTTCGTCACCGATGCCTTCGCCTCCATCCTCTCCGAAGCGCGCAAGTACGAGCTCGGGCTCATCATGGCGCACCAGTACATCGGGCAGCTCGTAGGCAAGACGGAAGCCTACGGCCAGTCCAGCTCCAAGCTCCGCGACGCCGTCTTCGGGAACGTCGGCACGATTTGCAGCTTCAAGATCGGTGCGGAGGATGCGGAGTACATGGCCAAGGAATACGCTCCGGATCTCAGTGAACAGGACGTGATCGGTATTCCGAACTTCAACTGTTACGTGAAGCTCAGTATCAACAACGTCCCCACGCGCCCCTTCAGCATGGCGACGATCTACGACGAATCGGATCGCAACGAGGAGCTCGGTGCGCTCATCAAGGAGTACAGCCGCATGAAGTATGGGCGCAAGAAGGTCTTCGTCGATCAGGAGATCGAGGACCGGATCGGGATGAATAATAAGTGAGCAAAAATACAAATCATTTTCACCATTCAGAATGTCCGAAGAAGTTACACGATCATCGGAAGAACAGTATCTCTATGATCTGGAGATTATGCTTGATCGGATGCGTCATGCTGATCCAGATCTTGATTTCGAAAAAGTCTCTGCGGAAATTGTGGAACGAGGGACAGAACTGATTCCAAAAATGTCGAGCGATGTATTACGTGGTGTAACGCTAACACTCCATGAGATTGCTAGTTTCGGGAAGGAGATTGATGCGAAGATCGATTCCTATAGTGATAAAATCTTTGATCTCATGCTCACCTGCTTAGAGCAACCGTGTGTTGTGGCTTTTTGTGGTGATCCCCCTCCTTTTGACATTGATGCTATTCAGGGAATAGCTCAGCAGAATCTTCAGGAAGCTCAAGCATTGATAGCGGCACATGCAGATGAGCTCCGCTTGATTGTCACTCGCTTCGGTCCAGAGCAGGTTGAAAATTGGGAATCTGTATTACGAAGATACTTAGAAGGTCATCATGTCGATTTTGTTGGATTTCTACGCTTACTCGAAAAAAGGAGCACATTTTACCCTCATCTTATCGGAAGCAATATAGCGCAGACCTCAATGATTCATATAGAGAGGAGCGCAGAATCGAGTCAAGAAATCGGCGCTGGAAGAAACAGCGGAGGAAGGAGAAAGGTGAATGAGAACGCCTCTTATTTTTCTCTGTATATCTCTGATCGGTGTCCGATATCGCAGATGCGAACGACATTCTTTTCAATACGGTAAATGATGCGATAGTCACCGACTCTGAGTCCCCAGTAGCCCCGGAGTGTCAGTCGCAGAGGTTTCCCGAAGAGATCCGGATAGGTCATGAGTTTTTGTTCCAAGGCACTCCAGATACGTCGTAGATCTTCTTTGGCCAGATTCTCCAAGGTTTTCTTGTCGAACCGTGATGAGTATTGCAGGACGTATGTCATAGGAGATTTGACCAAAACTTTTCATGGGAGATCCATCGCTTTGTTTTCTTATCGATAGCTTCCGCTCGTTTGCTGAAGAACGCATCTTCTTCAAACGCCATAGCCATTTCAACCATTTCTGCTGCTTTCGTCGCTTCGGGGATGTCGTCGCGAATGGAAATCTGCTTTAAATACAACGCAGTATCTTTGTTGAGCGTGATATTCAGACGGCGCTTCTTTGTTGGCATGGAATATAAAGGGAAGAAGGAACATCAGTGTATCAGAAGTGTATCACCTGATGCAAGTGCGATGGATTGCGTACAATCGACCAGTCTTGCTGTAGAGGAAGACGCGGCGCTATGATCTTTCTAACCTTCCCCTATCGCACATGAAGAAAATTATTCTCTGGATTTTCGGGATCATTGTCGTTCTCGTCGTGTTGATCATCGGGGTGGTCATCGTTGTCGAGATGAATCCTGCATTCTTCGCATCGGACGGCATGATGCAAAATGATTTCAATACCACGGGATATGGATATGCGGGCATGCCCGCACCATCGCCGAGTAAGATGATGAGGGAGGTGATGCCTGTTGCTCCGATGGGCGGAGTTGCCTCTGATTCTTTCTCCACAACTCAGACAGTGGATCGCATCGTCATCCGTTCTGCAAATATGGCGATCGTTGCCCGGGATGTGCAGAAAGCGGTGGATGCTCTCAGGACCTACGCAGAATCCAATGAGGGATTCGTGGTGAATGCCGATGTGCGCAGAGATGACGGTGATCCACCGTCTGCCGGTGTCTCCTTCCGGATCCCCGCGGCCAAGCTGGACGCCACGGTCGCCTTCGTGCGATCGCAGTCCGTGCGGGTGACGAGTGAGTCGATCACAGGTGAAGATGTCACTGAGGAATACGTGGACGTCACTGCGAAGTTGAAGAATCTCCAGGCGAGTGAGAGCCAGTTCCTGACGATCCTCAAGGGCGCGCAGAAGACGGAGGATGTGCTCGCCGTGCAGCGGGAACTGGAGCGAGTACGCGGAGAGATCGATCAGTACACCGGCCGCAAGCAGTACCTCGACAATTCCGCGAAGCTCTCTGCGGTCTCGGTTTCCATTGTCACAGACGAAGCATCGGTTCCGGTTGTGGAGACGAACAATGAATGGCGTCCGGTCATCGTCGCGAAGAATGCCGTTGCTGCGTTCATCGAACTCGTGAAGTTCCTTGGTAATGTGGCGATCTGGATCGTCATCTTCACTCCTGTCTGGGGGACGATTTGGCTGATTGCGCGTATCGCACGGAGGAAGGTTGCGGCACCGGTTGTGAAAGAGAAACGGAAGTAGAGTTGTGTGGATTGCAAATTTGTCTCCTTCGACTACGCTCAGGATGACAAATTTGCTACTTCTCACTTTCCACTTTCATCTTTCCTCTTTACACTTCGCCCATGCCCTCATTCTCTCAGCTCAAAGACATGTTTCGCGTCCAGCGCGAAGCCAAGAAAGTAAAGAAGGAACTCAAGCGGATCCAGGTGGAAGCCGAAGCGCGCGGCGTGAAGGTCATCGTCTCCGCCGACATGGAAGTGCTTTCCATCGAGATTGCGCCGGACGTTCCGCGTGAGTCGATCGCAGGTCTGGTCCTTGATTGTCTGAACAGAGCCCTCTCCAAGGCGCAGATTGTCTCCGCCGAGAAGATGCAGGGGGTGATGGGGGAGATGGGATTCCCCACGGAGCAGGGGATGAAGGGGATGGGACAATAAACGATGGTCAGTTTCTCGTTTCTAGTTGTTAGTTATTAGTTGTTCTCGCTATTCTAGCGACAGGTATGTTTTGTAAGGAATCATATGCCCAAGCAAAGCATGTCACTCTGAGCAAAGCATGTCACCCTGAGCGGAGTCGAAGGGCGACATGCGGAGAGTGGAAAGTCATAGTTCGACGGAGTTTATCCAGAGGAACGAATGGATCACTATGACAAGTCTGGGTAGGTATCTCTATACAAGTCCAAACGCTATGAAAAAACTACTCCTTCTTCTCGTCGTTATCTTTTCCGCCAGTTACGGCTGGTACCGTTTTGAATTGCGGCCGATTTCTGCGACAAATTCTGCGCGAGTGAAGGTGGATATTCCCAAAGGCGCTTCGGTCGATCGTATCGGTGAGCTGCTTTCGTCCAGTCATCTGATCCGCTCCCAGACTGCCTTCAAATTGTTCACGCGTTTCCATGGATCCTCAGCATCGCTTCAGGCGGGGACGTTTCTCCTGAGTCCGTCTATGGGTGTGCAGGACATTGTCGCGGTATTGCATTCCGGCAAGTCCGAAGAAATGTCGATCACGATTCCCGAAGGGTTCAGTGTGCGGGATATCGATGCACTGCTTCATGGGAAGGGGATTTCGTCATCGGGGGCGATACTCAACTATGCGATGAAGGCGAATTTCTCCTCCTTTGATTTCGTTCCTCAGCCTGTTTCCGGGCTTGTGACAGGAGGTGGGCAGTTGGAAGGATATCTCTTTCCCGAGACGTACAACGTTTCGGTTGCGGGTTTCGATCGGCGTCTCTTCCTCGAACGGATGCTTGAAACATTTCGAAAAAACGTCATCGACAAATACGGGAGTGAAATTCAGAAGAGCGGACACACGCTTCATGAAATCGTGACGATGGCATCGCTCGTCGAAGCAGAAACCCGTCTGGACAGTGAGCGCCCGTTGGTTGCGGGAATCTTCTGGAAGCGTCTGCAATTGGGGATGCCACTCGGGGTGGATGCGACGGTCCATTACATCACTGGCAGCAACGTGGAGCTGACGGCAACGGATCTGGCGTCCGATAGTCCGTACAACACCCGGAAGGTGAAAGGGTTGCCGCCGGGTCCCATCGAGAATCCCGGGATGGCGAGCATCCTTGCGGCATTGCGTCCGGTGGCTTCTCCGTATCTCTATTACCTCCACGATCGCAAAGGAGTGATTCACTACGCGGTGACGAATGACGAGCATAATGTGAATAGGAGGAAGTACCTGGGGGATTAGCGCTCACCATTGTTTGAACCATGATTAATAGGATTTATGGATTTTCATGATTACCATTAGGGACGTTTCAAGTAAGTAATGAACGCGTCAAGGGAATCAAAAAAATCCTGTAAATCAAGGTCTATAAATCAAGGTCTAAATACGCTATACTAGTACGAAGTCCCCGAAACTCATTCCTTCTTCACTACTATGATCCCCCATCACAAACTGAAGATCGGCGTCATGGGTTCCGCTTCCGGACCGCAGATCGAAGATCCGCATGCACGTCAGATGGCTCGTGCGCTCGGCAAGGAGGTCGGCAAGAGGGGATTCATCTTCATCAATGGTGCCTGCCCTGGTCTGCCGCATGACGCATTGCTCGGTGCGAAAGAGGCCGGGGGATTCACCATCGGTATTTCTCCGGCATTCTCGGAGTATGCGCATGTGAACGATTACGGTTCACCGCTCGACAACGACATGATGATCTACACTGGCAAGGGCTTCATGGAACGGGACATCGTCAATATTCGTTCGTCCGATGCCATTGTGATCATCAGTGGAGGGATTGGCACACTCAATGAACTGACGATTGCGTATGACGAAGGTCGGCCGCTGGGAGTTCTCACGCACACTGGCGGCATTTCCGACTCCGTACCTCATATTATCCAGGATCTCTGCAAGCGCACGCTTCCGCCCAACCTGGTCTTCGACGACGATCCGGCGAAGCTTCTCGATAAGCTGGAGGTCGTCCTGCGCGCGTTCCCGATGCCGATTCACGAAGACGGCCGTGTGATCGACCGGCCGGAGGGACGGCGCGATGCGGACGAAGAAAAGAAAGCGAAGGGGTAGATGAAGCGGTGAGCTTTGAGCGATGAGCGGTTAGCTTACCTATAATTCTTGAGCGCGGGATGCCTGTCATGAGCGGGGTCGAATGACTTCCCGCATGACGACGCACAGGCTCCATTTTGTGATATCAGGTCGGCACCCTTCTCATTTGAGATGTCGACCTGATCCAAGAATCTTTCGAGATGTTTCTACAGCGCATTTACCCATAGATGATATCCGTGAGGCATGCTGTTCTTTGCCCGTCGCAGAGATCACGACGTATTTCGAGGCGAGACTCGTCTATGAGTTTGCCTATGGGAGTGGTGTCCATGAGGTAGGGGCATCCATAGATACTGTCGTTTGGGGCGACTGTGAAGATTGTTCTCCCTGCAAAGCAATACGTATTGCAGGCTGATTGAGCTTCTCCTCTCGATCCCTTCTTCGGCCCGAAATTGCCATTCATGCGGATATCCAAATCGCTTTTCTGATAATTCTTTCTCTCCTCATCGACTAAACGAAAAAACTCCACTCTCTGCTCTGTAGTGAGAGTTTCCTTTCCTTCAGATTTTGCACTGCCCGACTGGATATATCGAATGAAAAATATGGCATCAGCACCTGTCGATTGCACTTGAGAACACATCTCATCGACTTGAGTATAATTGTCCGGAGTGACGATGCATGCCAGCCGAACCCAGAACCCTCTTTCTTTTGCCAGCTGTACTGCTTTTCTGACTATGGGATTGCTTGGATCTCGGCCGCCTTTTTCTCCTTTGAAATCAAAACTCAGCTGGATTTCCTCGATGCCACAATCCTGCAGTTTTTCGAGTAGTTGAGGCTGTCTACTGAGGAGCAATCCATTGGTCAGGATGTATTTTTGATTGATCATCCTGAGAGCTTCCAAATATCGGAGATCGGCAAGGACTTCACTTCCTGCGACGGATAATCTGTATTGTGATTGCAGATTATCAATGATGCGCAATACAGAGGAAGGATCCCTTACACCTTCATACGGCAGGTAACAGCACGGGCAATTCATATTGCAGGCTGCTTTATCATTCACCATGAGAACAACTTTTGGCTTGGTTTCCTCAGATTCCCGATAGCGATTTTTCAATGAGGTCATGATTGATTGGGGGAAATATCAAAAAGCACCTGTCCTTCTCTGACAGGTCATGAGAGATATTTACCTCTTCACAATCTGTCTCTAAAGGACACGCAGGAACACACAACGGCGATGGTAATTTTTGATGGGAGGAGCCGATAATGGCGTGAAAATACTGATCATGAACTGAGAGTGCACAATAGCATATAAATACAACATGTCAAATCATTTCGCAATCGTCAATTTTCATCACTCCTTCTCCTCCCTCGCGCTTCCCTTCGCTAGGATTTTCACCGGTGTTCCCTCGAAGCCGAAGGTGGTCCTGAGCGCCCGTTCCAGATAGCGGATATCGCTCTTCTTCACGAACCGCGCATTCTTCACGAAGACGACGAAGGTGGGCGGGATGCCGTCGGCCTGGATGATGAGCTTGCCTTTGGCGAGCGTGCGCATCGGCTGGTTGTGCACAGCTTCGCGGTACCACGTGAGGAGATCCTTGGTGGCAATGCGCCGCGTGCGGTTGAGGAACGCCTGGTCGACGAGCGGAAAGAGCTTGAGGATGCCGTCGCGGTTGAGCGCCGAGCAGGGGAGAAACTTCGCGAAGCGGCAGAAGGAGAGGTTGTGCTCCACGTGCTTCATCTCTTGGATCCGTGACTCACCCTGGAAGAGATCGATCTTATTCACAAGGACCACGAGGCCTTTGCCCTGCTCCAGAACCATCGCGGCGATCCGCTGATCCTGGTGGCTGACGGGCTCCGATGCATCGATCATCAGGACGGCGATGTCGCATTCTTCCAGCGCTTGGACGGTGCGGAAGAAGGCAAACGTTTCTATCCCTTCCCCCTGTTTCGTCCTGCGGCGGATACCGGCCGTATCGAGGAAGAGGAATTCCTTCTCGCCGTGGCGGATGAGCGTATCGGTGGTGTCGCGCGTGGTGCCGGGGATGTCGGAGACGAGGCGGGGTGAGAGGGCGCGGTCCGGCTCGGACATGAGTGCATTGATGAGCGAGCTCTTGCCGACGTTGGGTTTGCCGATCACGGCGATCTTGGGAATGGCAGTCGGTGCTTCCTGCTCCTGCTTCTTGAAGTGCAGTTTGAGAAGTTCCCGCTCGATTGCCTGCGAGATTTCGTCCGTGCCGAAGCCGTGCGTCGCGCTCACGGGGATCACTTCTTCCGCGATACCGAGCCCTTCGTACTCCAGCAGAATCTCGGGGATCTTCTTCTCATTATCGCACTTGGTAGCGGCTAGGAGGACGGGCACGTGCCGGCGCTTCTTCTTGCGCAAAATATCGATGATCGCGTGATCACTGCTCGTGAGTTCCTCGCGGCTGTTGATGGTGAAGACGATGACGTCGGCGCGCTCGAGCGCGAGCATAGACTGCTGGTGGACGTTCTTCTCGAAGTCCTTGTCCTCCGTTCCACCACCCATACCGCCGGTATCCAGCAGCAGGTAATCCACCGCTTCGCCTTCGATGCGGTGCGCCACGTGATCGCGCGTGGTCCCGGCGACCTCGCTCACGATGGCTTTGCGCTCACCGATCATCCGATTGAAGAGCGTGGACTTGCCGGTATTGGGCCGGCCGATAATGGCGACGACGGGGAGGGAGGGCATGTAGGCGCAGTGTACGCCTACAATTCAGAACCCCCATCACGAATGTCGATGTTCTTGGGCGAAGATGTGAATCTGGAACTTATGAAATTCATTCATTCATCGCGTCTCGATAAAGGAGTAATTGTGTTTTCCAGCTAGTACATACCGTGATATCGAGAATTCTCTCTTGAGAAAGGGCAGTTTCCGAATTTTTGAAAAGCTCAGGGAATTCGGGTGCAAGGAGTACCAGCCCGTTGATAGCCTCACGCAAAATGCGTATATCACTATTTAATCTCCTATCTTCTTGATGAAAATTCCCTTCTTGTGTACTCCAATCTGCAGCAGCACTGCCATTCTGATTTCTTCGTTCTTCATTGAGCCACTGCAACGCTTGTGCTCGCGAAGCCACCCTTTGTGTAACGTGATAGATAGCTTGGAGGACATGCGAAATAGCTTCATTGATTTGTTCTTCGCTTGATTTCGAGGAATCTGGAACACCGATGAGTGTGACTTCATTCAAAAATTGATTGGTATCCAATTTCATGGGGAGCTATATAGCATTCATGAGCACAAATTCAAGAAAAAACTATTCTTCTGTTCGCCTCCCACTTCCACTGAGACATGGTATCCTGAATCCATGCGATCCGATTTCAACCCTGTCTCCATCGAAGCCAAGTGGCAGAAGCGCTGGGAGGAAGCCAAAGTGTTTGAGCTCGACCTCCAGAAAGCGCGCAAGCCTTTCTACAGTCTCGTGATGTTCCCGTATCCCAGCGGCGCCAAGCTCCATGTAGGGCACTGGTTTCAGTATTCCATTCCGGATTCCTACGTGCGCTTCCAGATGATGCGGGGAGTAGATGTGTTCCACCCGATTGGCTTCGATGCCTTCGGATTGCCGGCCGAGAACTATGCCATCAAGACCGGTATTCATCCGTCGGTTTCCACCGCCGATAACGTGAAGACGATGATCGAGCAGTTCAAGCGCATGGGCGTTACGTACGACTGGCGGCACATGGTGGATTCGTCCACGCCCCAGTACTACCGCTGGACCCAGTGGTTATTTTTGCAGATGTTCAAAAACGGTCTGGCGTACAAGAAGCAGGGGAATGTGAACTTCTGCCCGAGCTGCCAGACGGTGCTCGCCAACGAGCAGGCGCAGGATGGTAAGTGTGAGCGGTGCGGGAGTGACGTTCAGCAGAAGGCGCTGCCGCAGTGGTACTGGAAGACGACGCAGTACGCGCAGCAGTTACTGGATGGTCTTAAAGATCTCGACTGGCCGGAGAAGACGAAGATCATGCAGCGCAATTGGATCGGCCGCAGCGAGGGCGTGAACTTTAGATTCAAGGTTTCGGGGATGCAGAGGGGAATGATAGGACCGTTGCGGTGGGAAGCGAGTTTTGCAGGCTCATCATCTGACAATGCCTCCTCTTCCGACAGTCCGTTAACTCGCGATATATCTGTACGTTCAGTCGCAGGTTCATCATCTGACAATGTCTCCTCTTCCGACAGTCCGTTAACCGGCGGTTTAAACCGCCGGTTAACGGACGTCTGCCAGTCTGTGGAGATATGGCAAAAGAGGATTCATTCATCAAGGACGTGTCACCTTGTTTTCTCGACGCATAACCGTTCGCAGGCATTTGATGATCAAACTTCTGCAGAGCTGCTTTTATCCATTATTGATGAGGTCGCAGAACGTCATGTTATTGCGATTCATGAAGCGTGTGTGATGCCCGACCATCTTCATGTTCTTGTGAGTTTTGAAAGTACCAGGCATCTCGAGCGTGATGTAGCCAAAAAACTCAAGGGGGCAAGCTCTCGACAATATTGGAAATCACAGGGTGCCGATGGAGGTCATCTTTGGGCTGAGGGAGGCCATTTTGTAGATGTTGAATCTGTGGAGCAATTCCAATCGGTTGTCCGATATTTGCAGGAAAATCCTATCAAGGCTTCGATTCCTTCGTCAGGTCGGATTCTTTCTTCTCAGCCTATTTCTTTCGAAGTCTACGACTCTATTCCGCAGACCTTCAAAGCGCAGACCTTCGTCGTCATCGCTCCGGAGCATCCGCTTATTGCCAAGCTCGTCGCCGGGACGCCGCAGGAGAAGGAGGTGCTGGCGTTCGTCGAGAAGATCCGCAAGAAGAAGGCCGCGAAGCGTTTCGATTTCGAGGAAGACATGGAGGGGATCTCCACGGGCAGAGTTGTCGAGAATCCTTTCGGCATGGGGGATTTGCAGATCTGGGTGGCCTCGTTCGTCCTCATGGAATACGGCACCGGAGTCGTCAGCTGTTCCGCTCACGATGAGCGTGACTTCGCATTTGCGAAGAAGTACGGCATTCCGCTGCGCACCGTCATGTACCCGAGTGATCCGGTGGAAGCGGAGAAGGTGAAGAATCTGGAGTACTGCTACACGAAGGATACGGAAGGAGTGCTACAGATTCCTGAGGAATTTAAAGGCAGGCACTGGGGCGAGGCTCGCGAGGATATGATCGAGTACATCGTGACGAAGGGCTACGGCAAGCGCCAGATCAATTTCAGGTTGCGCGACTGGCTCGTCAGCCGTCAGCGCTACTGGGGCGCGCCGATTCCCATCGTGTACGACCCTGAAGGCAATCCGCATCCGGTTCCCGAGAAGCATCTGCCATGGGTTCTCCCGACCGATGTGGAGTTCAAGCCCACCGGTAAGTCGCCGCTCGCCTACAGCAAGGAGTTCATCGAGCGCACCGAGAAGATCTTCGGCAAGGGATGGACACCGGAGTTCGACACCATGGATACCTTCGTCTGCTCCAGCTTCTACGAGCTGATGTTCCTCACCGATCATCAACGTGAGGATCTGTCCGTCACGCCCGACACTGTTGCTTTCCTCGATCCGATGTTCGAGAAGAAGTGGATGCCGGTGTCGCAGTACATCGGTGGTCCGGAGCACGCCTGCATGCATCTGATCTATGCGAGATTTGTAATGATGGCGCTCAAGGATTTTGGCTTCGTACAGAACAGTGAGCCGTTCAAAAAATTAGTTCATCAAGGGTTGATCACCCACAAAGGTGCCAAGATGAGTAAGTCCAAAGGGAACGTAGTGAGCCCCGATGACTTCGTCGCGCGGTACGGCGCAGATGTCTTCCGGATGTTCCTCATGTTCATGGGTCCCTTCACCGACGGTGGCGACTGGAGTGATACGGGGATCAAGGGTATCGACCGCTTCGTCCGGCGCGTCCATGCATTCATCAGCAATAACGTGAACAAAAAAGTAGATCAACCAAGGGTGGTTTCTGCTCTGCATTCCACCATCAAGAAGGTCACGGATGATATAGAGAATCTGCACTTCAATACGTCGATCTCCGCATTGATGGAGCTTCTCAATCTCTTCGAGGAAGTCGGGGGCATTTCCCCGGACACGGCTAAGTCTTTTACACTGATCTTGGCTCCTCTTGCGCCGCATCTTTCTGAGGAGCTCTGGGAAATTCTCGGACAAGAAGGCCTAGTTATTCAGCAGAAGTGGCCGACATTCAATGCCGCGCTCACCAAAGCCTCCACGCTGACGATTGCGATTCAGGTGAATGGGAAGCTCAGAGGCGACATCGAAGTTTCCGCTAAGGCTTCCAAAGAAGATGTTCTATCAGCTGCGAAGAAGCATGTGAACGTCGCGAAGTTCCTGGAGGGGCAGACGGTGAAGAAGGAGATTTATGTTCCGGGGAAGCTGGTGAGCTTCGTGGTGTGAATCTGATCGAAAACGAACGGCTGATTTATCTGCAGTAACAGAGTTGCGGTGGGCCAGCCCAGTATGTGCATTGACCTACGGGACATGAGCCATTGCATTGGGGGAATGATGTACCGCAAGCGACGGGTCCCATAGAGGAAGTGGCCGATGATGGAAGGGATGAAGGGAACGATGAGGGGAGAGGAACTTGGAAGCACCCACAGACAACGGGGCAAGTCTCATTGGACTGCAACCCGCAGGAATAGCCACTGGGACAGACCCCACCACAGGTATAATTACCGCCACTATTGATCCATCCGCAAGGAGGGATGTTTGCTGAAGAGGCGCTGCCCCAAGGGAGACAGGTGCATTGTGCTGTTCCATCAGTTGCGGTTATCAAGGTACATTTACCGCTACATGTTCCTGAGCAAGAGTAAGGTGTGCCGCACGACGGTAAGGAGGAAGGTGAACTCAGGGAAGAACTATAACTTGTCGTTGAATAGGCAGAGGTCCTTGTAGAAGATGAAAATATATATGGAGAAGAGGAGATTAGGCTTGAAGACCGTGATGTTGAAGAAACTCTTGAGGATGATGGGGAGCTTCGATTTGATGACAGGGATGATGAAGTACTACGAGAGGATGATGAGGAGCTTCGATGCGAATTACACGCTGTCTGGCTTGCATATAGAGTACCGGACATACCTCTGCAAGAATTGAGATTGGCGTTCGTACAGGTATTCCCTGCGAGGCACCAGCCTGAACATGCTGCGACGGAACAGATATAATCAGTTGATACGGGGAGCATGCCATTTCCACAGAAACCGCCGGTGGTGGAATTGCAATTCATCACTCCCAAGAAGGGGTCCGTATCACAACAGAATCCTCCCTGCGAAGAAGAAGAGCTACTACTCGATGAGGTGAATGTCCAGCATCCACAGAATCCCATATTGTTTCGGCATGACGTTCCGGCCGGACATCCACCTGGACATGTGCATGCAGAAGAGGTGGAAAACGATGATACGGATGTGCGAGAGCTGGACGATGGCGTTGATATGGAGAGGATGGCACCAATGAAATTGGATAATTGAGCATTCATGGATATTTGTGACCCCAGAGATATCACGGCGACTGTGAAGATCACCGCAACGAAAGCGACCGAAAGAGTATGTGCTCTTTGAGCTTTCCAATCATCAGACATCGGGTTCTTCTGGGGAGTGGAGTTATTCTTGTTGAGAGCTTTGGAGAGCGTCATAGTACGGAGATCATAGGCTTATGAAATTAATAATCATTCGTAATCCACCGGCTATGCCGGTGAGACATCCGCAGGTTCTACCG
>JBAWYM010000040.1:0-17237 GCA_037143575.1 Candidatus Peregrinibacteria bacterium | reverse complement strand
ATCTGAAGGGCCGCCTAAAGGCGTGGGTTTATCCCTCCCACCGCTGGAACAATCATGAAGACTCATCGTACTCTCCATCCAGTCATCTGTCTGAAGACAAGAGGAATTTCCCTTTGCGCTCTGCGATCAGCCGATCCTTCTGCAATTTTTCCAGGAGCTCCTTCATCCACCGCTGATGGCGGCGCATCGCCCAATCGATACACACACGCCGACCGATTTCTGCGAGCTTCAACCCCTTCGGTTCATCCCGCAGCTCTTCGACGATCCGCCCGCGAATGATGCGATTGGGAATGAATCGGCCACCGATTTCACGGCCGGGTTCATTCCATCCCTTCCCAGCCGAAGATCGCGATCTTCGGCTGGGAAGGGATGCGGATTTTCGGCTCGTCACCATAATCCCCTTCTCCGTAAGCGGACATTCCTCCCACTGCGGATTCCTCTTCGTCTGAATCAAGGAACCAAAGTCCATCAAAGCTGCATGCCAGTTTCGTGTATCGTGATCCTTCTGACCATCCATCGCTTCCTGTAGTACGTCCTCCGCAATGCCAAGAAGAATATGGTCATCCTTCTTCCACGTCCCATCACGATTCTCCGGTCCGAAGAATGTGCGGTGCAGAATCCGACGGATATTGGTATCGATGCAAGGTGTGGGGAGATTGAAGGCGAAATTCCGGATTGCGGCTGCGGTGTACGGACCAATGCCGGGAATAGCCATCAGCTCGATCATTGTTTGCGGAAACACACTATCAGTGTGAGTCTTGGATCTTGGATCTTGGATCTTGGATCTTCCCTGGTCATTGGGATTTGGGATTTGGTACTTCGCCAGAATTGCTCGCGCAGCATCCCTCAATCTCAATGCCCTGCTGTTATAGCCCATCCCCCGCCACGCGATCAGCACATCACGATTGGAAGCCTCAGCTAAAGAATGAAGTGTGGGAAACCGCTCGAGGAAAGTCCGGAAGGTGATCTTCACCCGATCCACCTGCGTCTGCTGCAACATGATTTCGGACACCAGAATTCTGTACGCCCGTTCATCGTCATCGGCGATCCCCATATCCCTCCACGGCAACACTCTCTTGTGGACGGCATACCACTCCCAGAGAGTTTCGGTAAAGGCGATGATGCGATCGGAGCGGCGCATGGGGGAATGGTAGCAGGAACCGTTCAGTTTTTAGTTGATAGTTACTAGTTGTTAGTTTTCGCTAGAGAAAGCCGTGAAACTAATAACTAATAACTAGAAAACCAATAACTTTTACCGTACCGAGTAACGATCAGCCCCAAACTCATCGTTGAAACCGTTGACTCTTTTTCCTCCGATCCCTAGACTCCCGTGGCTTTTGAGAGCTACAGTGCTCTCGATTTCCACTTCCGTACCTTTTTTCCCACCTTCGCTATGGCAGATCAGAAGAAATTTGACCGCAGTAAGACCCACGTCAACGTGGGAACCATCGGTCACGTCGACCACGGGAAGACCACGCTCACTGCAGCGCTCTCTCTCAACTTCTCACCAGAAGGAGAGAAGAAGGGCTTCGCCGACATCGACAACGCTCCAGAAGAGCGTGAACGCGGTATCACCATCAACACCTCACACGTCGAGTACGAGTCGGCCATTCGCCACTACGCGCACGTCGACTGTCCTGGCCACGCCGACTACGTGAAGAACATGATCACCGGCGCCGCCCAAATGGACGGAGCCATCCTCGTCGTCTCCGCTGCCGACGGTCCGATGCCCCAGACCCGCGAGCACATCCTTCTGGCCCGCCAGGTGAACGTGCCCTACATCGTCGTCTACATGAATAAGGTGGACCTCGTGTCGGATCCTGAGCTCATCGAACTCGTCGAGACGGAAATCCGCGAACTCCTCTCCAAGTATAACTTCCCCGGCGACAAGACCCCGATCATCAAGGGTTCCGCCCTCAAGGCTCTGGAAGGAGACAAGGATCAGATCGCGATTTTGAAGACCCTCCTCGACACCCTCGATACATGGATCCCGAATCCCGAGCGTCAGATCGACAAGCCCTTCCTCATGTCCGTGGAAGACGTGTTCTCCATCAAGGGACGCGGCACCGTCGCAACGGGACGCATCGAATTCGGCAAGGTGAAGGTGAACGAAGAAGTGGAAATTGTCGGCATCCGCGAAACGAAGAAGACGGTGGTAACGGGAGTTGAGATGTTCCACAAGCTCCTCGACGAAGGGATCGCCGGAGACAACGTCGGTATCCTCCTCCGCGGCATTGAGCGCGAGGACATCGAGCGCGGACAAGTCATCTGCAAGCCCGGGGCTATCACGCCGCACACCAAGTTCGACTCCGAGGTCTACGTCCTCACGAAGGAGGAAGGTGGACGCCACACGCCCTTCTTCAAGGGATACAAGCCGCAGTTCTACGTCCGCACGACGGACGTGACGGGCTCCGTGGAGCTCCCCGCAGCCGTAGAAATGGTCATGCCCGGTGACAACGTGAAGTTCACGGTCACCCTCGGCAACCCCATCGCCCTCCAGGAAGGTACGCGCTTCGCCATCCGCGAAGGCGGACGCACGGTCGGCTCCGGTGTCGTCACCAAGATCCTCGAATAATTTTGTCTTTCTCCCGCCCCGTAGCTGGGGTTCATGAACCCCAGCTACGGAACGCGGATTCTCTGCTCTTTTCCCTCCACAGCTTATGGTCCCCACGAAGAAGACATCGAAGGTAAAGACGTCCCATCGGGACGTCTCTAAAGCTGCGAAACCCAAGACCTCGGAAAAGAAGCCGGCTGCTGCCAAGAAGGCACCTGCCGTGAAGAATGAACAATCTAAGGAATCGACCGTTACGGCGCGCAAGCCCGCTGCGGCTGTTCATCATGAAGACGCGGTCAAGAAGGCTGCCGAGGCCAAAGTCGCCCCCTCTATCCGCATCCGTCTCTCCGCCTTCGATCACACCGTCCTGGACGAAGCCGTCGCCAAGATCATCGATACGGCCTCCCGCAGCGGCGCCATCATCCACGGCCCGATTCCGCTCCCCACCCGCATCCGCAAGTTCACCGTCAACCGCGCCACCTTCAAGTTCAAGAATGCGCGCGACCAGTTCGAAATGCGCACGCACCGACGGTTGATTGATTTGCTGGAAACCACCTTCAAGACCGTAGAAAGCCTTCAATCTCTGAGCCTCCCGAGTGGAGTGGAGATTGAAATTAAGATGGGCTGACGGAGGTTTGAAAGGTTTTGATGAAGTGAGAAAGGCCTGAAAGGTTTAACGAAAGCACGAAGCACGAAGTCGGTTGATGAGAAATCCTGCACGGCCAATATGATCATGTGATTGATCCTTTTCCTTTGCATTGATGTAATGAAGATCAAAGGAAAGGAGACATTGATAATGGATTTCCTCTAAAGAACAGAGTGCGATTTCGTTGAATCTTGCCTGTTCTTTCTTCGATTCCTTCACACTACCCTCAGCAATATTCGTCGGAGCACTGGAAGAAGATCGACACATTTGATCAACCAACCCAAAGAACTCGCAGGACGGATACTTTTTCGTCATGGCGTAGATCCAAAGACAGAGAGCATGCGCCTCTTTCCAAGCAACAAGACGTTGATAGGGACGTTCTACCATGCTCGAACAATAGCCAAAAATAGACCGCAATCCACAAAATCATCGTACACCTTCCGTACACCCACGAAACCTTTCAGGCATTCCTAACCTTTTCCAAACCTTTCAAACCCCTCACTTCCATCCTTTCACAACCAACCCCGCCTCCGCCGCCGCCTGCTCCGCCTCCTGTTTGCTGGCGCCTGAACCGCGGGCAATCTCTTCTTTATCGATACAAACCGCGCAGGTGAAGTTCTTGGCGTGGTCCGGGCCGCTCTCGGAGATCACCGTGTAATGTGGTGTAATGGAGAAAACCTCCTGCGCCTTCTCCTGGAAGACACTCTTGAAGTCCCGGTGCTTACCCTCGCGCAGGAGCTCCTCCAGACGATTGAGGATGTGCTTAAAGCAGAATTCCCGTGCGGCATCGAATCCCCTGTCGATGAAAAGCGCGCCAATGACAGCTTCTAGGGCATTCGCGAGGGTCGATTCCTTGTCACGTCCGCCGCTCGCCTCCTCTCCACGGCTCATGTAGAGGTAATCGCCGAGCTTGATCTCCCTCGCGACGATCGAAAGCTGTTTGCCATTCACGAGAGCCGCCCTCCAGTTGGTGAGCTCGCCTTCATCCTTCTCCTGGAAGCTGTACAGGTACTCCGTCGCCACGAGCTCCAGGACGGCATCCCCGAGGAATTCCAGCCGCTCATTGTGCTTAGCCTGAGACTTCCCCGAGGCGCTGCGATGGGTAAGCGCCTGCGCCAAAAGCTCCTTCTTCTGGAAGGAGAGGTGGAGGGACTTCTCGAGGAGGGAAAAAGCTTGGGGAGGCATGGCGGAATGTAGAATTGAGAATGGAGAATGTAAAATGACTGTACAACAAAAAACAATGATCTGAGTGCAATTCTACATTATACATTCTGCATTCTACATTATTTCTTCATTCCAACACCTTGCGCAATAGCATTTAACACCCCATTCACGAACTTCCCGCTCTCCTCCGTCCCATACTCCTTCGCAATCTCGATCGCCTCGTTCATGATCACCGGCGGAGGAGCTTCTTTGAGGAACAGAAGCTCATAGGCACCGACCAGAAGAACACAGCGGGAAATGGGATCCATCCGCTCGAGCGACCAGGCCGGAGCGTGAATCTGTACCGATTCCTTGAGCGCCTTCTCCTTTTCGATCACGCCTTTCAAAAGCGTTTCGGCGAAAGGAACATCGATCTCCCCCAATTCCGAAGCATCCCGCGAAAGAGAAACCTCGGTATCGCACGAACGATTCTCCCGCTCGAAGAGCACTTGCATGACGGCGATTCTGGAGAGGTGACGACGACGAGCCATGGGCGGAATGTAGAATGTAAAATGTAGAATGTAAAATGGATTGAAAATTTTTGGCGTATTGAAATTATCTCATTCTACATTCTCAATTATACATTCTACATTCCCTATCACGCCTTGATCCTCGTGATCCCCTTGAGCGCCTTTCCTGCTCTGTCCTTAGGCGTGGCAGGAGCACCGTATGGTGAATTCTGCTTGTTGACGAGCTTGACGATACGCCGCTGCACATACGCGGAATGCTGCGTTCTGCCTCGGCTTTTTTCGCGCCGCTTTTTCGGTGTAGGCTTCTTACCCATGGGCGGATCTTAGGGGAAGAGAAAGGGGTTTGCAAAGAAAAAGGAAGAAAAGCAGATGTCGCAGATGTCATAGTGAGCCGTGTCGAACTATGACATCGTCTTCCGCAAAGAGCCTCCATGTCCTCCCTCGACATCGCTCGGGATGACATGGAGGGACTCAATGAAGAAAATTCCTACCTCCTCCTTCCCGAAAGCACCATCATGAACCTCAGCAGGAAGAGGAACAGGTTGAAGATATCCAGGTACAAGCTCAGCGCCAGCATAAAAGGATTGACCCCCGCTCTCCCCATCATCTTGATGCGCTGAAGGTCAAATGCGGTGAACCCGGCGAAGATCACGATGCCGAGGCCCGAGATCAAGAGCTCCCCTCCTCCGGTGCGGAAGGACGGGATGAAGATCTGCATGATGCCCAGAACCAGAAGACCGATGAGTCCATAGAGGAGCGTGCGGCCGATACCGGAGAGATCCACCTGAATGACCAGCGCGAGGATGGCCGCTGATCCTGCGACACCGACGGTAGCGATCAATGCATTCGCCAGAATCGCTCCGCCGTTCACGTAGCCGGCGAGAACCATCAGGATGTACGGCGTGATGGTGAGGCCGGAGAGGAATGGGAAGGCAATGAAGAGCAGAATATTCAGCGGCGAAGACCGCATCCACCATTGCGAAGTGAAGACCAGCGCCAGCTCAGCGATGAGGAACATCGTCATCATGCCGGAAGTGAGAAGCACAGTGGCATTGGCGATCCCGAGGAAGACCCCGATGACCGTGACGAGCATCGCCAGGGCGAAGAGCCCGTACGTGGCGGCTTCGGACGAAGGCTCGAGGACGATGGGGCCGGAGGAGCTGCGGGAGTAGGGCGTGGTGGGGTATGTGGGCATGGTCGAAGTATAGCACTGGAAGGTATTAAGGAGGTGTTAAGATCGAACTTCTCGTTACTGGAAGGGAGAATCGGAACTACAGTGATGCACATGAAAGAAAATCGAGATGATCAAGATGTGTGCATCGAGAGCAGCTGAACAAGCCGCTCATTCTTTGGTTCTCTTCTTTACGGCATCGGGTATTTCCAGATAGCCGGCGGTAAATCCGGGGGGGATGCGTTCGATTCTCGTGCAGGCGCCAAGATACGCCCCCACCTCGACATGCATGTTGGGTGGTAGCATCTGCAAATGGATGCAGAGTCCTGCCTGGAGGTGGCGTGCGTAGTGAAGATTCTTCGGGAGCTCCCGTAAGTCTGGGCAATTGTTGAAGCTAAGAATAGCCCCAACTTTTTCCAGCCCCGCATCTGCCAGATTTTGCAGTGCTGCAGAGTGTGAGATTCCACAACTTCCTCCTACTTCCTTCAGATCATGGGACAGGGAGGTAAAGTTCGTGCTCCGAATCTCCAGATCGCCTTCAATTTTGGTGATACCCTCCGGGAATTTCTCAAAAGAATCATCATCGATCTTCACATCGCCCTTGATGACGCCCTCTTGAAATTTTTCTGTGACGTCGTACTTCGCAAGGAAGAACCGGACCTGTTCAGGTAGGCCACTGAGTTTTTTCTCATCCGCTTGTTTCTGTGGACCTTCTTTTCCATCCAAGAGAATTTGCACGGCTTCCTCGTGCTTTCCCATTTTCTCTAGAACTGTCGCAAGGATTTTCTGGTGATCTTTTGGGTTCTCTGCATACAGGGTTCTGGCCAACTCTAGTGCTTCCGTCCTTTCCTGTGGTGTGGCGCTTGGATCGGTACCCAAGTGTTCCACAAGGAGCTTCCGGGCCCAACCGACATCGGGGTTTGCTTTGACCTTCTCATGTGCTTTCTGAAGTCCCTCTTCCCTCATACCCGCCTTGAAACAAGCTTCGCAATACGTGCGTTCAAATGTGTCATACGAGGCAAGCGTCGTATTCTTCCGCAGTGTATCCAGCATCTTCTTTGCCTCTTTGTAATCCTCAAAGATCGATACATATTTTTGCATGGTGGGATTGCCGATTGTTCCATCTCCCTTCTTCCCGCCTTCGCCGGCCAACAGATCCACTGCCTGCTTCAAATCGGGAAGCAACGGCCGGATTTCCTCTAACTTCTTCGCATCATCCCAGAGCGTGGCGAGCGATCTGTTCCTCTTTTCGTATAACAATTCCTTCACCTGCACGATTATGGGATAGAGCGAAACAAGCTTCTGGGAATCTTCCTGTAATTTCTTCTCCTCCCCTGCATCGTATGCCCATGTGTGACGTCCGCGGAGGAACTCACCGACGATCATGTCTCTTTCGTTTGGAGCTATTGCATTCCGGTCTCCAGATTTTCCCGGAGATAGGACTCTAGTATGCGCTCCGGCTGAAAGTGTAATCTGATACTCCAATTCCCAGGTCATCTTATCCGTTATCCGCTCTCCCCAGCCCATACCCTCTTCATTGACGATGAACCTGTACCATAGACCGTTGGGGACTTTCCCGATGTATTCTTCGTTGTCCCAAGCGTTCTTTCCATCAAGCTTGTAGAGTCCGTTGGGATCTTTCTTATATTCCGCACCAAATTCGTTGAAGAATTTTCCTCTGGAGGTTCGATACACGGTGAGGGAACCATTGGCATCTTCTTTCTCAGCACGAAGGAACTCTTTGTTCGTCGTCAACACAAACAAATTATTCTCATTCTCAACATCACAGAAGCTCTGATGTGATCGTAAGTTACCTTTGACATCGTGGGTTTGGCCACCGCTGTAGTACAAACGTTCTTCATGTCTGTAATATCTTGATCCCCCATAGCCAAGTTCAATCACCTTTCCTGGAGTGACGTAGCGTAAATCGTATTGTTCAATCTGAGTTTTATACTTGTCTTGTGGAGTGAATCGCATCGCAGGACCAGCTTTCTTCTCTGCAATGGCTTTACTGTATGCGTCTCGTGCTTGTTCGAAGATGCCTAATTGCTTGCGTAATTTGTCGCTGTAGCCGTGCCCGAAGTCTCTAACGTTATGTTCGCAATAGGACAGTTCGTAGTATTCATGACTCCACTGCTGAAATACTTTTTCAACGCCAAGCGCTTTCGCCCTCGTTTCTTCCTCAGTAGATGATTCGAATTTACCTTTGAATTGTTCAATGTAGGCCTTTGCATTGCGCTGAAGCTGCTCATTATCTGCTTTTTCATCCGCAACATCTGCTTTAGCATTGGATTCTTTGTCCTCCTCCTTCTCTGCCGGCTTCGAAGGTTCCTTCGCAAATTTCTCCAACGCATCCACTATCGTCTCTCTCATTTCCACTGCTGATTGGCTATAGCGCAATGTAATGACCCTCTCTCCCTTTGTAGTAATTTGCCCTTCAGTGATGTAGTAATTATCCAGCTCCATCTGCACAGTTTTCAACGCTGCCTTCTGATCACCGGAGAGCAATTGATACGCATTCTCAAGTCTGGAAAGTCCTCTCTGCATCTTCCAATTTTTCGAAAATCCCTCAGCGCCATAGGAACTATTTCTCAAAGTAATCCCATTATTCTCCTTACCCATTGCTATGGATATTTGCTGGGCCTTGGCTTGTACCGATTCCTGCAGCTTCTGCTGTTCTGCATCAGATAATTTCGACTCGGACTCATCCAAATTATGCTCCAAGCCAAAGATACTCACTCTCAATTTCTCTATATCTTCCGAGGGAAGCTTCTCTTCCTCAGCCAGTCTTTTAGCTTCTGTGTACCATTCAATGGCCTTATGAATATTAATTGGGAATCCTGGAATGCCAAATTGATAATAGATAGCCAATTCCTCTGCAGCGGTACTCGGTCTGTCATTCTTCGAAATAGATCCTTTGATATCGACCTTCATTCTTGATGCTTCTGTCAAAAATGCGACTGCACTATTCTGCAACGTCTCTCTTCCGTGAGCTACATTGCGTGATGCGACGAATAATTCTGTGGCCAAAGTGATCCGACCGTTGACCTCTCCCTTCTCCGATACCAGTCTCCCAAGCCGAGCCACGATCTGCACTTCTGAAATGGGAGATGCTTCCGGATTCTCCTTGTCATCGGGCTTCAGAGCAGGGCTCGATTTCGGCTTCGCAGGAGTATCAACCGCATCCCGTTGCTTCGCACACGCTTCCAGCATTCGCGTCATTTTCACAATCACATCCTGATGGGTCTCGCCCTTCTCTTTGGAAATTTTCCCGCGGAATGCATCTAGCGCCTTACTCTTACTGACAATCCGTATAGTGTCTACAGGGGCAGATTCATCAGGTTTCAGCCAGAACTTCATAATGAGCTTATCATCCTTGGATACCTCCATCTCACGCGAGCCTTCCGGATAATTCGTCCAGATCATCTTGAGCTCAGGATGCGCACGAGCAAATGCTTCGACTGCATTCGAGTACTCCCAAACCGGCACAACCTCTTTACGATCTTCGCTGGTCTGCACCTTGTTATAACGTTCATGCACCCAAGAATGCAATTTTGCCTTGTTCTCAGTGGAGTCGTATGGTTTCGAGAGTCCCAGAATGGATGATCGCACCATGATCGATCCCACAAACGGTGTTGCCTCCAGTGTCCCGTCATCATCCTGTGCTAATAGACCGAACTGCACTGTCTCACCCCCTTTTAGGCAATGAAGAACACACTCATACTTGTTGGTATAATGATTGACCCGGATATCACCTTCGACTTTTTTATTCATGTATGTTTCGATCATCGTTTTCAGCTCCTGTAATTCCTTATGAAATACCTCAACTGCGTCAGGCTTTTTCGGCGTTTTCTCTGGAGAGGGTGCTCTTGAAGCATCGGGCAAGGTATCTCCTTTCACTATAGGTAAAGCAGGAATCGCGTCATCCGGAATTGTGGCAGCAATCGGCGGCGCAACCTTGAGCGAAGGTGCTGGTTCCGCCCTCACACCCGATGCCGGAACAGCGGGCAAATTTTGTTTTATGAGATCAATCAACTCCTTCTCCGAAACCGATCTATGTATGGATTCATACCTGTCCTTCTTATTTACAACTACAGTAAACCCTACAAGCATAAGAGGCTTCGAGAGATCAGCCTGCTTTTCAAAGAAAAACTGTATCTCTGACGTTGAGTCGCTATTAAATGCAAATATTACGTCAACACCAGTCTCAGCGACATCATAACTTGACCCGCTGTACCCCAGTGGTCGCAGAACTTTGTCTAGTGCATCGCGCATACCCAGCAGCTTTTCCCTGAGTTTTGCATCATATTCTTTTCTTTCCTCTGGGTTCAAAGATGCCAACACATCAGTGCTCTCCGTCTTCAGCACCGATCCCACATCTACCTTCTTGTCAGGCTCCGGTGCAGTCTTCGGCGATGCAAGCGTGGGAGCCCGTGATGCCCCAAAGTCCCCCGGGCTCGCCGTTCTCCGGTCTCCGGGCGAAGAGACTGAAGGGGATCTGGAAGGCTTGGCGGAAGGTGAAGAGCCTTTCTTTTTCCGAGCCTTCACAAGCTTGAGGGGAGAGGCGTCATTGGTGGCAATATCGTCGGGAAGCAGAATCCTATATCCGACCTCTGCGGAGCGGGCATTGAACGCGTCCACGGCTGTCCGCAGATCGTCGGGGAGAGTCACCTTCTGGATTTCCTGGGAATGGTGACGGAGCTCCAGATTGACGGTCTTCAAATGCGCGCGAATGCCTTGGATGTTTCCGCGCTCCATGAAGGAGACAAACTGCTCCATTTTCGTGCCGGGGAGAGCGGTCTTGGCAGTGGTATCGTGTTCCCATCCTTGCTGATTCCATTTGATCCCTCTGTGAAAAGTCTCTGTTTCTTGAATCGGATGAAATGCCGGCTGATAATCAAGAGAAGCCGTAGCCGGTGCACTCATGTCTCTAAGTACAAAGGAATTGCTGTTATACGTATTTGCGTTCGACATCTGATCGAGGAATATACGCAATTCATCTCTTTCCTTATTCACTCTCATCATCACCGTCTGCATCCCTTTCATTTTCTCAGCATTTTTCACGATATACTTTTTTGCGATTTTCGGATCCAGAGCATTCAGGTCATCAATCTTTTTTTGCATTCCAAATTCCCCACTACTGAGGCTCCCTCGAACAACCCAATGCTGCTTGCCTTCACTTCCGGACATGGGGGGCTCGATACCCTGTGACAGACCACCGACTTCGATGCGATGACACAACCGCGCTTCGCCGAACGTGACGATAAAGTTTTGCATTATGCGATTTGATCGGAAAGAAGCTGATCCACCTCCTGTATTTCGGCGGATCTTGATTGCTTTTCCGCCGCACTGCGCTGAAGAACACGCACATGGTGCCCTGCTTCCTCAGCTAGCTGCCGCATTTCTTCAAGTAGCCGATCGATCTCGTCCTGATCGTGTTTGATCTCTCCCGCAAGCTCCGAAAGCTTCGCAAAAAACGCCTTCCGCCCTGCGTCATCCTTCATGCCAGTAACGATCTCCAACGCAAGCGCACGCTCCTCCTCCGTGAGACCTTCCAGGGACCGGATAGCCGCAGAAAGTTCTTGGATATTTGTATCAAGCATAAATCGGATAATTATAGCAGAAATTACTGTTTCTTTCCAATATTTTTACCATCCAGCAGCACCCCTCCGTGGGTGCGGGCAGCAAATGGGATATCGAAAAAGGATGCTCATTTCTTCGATTCCGCACCCGAGGACGGGTGCTGCTGGGTCATTAATCTGGATTCTCTTCCCTGCGGGTCGAAGCCCAGAGCCCTTTCGTTGAAAGTGTTCCTGGTGCTGCCCGCAGGCAGGTATGCCTGCTCTGCGGAATTTGATGAGTTTGCTGACAGTCGGACTACCCTCAAACCTCAATTTCTGCTACAATAACCAGATTTCATGCGCTCATCCCTCCGCGCCACCCTCGGCATCCTCCTCGCTGCTGTCCCGGCGGTCGCCCTCGCGGCGTCCTTCCCCACCCCGGCCCTCATCAATACCTGCGTGGTCCCGGGGCTCTCGTGCCTGGGCGGTGACATGACGTCGTACATCAATGGCACAGTGCTCAAAGCTGCCAAAGTGGCGTATGGCGGCGTGCTCCTCGGCGCGATGATCTACTACGGTCTCAAGCTGCTCTTCACATCGAATAGCAGTGACAACGCCTTCACCGAAACCAAGCAGGCGTATGAGTACGCCATCCTCGGGACGATCTTCTTCCTCTGTGCACAGCTCATCGCCTCCAGCTTCACCACCCAGGGTCTCGTGCAATCCTCCGGAGTCGTGACCGCGATCGAAACAGTCATCTACCTCTTCAAATCGGCGCTCAGTATCGCCCTCCTCGCCAATATCGCGGTGGAAGGATTCCGTATGGTTGCGGCCGTAGAGGAGGCGGAGTGGACGAAGGCACGTACGCGCTTCATCCAGGGCATGGTGGGTGCCGCGATCGTGCTCGTCGCAGGCGCCATCGTGCAATCGGTGTATCACAGCGATGCCTCGTCGGGCATCATGGAGATCAGAGGAATCGCCAATTACCTCATCACCATCTTCGGGTTCCTCGCTGTCCTCGCCATCATCGTGAGCGGCATCTACCTCATCGTCTCCGTGGAAGATTCCCTCAAGGAGAGCGCGCGCAAAATCATCACCGGCAGCATCATCGCGCTCCTCGTGGTCGTCGCCGCCAGCGTCTTCGTCAATTTCTTCATCTTCTGATGGATATCAACGCCCCTCTCCGGCTGCTACGTATCATCATCATTGTCCTGATGTCGATGGTTGTGGCTCCCGTACTCGCCCAATTCGGCGATCCCATCAGCCACGTCGCCGGCTCTCTTCCGGGAGGTATAGGCGGGGATGAGATCGGCAGCATCTACGCATCGATCATGAAATCCTTCATCATCGGGATCGATGTCGCCGGAGTGATGATGATCGCGCGGGCGGGCTTCACGCTCACCTTCGTCCAGGGCGATGACCAGCTCGTCAAGGCACGCAAGACCATCGGGTATGTGGCCACCGCTCTCATCCTGATGAACCTCGCCGTCCCCATGCGCGATGCCTTCGTGGCATACCAAACCAATGGTGCGAACATTCTGAAAGTGGAAGTCGTGGGACTGCTCAGCTACTTCGAAACACTCCTCGCCATCACCGCCATCCTCTTCATCATCATCAGCGGCATCCGCGCGGTGACGGCCTACGGCAAAGAAGACGGGACGACACACCTCAAGCAAGCAGTCATCGGTGTCGTCTCGGGCATCTTCCTGATCTCGGTGAAGACGCTCATCGTCAATGCCGTAATCGTAGACCGCACCCCCTCTCCCCTCCTCGCCGTCATCAAGACCGCGCTCCTGGTCGTCCTCGGATTTATAGCACTCATCGCCACTGTGGTCCTCATCTGGGCGGGGCTCCTGATGATCGTCAACGTCGGCAAAGACGAACAGTATACCAAGGCAAAGGCACTCGCAGGCCGCGTCCTCATCGGCCTCGTCGTCATCCTCGTGAGCATGGCGATCGTGCAGTTCGTGATCTCGGCGGGGGCGTGACGAAGCGGGTAGCGGGTAGCACAAACCGGCGGTTTCGTCTCGACGAACCGTTCGTTAACCGGCGGTTTAAACCGCCGGTTAACGAACATGCCGGAGAATGAACCTCGGTTGCTTCAGATATACGAATTGAATTCTGGAACATCTGAAAAACTGCCAATTTGTCATAGTGAGCCGTGTCGAACTATGACAAATTGGCAGTTTTTCAACTAGAATTCTCACTGATCAGGAAACCTGCAGAATTTTTTGACAACGCGATCTGCATCCTCATAATTGTCCCATGAGTGAATCTCCTGCAGACGAACCTGGCTTTTTTGAACAGCACAGACGATCAACAATGGCTACATTCGTTTCCGCTTCTGCTTTGTTACTAATTGGCTCTTTTGTAGCGACGACCAAAGTAGTGCAGGAAGCTTTGAGACAATCCGAAAATCCCCCTCCCGCGAAAGCACCCGAACTTCCTAACAATGAAGCACAAAATCGTTCGACTCATGCGGCACGGATTCCCTCATCCGATCAGCGCCATTCGTTCAATGCGCTATAATACTACTATGAAGTCTGTCTCCGTTAAGCGCACTTGGGATCTCCTCTCAGAAGAACGAAGGAAAACCTGCATCCCGGCAATCATCACCTACTTCAAGAAGCAACGAAATGAGGAAATCGGGATCATTGCAGCAGAAGAATTCTTGGATTTTATCCTGCAGCTCGTCGTGGGTGACCTGTACAACAAAGGCGTGAAAGATGCGAAGGAAGCCCTCAAGAAGCGCTTCGGAGATTTGGAGATTGATTTGGATGTGCTGCTGAAAGCATCCTGATCGACCGTCTACGCAGCCACCAATTTCGACGAGCCGTTCGTTAACCGGCGGTTTAAACCGCCGGTTAACGAACATGCCGGAGAATGGACCTCGGTCGGTTGTGAATAACGAAAACCGTGAAACATCACACGGCAATCCCCTCTCTCTTGATTTCCATCGCCAAGGTCGAATATTTATCGTCCAGATGCTCCGGATAGAACCAGATGGGCTGGATCTTGTAACTGATGCCGCGGCGAATATGGGAAAGTGCATACTGCTCATCCATACGATTGCTTTTATACGGCTTGCCGACGACGGCGATATCGATGTCACTCTGCTCGTGCATGTTATCCCGTGCAGCAGACCCAAAGACGATCACCGAAATAAAGGGAATTTCCGCAGCCTGGAGCGCTTGTTTGAATCGGCCTGCAATTTGCAGAGCATCTTCTCTATGCATGATGGAATCATGAAGGAGATTCCCCCACATTCCCAGCTCCTCGATCATGAAACCCATGCGCGAAGTCCCCAAATCGAATCCCGAAAACCGCCGCCCTGACATCCACATCCACCCACCGGTCATCAGCCACCCTGATCTGAATATACTGATGCGGAGAGAAAAACCAGAGAAGCGTCCACCTTGCCACAATGTCACGATCGGTAAAATAACCGCTCTGCACGAGGAGAATCCTGAATAGCCGATTGAAATTCGTACAGTGCAGGAAACCGTTCTTCGACCAGAGATAATCAATGGAACGAGGATAAAGCTCCCATAACTTCGTCACCGTCTGAATGCGGCCTCCGTGGTACTTCGTCGTGAGCAAATCATACGTTTGACGAAGACAATCCTCCTTCGATTTTGTCTGTCGCAAACTCTCAACGAAGCGCTGCATATCAACAGGCAAAAGTGACGGTAATGCTTTTCTCATGAAGGTAGTCTACCGCAACCAAAGCTACCAGCTAAGAAGCTACAAGCTACCACCTACTTCCCCCACGCCTTCCGCACATACTCCCCCACGCACCGGTTACTGTTGAACGTCGCAAGCAACCCTATCGCCCGCTTCATGCGGCGGATCCAGCGAGAACGCGCCAGATATTCGTATTCGGGGATCACCTGATACTGCAATTGCGTATAGATGTCCTCAGCATCCACCAGGCGATTCTCGTCATTATTCACTGCCTGGACCAGTGGACCGATGCGCCAACCGGATTCCGGATCCTCGCCGAAGGCCTCGATCCACCAACCGTCGAGTGTCGAGAGATTGAGGACACCGTTGAGACACGCCTTCATTCCCGAAGTTCCCGAAGCTTCATGCAGACGCATGGGCGTATTCAGCCAGACGTCAGCGCCTTGAACCAGTAATTTCGCGAGATCGGGATTGTAGTTATCCATGTACGCAATCTTCACAAAATCCTTCAGCTCACTGGAACGCTGAATCATCCGTTGAATGACACTCTGCGCGAAAGGATCGGACGGGTGGGCGTTGCCAGCGTGAACGATCTGCACGTGACCATGGCAGGCTTCCTTGAGACGCAGAAGATTGGAATACAGAAGCTCCGGCTGCTTGTACGCAACGACGCGGCGGGCGCTGGCAATCGTCAGGACATTGGGGTCAAACTGTTGACCTGTCCGTGCTGCGATCGCATCGATAAGCCGGATCTTGGCTTTCTGATGCGCTGCCCAGAGTTCCTCATCGGGATAGGAACGGCAGGTGCCGCGCAATACCTCCGGATCGTCCTTCCAGCCGGGGCTGTAGCGATCGAAGAGCTCGCTCATCTCCGGACTCACCCACGTGAGATGGTGAATGCCGTTGGTGATCGCATCGATCTTCTCCCCCGGGAACATCGCGCGGGAGACTTCACCGTGGATTTTGGATACTCCACAGGTGTAGTGACTGAGGTGCATCGCGAGGAGCGTCATCGAGAGGACATCCTCTCCTGCAAGCTTCTTGATGTGCCACGGAAGATTGTCGCCGGCGATCCTCGTTGCGAGGTCGTAGTCGAAGGCGTCGTGACCGGCCTTCACGGGTGTGTGGGTCGTGAAAGCGCAGAGCGGACGAACTTCCTCATCCCGGAATCCCTTCTCCTTCAAAAGTTCCAGTGTCAAAAAAGCCGCGTGTCCTTCGTTCATATGAAACGTCCCGATGTCACTGTATCCCAGAGCGCGCAGCATCCGGACTCCACCGATCCCCAGAACCAGCTCCTGACGAATGCGCATGGCCCCATCGCCGCCATAGAGGTACTTGGTGATCTCGCGATCTGCGGGAGTGTTCTCGGGAAGATTGGTATCGAGGAAGTACACGGGAACCGTCCCCTTCCGACCCACGATGTCATAGGCCCACACACCCACGAGCACCGGATGTCCTTCGATCATCACGGTGATGGTCTGGGGCAACTTCTTCAGAACTTTGGACGGATCCCAATCGATCTCCGTGTACTGCTGCGTTCCATCAGGATTGATCTTCTGATGCAGGTATCCGTGCTGCCAGCAGGCCGTAACGCATGCTGCCTTCACCCCCATATCCGCACAGGAATGCATCAAGTCTGATGTGAGAATGCCGAGCCCTCCCGCAAACGTGGGCATCTGGCTCGTGAGCCCGATTTCCATCGAGAAGTAGGCGACAGTTAATGCAGGTTGTTTCATGTGGGTTGTTAAGCTCATTATACATGATTTTTGTGTAATTGTTAAATTGTTTTATTGTTACATTGTTTGCTATAGGAACAACGAAAGCTCTTCGGAGAAATATCGAGACAATTTCAGATATCGAATCTTCAAAGAAACATGACTCCATAGATCATCCGTCAGTACTACCGGCAGAGCCGGTAGCATGGGAAAAGCCCCTAGAAGGGGCTAAG
>JBAWYM010000039.1:0-17548 GCA_037143575.1 Candidatus Peregrinibacteria bacterium | reverse complement strand
GCTCGCCGCCTCTCCATCCACTCCGTGAACACGTCGCTTCAGGAAATATCAGAGCATGTTGATCTTACCATCCATCATCACCTCGGTATAGCGAAAAGTCTCTGAAGACGATTCCTGATCTCCTCCTCGTAGTGATGCTGGAGACCTTCTTTCGGTATGACAAAACCATGCAATCTCTGAAGAGTATCGGAATTCCACTGCACCGTCGGCGATGTCTCTGATTCCGCAGGACGATCAACAAATCCAGCACCATTGTACTTCCATCCTTCATATTCCTTGCGAAGAACCTCAAACATCTTCGAATGGTTCACCCATATCGGGAAAACTGCGCAAAGATCCCTTCCAGCTTTTTCTCGCATCATGATAATTTTAATTTGCTTGGGATTTCTCTGGATAATCTCTGCCTCGGAATCCTCACGACTCTCCAATGATAATCTGAACTGAAATTCCATAAGGATGAATGAGGAAGTATGACAAACTAACACACTTCCATTTACAGGCCAGCAATTGGCCATCGAAAACGCTTGAACCATGATTCAAAGGATTTGTAGGATAACCATGATGACTCGTCATACGGTCATCATGAAAATCCCATAATCCATTTCATCAAGGTGCAGACAATGGTGCAAACAGAATCCTCGGCTCCCCGACCTTCCTCCAGTCCTTCTGGCCGCCCCACTCTTTCATCTTCGCCGTGATGACGAAATCCTTCTCGAGCATCTTCTCCGCATAGGGAACACCGAGCTGGCGGGAAATCTCCTGAGCAGTCGAGGGAATGAAGGGAAGCAGGAGCAGGGAAATATGACGGAGACGTTCGGCGAGATTCGACAATTCCGCTGCTTTCTCCGCCGCAGGCAGTGCCCAAACCTTCCGCGCATCGATGTACTCATTCGCTCCCACCACGATCTTCATCGCCTCGGCAAGCGCATCCGTGAGTCGGAAATCATCCATGGACTCTGCATACGTTTTCCAAGCAGTACCAATGGCGTCCTTCCCGCAATCTCCAAGCGTTCCGCCTTCTTTCTTGAGGAGAACCAGAACGCGATTGAGGAGATTACCGAGCTTGTTGCGAAGCATCGAGTCGTACACTTCACCGATCCTCTTCCAGGAGAAATCTCCGTCATTGCCCACCGGTATCTCATGGCTCAAATAAAAGCGTAAGGGATCGGGGTTGCCACCGAATTTCTTCAGCACTTCCTCCGGCTCCACCACATTCCCGATGGTCTTGCTCATTTTCTGACCGTCACTCGTGAGGAAGCCGTGGATGAGCAATCGATTGGGCTGGCGCACACCGGCATTCTTGAGCATCGTCGGCCAGATGAGCGCATGGAAACGGGCTATGTCCTTGCCGATCACATGCGTGATCTCAGAATCTTCATCATTCCACCACACTGCCTCAGGCCGATCCGTGAGCACCCCAACCCCCGACGCGTAATTCGTCAGCGCATCGCACCAGACGTACATCACCTGCCCCAGATCATCGGGAACCGGAATCCCCCAGGAGAGGCTCGACTGCGGTCGCGAGAAGGAAACGTCGTCGAGACCCTGCTCAATGAGAGCCAACGTCTCCTGTGCACGCTCGGATGGAACAATCTCATAGCCGCCTTTCTTCTGCGTGAGGAGCTTCTTCAGCCACTCCCCTTCCCGCTGCATCAAGAGAAACCAGTTTTCTTCGGATACTTTCTCCGGTGCGGCATTGTGAATCGCACACTTCCCATCGACGAGATCCCGCGCCGTCATGAAGCGCTCGCATCCCTGGCAATACAATCCCGTGTACGTTCGCTTCTCCAGCGCCTTGGCTTCCTGCAGCTTCTTCCAGAGCGCGATGACCGTCGGCCAGTGCGTCTTCTCATCCGTCGTGCGAATGAAGAAGTCGAAAGAAATCTGGAGACGATGATAGAGATTTTGATAGAGTGGTACATTGCGATCAACCAGCGCCATCGGATCGATGCCCTCCTTCTTCGCCGTACGCTCAATCTTCACCCCGTGCTCATCGGTGCCAACCTGAAAGCGCACCTCATCACCCCGGAGCCGGAACCACCTCGCAACCGTATCCGCCAGAACCTTCTCCATCACGTGACCCATGTGCGGAGGAGCATTCGGGTAATCGATGGCGGTGGTGATGTATTGGCGAGACATACAGAAAGTGTACTGGAAATGATGCAGGAGTGGGAAGCATTTGCGATTTCCTGATTTGCTATTTGCGATTGGTTCCCCCAAATCGCAACTCGCAAATATTCAAATCGCAAATCACCCCGCAATCACCCCGCGATCAGCGTCACCAATCTCCCAACATAATTCACAATGGACCACGCCATGATCGCGAGCACCAGACCCACGACGGCATTGGTGATCGTCTTCTTCGCCTCGGTGTGACCGGAGTCATCAATGCCGGACCCCACCATCCTTACAGCGGCGTAGATGATCACGAGGACGCAGCCACCACCGATGAGCATGAAGACCATCGTGGCCACCCGTCCTGCGAGATCCATGAGGAATGTCCGTCCCTCGCCGCAGGCACCAAAGGCCGTGCAGTACACTCCCCAGAACGACGCATCTGCGGCATAGGCGCGAGGGATGATGAGACTGAGGAGAGAGGAGAACAGTGCCATGATAAAAAGGATAAAAACTAGAAGCCGATTCCGAGAATAGCTCGGACCAGGGAGTGAGCCACATTGATCACCATGGCACCGAATATCGCCCAAAGGAGCATGTTCCACGCCTTGCCGTGCTCTTCGGTTTTGCCGTAGGAAATCACGAGACGGAACGCGGCGTAGACCATGACAAGCACGAACGCGACATTGAAGAGCGTGAGCGCGGTCGAGACGATGGCGGCCATAAGGTCGAGGGTCGGGAGATTGGACTGCGCCAGTGGAGAGGCGCGGGTCTGGACGAACGTGATAATCGCCTGTGATGCCAGGGCGAGAGCGAATCCACACAGCGCCCAGATCACCGTCATCTTCCCTTTGCCCGCAGCTCCGTCATCGCCGAATGCCAGCATCATCTGCGCTCCGCCGATGACCACCATGAGCACCGCACCACCTGCTGCGAGCCCGACGAGAATGGGACCAAGGACGATGGGAATATTCAGGAGGACATTCTGCGCGGGGCAGCCTCCGGGGATACCCACACAGGGATCCTGAGCAGGAGGCGCCGCCAGCGCGAGGGGGATGAGAAACTGGATCAGCCGATCGAGGATAGATGCAATCATCATTTGAAGAACATAGAATTGAGCGTGCGCAGAATGAAGCCGGAGAACAGCAGAATGACGAGCCCGATGATCGCCCACTTCATCGATTCCTTGCCCTTGCTCTGCAGACTATTATCCAAACCCGAGAGCATCATCTGCATTCCGCCGACGAGCACCCAGAGGACGCAAATCCCTCCAGCCACAAGAAGAAGCCAATCCGCGATATCATTGATGTATGTGAGGAGCGTGCCGAATCCCTGCGTCACAGGAACATTCGACAACGAACCGATTTTCTCGAGGAGCGGTATGCCACCGCCGATCGTCTGCGGAATCTGAATCGCAGGAGCATCATCAGCAGCCAATGCCCCAAGCGGACTCAGTACACCCGTAGAGAGTGCCAGCGAGAGCGACAGAAGCATGAAGAAGGAAGAGCGTGAAGGCATCGGATGATTATAGCACAAAAGGGTCTTCCGAAGAAGAGCTCGTTACGTTCTCTGGAGCGGGTTACTGGAATTTATTACAACCGTGATGACTCCTACTAGGAGTTTGTGTCCATGAAAAGATCAATTGAAAGTGAACGAAATCCAAGAATTTCCATCATTTAACGAGGATCATTGAACATTGTATTAGGATCACCTTCAAATCGGGGAGCGAAGGGCGTGGGGTAAGGAGATATCCGCTCTATAAATCGAAAATTACTGAGAAACCTCTCATATGACCTGCTGCCTGTTATGAAGTGGTACAACAATCCAACATGCTCAATAAGAATGTGCTGTCTCACTCCGAATTCATTACTTTCAAATGTCGTTCCTTTTTCCCCGCTTAATTCGAATGGTGAGACTTTTGAAATATATTCTTTGCCGATTTGCTGACTAATATCCTCAAAGCTATTTTCCTTAGGCTTTGTAATCAGAATATATTCACTTGAATCAAGCTTTCGCGTATCAAAACGAACCTGGTCTTCATATTCTGCAATCCTCCAATCAAGCGGATAGTCCAACTCAAATCCGTATTGATCATTTCGATAGGTTTTCATTCCAATGGTTGGAGAGGGGGAAATGCGTCGTTTTAAATCTTCTTGGTTGCTATCAACCGAAGAAACAGATGATGACGAGTAGGAAATTGCAGAAGAGCTACTGCTTGGCATATTGTTTTCAATCGCTGAATTGTGACATGCACTAAGCGCAATTACCGAGATCAACCCAATGAAGATTATTTTCATGAGCAAACTATATCGGTTGTATTTCTATTTACCAGTACATTTTAAAAAATGACTCTTAAGCTAAGGCACAAACATCGATAGAATCGCGCTATGACCTACAGGTATCGTAGCATGACGATCATGCAGCTTTTCCAATTCAGCACCGAAGATGCTTGCGAGGATTATCTCATCCGCATCCGTTGGCCGGAAGGATTGAGCTGCCCGCATTGCCAGAGCAAAGACTTTGAAAAGCGAAAGGGAAAGACCCGGGCTTATCGTTGTCTTCAATGTCATCGTTTCCTTTCGCCAACGGCAGGAACGATTTTCCATCGAACACGCACATCGCTGCAACAATGGTTCATCGCCTTGTTTCTCGTCGCAACGGATAAGCGCGGTCTCTCGGCGTTATTCCTCGCTGAGCAGATCGGTGTGAGTTATCCGACGGCGTGGGCCATGATTCAGCGCATGCGTCATGCAATGCTCAAACGGGATCTGCAGTACAAATTATCAGGACATGTGGAAATGGATGAGATGTTCATCGGAGCGCCAACAGAAGGCAAAAAACGGGGACGAGGCACAGAACAAATACCTGTCCTTGTGGCTGTATCTTTCTCTCCTGCAAAAGACGGGAAGGAGTACGTGGGATTCGCGAAGTTGCGGGCAGTGGACACCATCGATGCCCCAACTATCGTGAAGTTTGCGAATGATGTAGTTGAGAAGGGCAGTACAGTACGCAGCGACGGATATTCCGTGTATCCACCGTTGGAAGACCACGGATTCATCCACGATCGTCATCCAGTCGGTAAGCAGAAGGCACATGTGATCCTGCCTCATGTACATACGTTCATCAGCAACCTTCGTTCATTCGTGATGGGGACATACCATGGTCTCGATGAAACGCATCTGCAGCAATATTTGGATGAGTTCTGCTGGAGGTTCAACAGGCGAAAGAGGCATCAGGAGATGTTCGACCGTTTGCTATTGGCGTGCCTAGAGAAGGAGGAAACACCCTTTAGCGCCTTAACTTAAGAGTCATTTTTTAAAATATCTCAAATCGCCAAATGGAATAGAAAATTTGTTGGAGCGCCAAACTCGAAGAAGTTAGAACCCGATTGTGCGGCGGGATGGTGCTTTCTTGAGAGAGTCTAAGGATTTCACAGTATGAGCTCGGGCGCTCGCTGCACTGTATGACAACCGCTCTGGCGTAGGAGAAAAGGTGCCAGAAAGATGCCAGAAATATCGTCGGTATCGCACTGATTACAGGTAGATTTCTCTTTCATGCAGCGAAACTCATTTTCAACTCATCCAAAATCCCTCCTAGCGCAGCAGCGCAAGCGTGGTCCCAAGTCTCAACCACTCCTCATGCGCGTGAGGTACATAGGATCGGAAGGGTGGGACTACAAGAGGGCGATCTATCCGATGCTGAGGGAGTGGGGATTCTTTGATGATCGGCAGTCATAGAAGATCGGTGTTTGATTGGTGCCCCTGCTCGGACTTGAACCGAGATACCCGCGATAGAAGCGCGGCAGTCTATCCATTAGCTTACAGGGGCACGGTGATACCCCTGTCATCTTTGCCGTCCGCAAAGAGCAGTGTGAAGGCCGGTGCTGCTCTCTGGATGGTTCATATTTGAAGCTGAATGATTCTGCATCGAGGTTATCTCTCCCTCGGGACGGACGACTGGCGTGTCACCGATTTACGATGCATCGCGTGGTTCCAGTATAGAGAAGCAAAATGCCAAATCAACAACTACTTCGTGCCAATTTTTCATACGCTTCATCGGCCTCTTAGGCATCTTTACTGTGTGCGAGAGAGGTCTGCCCGGTATCCATTGATTTCCTTTTCCAAGATAATGCGCAGAGAAAAAGAAGCTGTTTAAAAAATAGATGCGCTTAAGTATCTTCTGGTTACAGGAGGAAAAGGAACGGAGCTTGTGCCTCGTCCTAAGTATGTTGATAAAAAGACTCTTCAGGGAATGGAAGAGTCATTGTTTGGCAAACGCGTTCCTTCAAATTCTATTGTTGCTGCTAACTTACCAATGGAGGGTCGTGTTATAAAAACTCCAGACGAGTCCCTGACGAGTACCCTTGCACCAGCCGGAGCGGAATCATCTATACGAAATACCTCTCCTTCCCAGCGATATAGTTTAGAAGATCCGTTCATACCTAAAGTCAAAGCAGATGACTTTGTGAGAGGGAAACGTGTCCGGTATTCATCGATTTCATAAGGAGTCGCAGGATCGGGATCAAGATCACAATTCTTCACGGGACTGTACTGCCCGTGAATATTGGCAATTTCGTGCAAAATGCTCCCAAGAATTTCATCTTCCTCAACCACAATGCCCATCTCATACCATTCCGCGAGCATCATTAGTGCCTTTCCATGCCCATTGCAGGCTGCCTGCCGAAAAAGATCGAGAGCGATAGCGCTATCATGCGGAATATATTTTTCGATATCGATGCCGAAGAATTTTCCGAAGTCTTGCCAGTAGTAGGCCGCGCCGAGATGAAATTGTGCACTGGGAAATTGCCGTGCTGCCGCTTTCATCAGGAGCTTTATGGCCGTGCTCACGTTCTTTTCAACTCCGGTACCATAGAAAAACTGCAAGCTCAGCTGATACTGGGCGACAGCATCTCCCTGCGTTGCATTACCCCATGCATCCGTTTCCTCTTGAGTTGGGTAAGAAACGATTGCGAGCATCTTGTCGCATTTTGGGCAGGAATAGTCAAAGAGTCCGTCATGGGCTTCCGTGTACTTATGCTCGATTTTCCCTTTCCACCCGCACACGGGGCATGTGAGTTCGGCATTGCGCCAGTCGTCGAAGATATAGTGCAACTGCATAGCAGGGACTCTTGGGGGACTTCCCAGAACAGCGCTGTCTTGTTTGTGTTTCTTTCGGGCGCTCAGTGACTCAATCTCTTGAATGGCAGAATCAAGCTCCTTTGTGTAGGACGCGCCGAGTCGTTCCTCCAGAACGTGCAAGACACTCCTCACGTACCATATCTGCTCCTCCTTTCCGGCATTGAATCGTTTCCAAACTTCTTCCTCTTCTTTTCTGTATGCAAGAAGAAGGGAAGACGTATTGTGGATGCGATCCGCACACGATATGAGCAATGATTGCTTCGAGGCTGTCTGCAAGTGCTCCAAGTAGCGTTCCTTTCGGGTTCGCCACGGAAGCGATTTGTCCTGCTCGGTTACTCCCTCGACAATATCCAGTACGTTCCCGCCAAACGTCTTTGTAATTTCCCCACGATAGGCTGCTCTCTGCGTGTCATCATCAGCGTCTTCGATTACGTCATGCAGGAGCCCCGCAATACAGGTGTCCTCCTCTGCATGCCATTGGATAAGCAGCGCCAAGACATTGATCGGATGCAACAAATAGGGCTGATCGTCGTCCTTGCGGTTGATGCCTCCATGCGCCCGGATGGCCAATTGTATGGCTTGTTGGAGGCGCGAAGTGAGGAGTGGAGCTTTATTCATAATTCATTGTATCAGAAAACTTGCAGTGCATCTAAAAATTCAACTACTGCTTTACGCTTTCCGTAAGCGCTATTAGCGTACTGACCCACAGTATCAACTCCTTGCGGGCAAGATCAGCGTCTTTGAGTGTGTCTTCCTGGTGTGCGATGTACGTATTGCGAAAGTTATAGACCTTCGTTACATGCTCTAGGAGCTTTCTGCCGCCTGCTACACGGAAATGTTCTTTGATGACATCGAAAGCGCCACCCAGCTTGGCTGATTCGTTCAGCGCATAGTCGAGACAGTCGCGCAGGAGGCCGATTGGCGAGAGCCCACTATTGAATATGAGCGTCTTCTTAAGGTTCTTAGCCATGCGATCGTAGTGAGCAGCCTGTGAGCGATTTGCGTCATGTAGGTATGGCTCAAACCAAGTCCTTTGATCTGCTGTACTGACAGGAATGTGCTCGCCAAGGTGGAAAACAACAATTGCTTTCGCAGCTTCATCGAGTGACCCAAGAAGAGATGTAAATACGGACGCGTAGTTCATTCCTTTCTTTTGCTCGAAGAATCTGAAAATCGTCGTGGCTTGTTCTACGGCTTCCCGGTAACGGGGAGGCAACTGTTCCAGCACATCTTTCGACACAAGCGACTCATCTATGGTTACTTCCTCTTCACGACGTGCCAAGGCATCGAAAATCGACTGCTGGGGTGCTGGTGTCGTTTGTAGGAGTGTCTGGAGTGCCGGTTGGCATGTTCTGGCGAGTTCCTCGATGGAATCCCCACTCATGTTCTGAAAAACTCCCTGTGGGACATACAGGTATTCCCAGACTGCGGTATCCGATGAGGCCGAAGCACACCATGCCATTGCTGCACGTGCTTTGCTTGGCACGTCGCGATCCTCCCGCCCTTTCGTCTCAACCAAGAAGCACTTGCCAGCTTTGGTGCGAATGAAAAAGTCAGGCGTGTAAAACGCCAGCCGTCCGTCTTGGGCTTGGAAGTCGATGCGCAATGATTGTGGTCCCGCATTCTTGGCAAATGTAGCGACGTCGGATGCCCTATCGGCAAAAGTAGCCATGGCAACTTCCAGATCTCGGTTGCAGGGCACAAGATTGAACAAAGTCTTCTTCGCTTCTGTCACTGGATGACGCTCACTGTGCGTCACTTGGAACGGTTTCCACTCACTGATCGACGTTGCGGCCTGTTCTACCACCTGCCGATGTTCGGCTCCGACGGTATGAGCTCTCACGAGAGGAACAAACACCGCACGTACATGTTCCCGGACGTCCGGATTGCTGAGGCGGGCAATGAGCCTTGTATCAAAAATATCCGTTTGTTCTTCAAAGAGAATATCCTCCAGAAACTCCTGCAACAACGGTGCGAGTACTTGGTGTGTGTCGTGTACTTTACACACATTCTCGATCTCCCTGATGTAGAACGAGAGAGCACCGACACCGGACTTGAGGAGCGGCAGCTGAATCTTCATGCGTTCGATGACTTCTCCCGTGAAGAGATGTCGTCCCTCATAGTTGATCTCTGTACTGATCTTCTTGCCGAGCGGGAGCTTTCTGAAGGATGAAAACTGCTTCTTCACTTCCGCGATTGTGAGCCCGGAGAGTGTTGGGCAAATACTGTATCCGGCAGTCAGTCGGGGAAGAAGTATGTCGAGCGCAGCGCAATCTTTCCTTTGCTTATCGGGATAGATGGAAACCGTGGTCTTCGGGATCTTCTCAATCTCAACGTCTGCAATAGGAAGACCCTCCTGAGCCAATTCCTGCTTGTAGAGACTCGCGAAAGCTTTGTGCTCCACCACTGTGACAATCTCGCACGCTTGACCGACTGGTGTCATGCGGCGGAGTCCTCTCCCGAGCGTCTGTTCGGGAAGAATGTTTGCCTTGGAACTGTAGGGGCGCAGCGGAACGATTGTCGTCACATTGCGCACGTCCCAGCCTTCACGAAGCATGAGAACGGAGACGATGCAGGCGTAGGGGCAGTCGTCACTATCCAGCTTGCGCGAGAGCTCCCTGAGCGCCTTCAGATCATCGTCGCTTATCTCTTTGTCAGATTCCTCGAATACCGTCGTCGCAGACGCACCGTGTCCGACCTTCCTCGTTTTTCCTTTCAGGTTTGTATGGAGATTGATTGTTTTGCCATTGAGCTCTTTGAAAATCTCCTCCTTATTGAAGCTTCTCGTGATCTGGTCAGCTGCTTTTGTATTCTCGCACATGACGAAAAGAAGAGCCTTATGGTGGCTTTTTGTCCATTCATCGCGGCTTTTCTGCCATTGTGCATACCCGATACGCAGGCGTTGTTCATATTTAATAGCAGCATTTTCATCTTCTGGTTCAATGAGTGCTTCACTGATTTTCCCAATGATCGGCGTCTTCACGATGCCTGCGTCCACCGCTTCCCCGAGTGGCGTATCGCAGACGATGTGTTTGAAGAGATTTCCTTTGTCGTCCTTCGGTGTTGCGGAGAAATCCAGTTGTGCCGTGATGCCAGCACCACCGCGTTGGCGGATTGTTGTGTGCAGAAACGTAAGTGCCTCATTCCATGCCGATCCCGGATCCCACACGTGATGCGCTTCATCGTTGAAGACCATCATACTTGGATGCTGTGTGATCCGCTCGCGCAGAGCCTCCCCCGTATCAAGTGCCTTCGCCTTGGATACAGGCGGTCCTGCCCATGCATACTGCCCGTCGGTGTCTTTGCTCTTGCGCTTGGAGAAATCGAAGAGACGGTGGATGTTTGTGAGATAGAGAACGCCGTTTGTAGATGCTCCACTTGTTTCGCCCTGAAGAACAACAGAAAGATTCCAGTCGCCTAGCCATTCGGAAGGAATGAGAGGATCTGTCCTGAAGATGTCTTTCGGCTTGTCCGTAGGAGCGAAGTCCATGCGCAGGCGCTCGTACACCGTCAAATTCGGCGCGATGACGAGGAAGTGCCGCGTGAGATCGGAGTGCGATTCGCGGATCGAGTGGAAATAGCTCCAGACGATCGCCAGACTCATCACCTTGGTTTTACCCGTTCCCGTTGCGAGTTTGAAGGCGTAGCGCGTCCATGCATCATCGTCCTCAGTCACGCCGAGTGCGGCGAGCTCACTCTGTGCTCCACCGAAGTCTTCGATGATCTGCGAGAGGCACCGCTTCTTTCGCACTTCGTACAGGTAGATCAGCACCTCGATGGCTTCCCGTTGGCAGAAGTAGTAGCGGAATACAGAGCCATCGGCGTTTTGATGGCTGCGATTGAACCAGTGATCCAGAAGATGCCGCGACGTATCACTTGCTCCGGCGTATCCGGCTTCCCGCCAGTCTCTCAATGCTGAGCGCAAGTTCTTCGGTATCGTGATCTGCGATGGCCGACGGCCTTTCACACGTTGTGCCGATCCACCTTCCTTCTCCGCAGGGATACGATGAGCATTGGGCTCCTCCCATGCCTCATACAGCGGTTCCAAGGCCGATGGATTGAGTGCTTCAGTCATATTGTTACGTCGATAGTGATGCTGGAATCGCAACCGAAGACATCCACCACCCTCACACAGGCCATGTACTTGCCCTTCTTCGGGTACGCATAGCCTGCGTCGCTCACAAGCTTGAGCGTGCGATCTTTGCGTGTCCGGTAGTCCTGCCAGTGGTGACTGAATGGCTTGCCCGGCTTCCAGTCGAAATCCACAGCCCAGAAATCGATGAAGTCGAAACCGCTCTTCACTGCCCGTTCCTGCAACGCCTCCAGCTCTTTGCTCGGCACCTCTGCAAGCGAGGGAAGGAATTGCGTGAGCTTGATGTCTACGGAAGTACCTTCCTTCGCCTTGTGTAAGACAGGTTCCGCTTTTAGCAGCGCCATTTCAAAGAATGGCGGCGGTGTAGTGCGGTTCTTCTCCATGATCTCCCGCGGAATCTGGATGAGCTTCAGTGTGACACCGTACTCCTGCTTGAAGGCCTCGACGCTCAACCGTAAATCCATCTCGAATTCCCACGAGAGGCAGTAGCACTCTTTCCCTCCTGCGGCGGATATGGCTTCGGCCACGGATTGTGCCTCCTTCCTTGTAAACATACCGTCGATGCCATCCACATGGCAGAACGCACCTTCCTTGCGACCGTGTATGAGCGGACTGGGCGCACTGGTCAGCACTTCGGCTCTGAAAAACTCCAGCACCACACGACGATGCTCCTCATCCGCACCTTTGAGTCGGTCTTTCTGCCACCACTGGCGCTCGTACCGCCCGAGGTTATGCACGTCGAAGGCACGATAGGGCTTACCCGCTTCGTACAATTTGCGCTGTTGCTCTATGAGTCGTTTTCGACTGGAATGAATGGAGAACCGGCCAAGATCAGACATGATCCATCGTCGTCCCAACCTCTCTGCTACGGCACCAGTCGTTCCACTACCACAGAAGAAATCGGCCACCAAATCTCCTTCATTAGTTGAAGATTCAATCACTCGCTGGAGGAGCTTCTCAGGCTTCTGTGTTGGGTAATCAGTATTTTCATCTGCTCCTCCTTGGACTGGAGCAATATCAATCCATAAATCGTTTACCTTTACCCCTTTATTTTCATCAAGAAATTGCTTCTTAACGGGGATGGTCCCAGATGAAGTTTGAAAGATAAGACCATTGTTGAGATCTTCCATTAGTTTTTCTTTTGATTTTGCCCAAGTCTGTACATGTCCAAGAAACTCATATCTCAAATTTGGACGATCTCGGTTCATATTTGTGATTGGTATTGCTCTGAACCGTCGCCCTATTGGCATAGTTTCATCCTCATCTATCTGCTTTTTTGTTAGCCTAATAACTTCACCATTTGGCGATTCAATGAACTTGTAGTTTTTTTCAATTTGTTCATCTGCTAGCTCTCTAAATTGCTGGTTGAATATGTACTTATCATAATTTTTACTGAAGACGATAATACTATCGTGCTCAGATCCAAAATCATTGAAAGAAGTGGTTTTAGTGGCTTTTTTCCAACAGATCGTAGCTCGGGAACACTCATTTCCGAAGACCTCATTCATGACTAATTTGATGTAACTATCCATTCTCCAATCGCAATGCACAAAAATATTCCCCTTTTCCGACAGCAGCTCTTTCATTAGTGATAGGCGCTCATACATCATGTGGAGGTAGGAGTCGGTTCCCTTGCCCCACATGTCGCGATAGGCGACCATTTCAAGAACTGATTGATCTTTGCTTATCGTCTCGTCATCATCACCAATCGGCACGTCCATGGTGAAATCTGCACCCACATCGAATGGCGGATCGATATAGATGAGATCCACGCATCCTTTGAATTCTTTGAGCAGGCTGGCCATGACGAGCTTGTTGTCGCCCCAGATGAGCTGGTTGCGGAAGTCGTCGCGCTTCTGTCCGGCGAGCTGCTCCTCAAACATTGTCAGATTCCCCTCCGCCGCCGCCCGTTGTCGTGGCTCGTCCACGGTCTCTATGCGCTGCAACGGCATGGAAAGCCCCGCAATGTCCACCGTGCGCTTGTTCCCGTACTCGTCGTATTTCCCTTCCCATACCAGCTCTGTCTTGAGCTGCGAGAGTGGATGAGGATTGCCGGTGCCGTACGAAGGGGATGGGGTGCTGCTCATATGCCCTACTCATTCAGGAAGAAACAGAAAACGTACTCACTAGAAATATTACCAACAGTAATACACCAACAATCACTGGTTCTCAATGGATGGTGAACAATCGACTATTATGGCATGAAGAAAAGTACGTCAGAGCAACTGGGGATTCGTCTTCGTTCATTGCGGCAAAAGAACAACATAACGCAGGAGAAACTCGCAGGGCTTTCCCGGATCAGCCTGAAGTACATCCAAAGTCTTGAAGGAAAGTGCCCGCAGAATCCAAGTCTTGAGGTGCTTCAAAAGCTTGCGGATGGCTTTTCCATTCCTTTGTGGAAGCTGCTGAAATTCGAGGAATAAATGTTCAGTTTGTATGAAGGAAATGGTAAAATAGTGACACTATGAGTATGCGTATAAAAGAGCTATATGACGCCATTGAAATGGCACACGTGAAACTTTCAATGAAAGGTCAGGGTGGTATTATGGCAAATCACTATTCGCTGCCTCGTCCTGTATACATCGAATCTCTCTTGAAACACCGTGCTCTACCCTCTCATTTTGGAGAAACGTTTGATGGGATCATGCGTAAAGAGTACGGAACTGAGGATGCAAAGGCGACAATTCGTTTCAGTGAATTTGGAAGAAGCCAGCCTGATGTTGCCTTACTCATGGAGCGCTCTCTGATTCAATTTCAAACAATCAATTCCCTATTGGATGATGCAACAGATTGGATAAAAAGTAGCTTTCCAAGCTTCAGGCATCAGGGGAATCTGGAAGCCTTTGGAAAAAACTTTAAGGAATTCTTCGAGAAAAATGGAGAAACTGAGTATGGCTGGCATCGCATTGTATTGGCGCTGAAGACCTTCTTTGATGAGAAGTTGCTCCCGACATACCCTCGTTTCCCTCAGCTCAAACAGCGATGTGAATCCTTGTCCTCTCTTCTGGATGCTGATAGTCCACCGTCCACGGATCAAGAGAGAAGCGAATTGGCAAAAACATTACTGAAGCAAATGGATGACTTGCAGTGGTACTTCGACAATTTCTGTTATGGCAGCGAGTCTGTAGTTGAATCAGAAGAACATCCGCTTAGCGCCATTCCGGCTGAATCAAACGAGCATTCGAGGAATCAGGAGGTTGTCGCACATGCCGAAAATAAGATCAGGTATGCATTCGACGGAAGATTGAAAGTGTCACCTGATGGTGCGGTTTATGTTGATGATGATCTGACTGATGCCGTCCCTTGTGTAGGACAAACACTGTATGCAATTCTGAGCAAAGAAGTTGGTTATGTGTCGTATCATGACATTGCTCGTGCAATTTATGGCGAAGAAGCAACTGAACCGAAAACGGGCAGGAAAGGGGCAATCAGGAGATATGTGTCAACTCTTAGATCGTTACTTAGTCGTTACTTTCCTGATTGCAGAATTGAGAGTGAAAGAGGCAAGGGGTGGACGTTCGCTGAACACGTAAAATAAGCAGCCGCAGTCAAGTAACAATAGCGTAACAGTGCGATCGCGTTGGCGTAACAAATATCTCATATCGTGCGGGGGCGCCCTTTTCCAAGCGCTTCCCATGAAAACGAATACCATCGAGACCGCCGATCTCGGCGTCGCAAGCGCACTGTCATGTCTCGGATTTCCGATCCTCTCGCTCGACCGCCACAACCCTCGTCGGGTTGCCTTCCGCTTCGACGCATCGTCTGCGATTGAAGACGCGATGAAGACGTACTGGGATGGATCACTGCGACTTCCTCCCGCCGCGCTCTTCACCCATCAGAAAATACTGAAGCAGCGCCTCTACAGCGAACATGATTGAACTCACGCCGCAAGACATCGGCGAGTTCAAAGCGCTCTTCAGACAGGAGACGGGCAAGGACATAACGGACGAGCAGGCACGGGAGTATTCACTCAACCTTCTGCATCTCGTTGCCCTCGTCGTTCAGCCAGAAGCCATTCCATCCGATCCCCTGTAATTCTTTCCCAATATGAGCATGCAAGACAACGATACTCTGACCAAGGCCTACTCTCACTTCATAGCCGATCTCCTCATCCCAAGCTGGAACGTCCAGGCTGGAACGGTGAAGGAAGTGGAGGTGATTCTCAATGCTGAGAATTATCATTCCTTTCTCATAGCTCACGAGGGGCAGGATCTCTTCTTCCTTTCAGGTGTCGATCCGGTACGAGGTATGGAACGGGCACGGGATGAAGATGTGCGCTCCAAGGGGCATTTCTTCTTCGATTTTGATATACGCACACAGTACCCAGACATTACCGACGAAGAGATCAGGGAACTCGGAAAATGGTTCGCAGGGGCGCTCGCAGATCATCCGTATCTCAGTCTTTGGCGCTACATCGTTTTTTCAGGCAATGGCATCCATGTCCACTACTTCGGCGACCCTGTACAACTCGTTTCCGCAGAGCACTGGCGTGAAGGGATGAGATTCATCATGGAAGAGGTGAAGAAGCACACGCGGATGGAACCGGACATTGGATGCAGCAACGCAGGCCGCCTTGGCCGTCTCCCGGGCAGCTACAATCACAAGAACGGTAAACGCACCAAGGTGGAGATTCTGCTGGCGCGACCGGGAGTGAAAATGGACATAGCGCTTGTGGAGAAATTCGGTGCAGAGATGATTCGACGGGCACAAGCTCCGGAGTCAGAAGGTAAGGAAAAAAAATGGGAGGCCGGGCTTGAAGGAGTAGGAAATGGTAAGAGAAATGAAACAGCGGCTTCCGTCGCCGGTCGTCTGCTCCACGGAATTGCCGAAGATCTCTGGGAGATGTCGGGGTGGGGTGGGCTCAAGGAATGGAACAAGCGCAATACACCGCCGCTACCTGAGAAAGAACTCCGCAGTGTCTTCGATAGCATCAAGACCAGTGAACAAAGAGGACGGAAGAAAGAGCACTTGAAAAAACCGACACATGACCAGCCCAGCCGACCGGTAGTCGTCTGTCTTGATGACGTGGTGCGTGAGGATGTGCAATGGCTATGGAAGGATCGCCTTCCTCAGGGCAAGTTCACGATCATGGAAGGTGATCCCTCAGCAGGAAAATCGTGGCTTTCTCTCGCAATCGCCAGCGCAGTGACGACAGGAGCATCTTTCCCCGGAGACGATGCTAAGCGAGGTCCCGCAAATGTTCTGCTACTCAATGCAGAGGATGCCCCAGCTGATACGATAAGGCCCCGTCTGGAGGGCATGGAGGCCGATCTGAAGCGAATATATATACTCACCGCCGTACAAGATGGACAGGGCAAAGAACGCCATTTCTCGCTTGATAAGGATCTTGCTGCAATTGAGGAGGTGTTGCTCCTTGGTGGCTTCTCACTGTTAGTGATCGATCCGATCAATGCCTATCTCGGCTCATCCATTGACGCAAACAGTGACCCGGGTATCCGTTCCGTTCTGACGCCACTTTCCAAACTGGCCGAACTTCATCGGGTAACGGTCATTGGCATTCGTCATCTCACCAAATCCTCACGAAGCCGCGCTATGTACCGCGGACAGGGGTCTATTGGTTACACTGCCGCTGCGAGAGTCGTCCACTTGGTTGGAATCAATCCCATGGACGCTTCGGAACGAGTGATGGTGTGCATCAAGAACAATCTTGCACCGTTTCCACCATCCATTGCGTATGAGGTGAAGGAAGGGCTTTTCCTGTGGAAGGGAGAAAGTGAGATCACCGCGGATTCCATTCTCGATTCCGATTCCGCTAACAGCGGAAGTGCCATGGATGAGGCCAAGAAATTTCTGCGAGAAACATTATCCATACAACCACGGCGTGCGGCCGAAGTGGAAAGAGAGGCCGAGGACGCCGGCATCTCTCTGACAACCTTAAAGAGGGCCAAGAAAGATATTGGCATCCTTACAGATAAAATAGGTGGGAAAGATGGCTTCTGGATGTGGAAACTCCCGAATTCGGCAAAGGAGACCAATTCCTCCGGTCGAGAAGGTTTGGCATCCTTTGAAACGACCCATGTTGCAGAGCAAATGAAACTTCCTGCCACCGCCATTCTCCCCCTTTAACCTATGGCCACCGAAAAGCAAATCACTGCAAATGGGCAAAATGCGAAGAAAAGCACGGGACCGAAAACACCTGAAGGGAAGGAAGCAGCGAAGATGAACGCCATCATCCACGGAA
>JBAWYM010000038.1:0-17657 GCA_037143575.1 Candidatus Peregrinibacteria bacterium | reverse complement strand
TAGAACCTGCGGATGTCTCACCGGCATAGCCGGTGGATTACGAATGATTATTTATGGAAGCCAAAAAGGCAGGAGTTTCGCTAAGGTTGTATGCTTGGTTGTGGCTGTGCCACGCTATCGCGCAGCGATTTATACGTGGCGGAGAGGAACGGTCTCACAACTTTTTCATGAGTCCCAGACAAGGTTTTTGAGGGTCGGGTTTCGAGGGCACGAAGGGGGGACGGTCGGGCTGCATTGGACAGAATTGGACAGTACTTCCGGGAGAGTAATCCGAACAATCCGAACAGTACTGCGGGGGGCTGAATGTGACAAATGTGACAGTACTCTGGCGCATATCGGACCACAGGAATCTCACCTGTCATATGAGACAAATGAGACACCGCAATAGGGGTGTGTCTCGCGTGTCCCATTTGGCTCAATTTGCTCTGGCCTTTGCGGAAAGTTCCGGCATCACTTGAGGCATACCCCCTGTCTCATATGTCCCCCATTTCTACCCTTCTGGAACGAACACCGCAAACCAATATTGCATTCCCATCAACTCCATGCCGTGGAGAGCAAGGAGCGTGTCACAGTGAGCCGCGTCGAACTGCGACACGCGACGAGGGAGAAATTGCCCCCATCCGCTACTGCCTCTACGCGCGGAAATCCTCCGAGGATGACGAGAGACAGGCGCTCTCCATTGATTCACAAATCAACGAGATGACGACGGTCGCCAGGAGAGATGATTTGAACATCATGGAAATACGCCGTGAGAGTCACTCCGCGAAGGATTCAGGGCAGCGCCCCGTCTTCAAACAGCTTATGGCGGATATTCGCAGCGGCATGTTCACAGGCATCGTAACGTGGGCACCGGATCGGCTTTCGAGGAACGCCGGAGACTTGGGTTCACTCGTGGATCTCATGGATCAGGGACTACTCAAGGAGATACGGACACCTGGGCAAAGATTTACCAATTCTCCAAACGAGAAATTCCTTCTCATGATCCTCTGCTCGCAAGCGAAGCTGGAGAACGACAATCGTGGCATCAACGTGAAGCGCGGTCTCAAGAACAAGTGCGAGCTAGGCATCCGTCCGGGAGTCGCTCCCCTCGGGTATCTCAACGAGCGGAGTCCGGATCGAAACAAGGGAAAGATAGTTATCGATCCCGTTCGCGCTCCCTTCATCAAGCAGATGTTCGAGAAGGTCGCGGCCGATGGCCTCAGTGGCAGAGATCTCTTCCGTTGGATCTACGATGCGGGGTTCCGGACGCGGATTGGCAAGCGCGTTACGCTCAGCATGGTTTACAAAATCCTTCATAATCCCTTCTACACCGGACGATTCGAATATCCGGTAGGAGGCGGCGCTTGGTACAAGGGAAAATATGAGGCACTCATCAGTCAGCAGCTTTTCGATGATGTGCAGCGCATCCTCTCCATCGGACAGGAGCGGGGGTGGGTAAGCCATGAATTCGCCTTCACGCGGCTCATGATCTGCGGGAACTGCGGATCGGGCATCACTGCAGAAGAGAAGCATAAGCAGATGAAGAACGGTTCCGTGAAGCGTTACGTGTACTACCGATGCACCCATTCGAGGAATCTCGCTTGCCACGCACCGGGTATCCGCGAAGAGAATCTGATTGAACAGCTCATCGACATCCTCGATGGCCTCTCGCTCAACAAATCAGCGGTGAAGCGTAAGATCGATGACGAATTCAAGCGGTTTTCCCGCTTCGCATCGGATGTGCTGGGAGTTACCGACAAGCAGAAAGCGGAGAAGATCAATCAGCGAAAGTACGTGGAGTATCTGCTCAGGAGCGGGACGATGACGGAGAAGAGAGAATTGATCGGATGCCTGAAGAACAGGCTGATGTTGAAGGAGCAGAGGATTGTGCTTGCACCGACAGAGAACAAGGAGTGAGCCAAACAAGGACAATATGATTTGGCAGATGTGCTATATGGATCCTCTCTATCGCGTCACAATCCAACTTGTCCGTCGATGCGTTCTCCGATGCGCGTGGAAGGGAAGAGGGCATACAGCGTATCGAAGCCGATCTTGGTGTCCTGTGCGTCGATGAACAGAGTGAGTTCCGTATAGGTAGAGGCCACTTCGACGATGTTGATGTGTTGGAGAAGCATCTGCTGCAAAATGATATAGATGAAGCCGGGAACGGTGATATAGCGCTCATCGAAGCTGATGCGCAGTGCCGAGATATGCGGGTGCACGAACTTTTTGTGGTGGGGAATAAGTCGCTTGAGGAGTGTTTCCTGATCTTGCGGGTAGACGATGGTGATCTCCGATGTCCCTTCCGAGAACGTCACAGATCCGTGCCTGCGCTGCAGTGCGGCGATGAAGGAATGGATGCATCGCCTCGTTTCTGCACTATTGGAGTAGGTGGCTGTGGAGAGGCCGGTCTGAATATTCATGTTCTGAATATGGTAATCCTGAGATCGCGTTTGTGATTTCTTCATCTGGCGCTGCAGGCGCGACAGCGCCATGACAATGCCGCTGATCTGCAGCTCCTTCTTGGCGCGTACCTCGATGTACGGCTGCAGAAAGCGAGCGAGCTGCGTGAGATTGAACACCTCTCCCTGCATCCCGAACTGCAGCATGGGGTTGCCACTAATGAGATCCGCCGTCACTTTTCCGATGCTAAGCATGTTACAAATATAACAAATTTGTATATATTTATCAATATTTTCCGATTAATTTCCCACAGACGCTTCCCAGCTGCAGGATCCCCGGGCATTTCCTCTCCGCAGTCCATGTCACTTCGCATCCTCAAATTCGGCGGTACATCCATGGGAACGGCTGACAGCATCCGTCAGTGCTGCGAGATCGTCCGGCGCTCCGGATTGAGAGTCACGCCTGTGGTCGTGGTGTCCGCATTGTCCGGAGTGACGAATGAACTCATCGCTCTCATCGATCTCGCGAGGAAACAGCAGACCCCCGACATCGAGAGACGATTCGCAGCTCTTGAGGAGCGCCACCGCACAGTCCTCGAGGCATTCGTTTCCTCTAGGGATTTTTCACGGATTTGGGAACGGGACTTCAGGGAGCTGCTGGATCGTATCCATCTCATTCTGACCGGTACCAGCATGGTCGAAGACATCTCCGATCGTTCATACGCCATCGTCTGCTCTCTCGGGGAACGCCTCTCGAGTCGCATCATGCAACACGCGCTGGAGCGCAACGGGATGAAGAGTTTCGCCATGGATACCGACAGCCTCATCCGCACTGACGATCACTCTCTCGAAGCGATCGTGGATATCCCTGCGTCGCGGCTCCTCGTTCGTCGCGCTGTCAGTCCTCTGGTGAAACGAGGTGTCACGCCTATCCTCACCGGCTTCATCGGCGGAACGCGTGACGGTCACACAACGCTCCTCGGGCGGGGCGGGAGCGACTACTCAGCGTCCATCGCAGGTATCTGCCTCAATGCTGCATCTGTGGAAATCTGGACGGATGTTGATGGGGTGATGTCCGCAGATCCTCGTATCGTGACGAAAGGAGTGCGGACGTGGCGCACCATCGGACTGGCCGAGGTATCGGAGATGGCGCACAGCGGAGCTAAAGTGCTGCATCCCAAAACCGTGACGGCAGCAGTGCTCCAGCGTATCCCTGTCATTGTGAAGAACACATTCCGGCCTTCAGCACCGGGTACGACAATCGTGCCTGACGAGAGCGGCAGCGCGGTACGGGGTGTGGTATCGCAGGGAGGTCAGACGCTGCTGCACTTCACCGAACCAGGCATGCTTTCCTCGCCGGGGTTCATCTACCGCGTTGCGTCGGTCTTCACCGAGCGACAAATTTCCATCGATGTGTGTGCCACGTCCGAAATCACCTTCACCTGCTCCATCGCATCGAAGGATTATTCCGCAGAACTCCTGAAAGATTTTCAATCCATAGCAGATGTTTGCGTGACGGAACATCTGGCGAAAGTGTGCGTCATCGGCCACAGGATCACCTTAGACCCCCGGTTCATCGCTGCCGTGATGCAGGCGCTAAGCACTATCCCACTCTATGCCGTCAGCATCGGAGCGTCGTTTACAAACATCACACTGATCGTCGATGAGCGACAAGCGAAGAAAGCTCTCTGTTCCCTCCACCGTTCCCTCCTCGCACCATGACAATCGCCATCCTGGGCGCCACCGGCGCCGTCGGCCGGGAGATCATTGGCTGCCTCGGAACACTCCGCATCCCCGTGACGACACTCAGGCTGCTTGCCTCTGAGCGATCTGACGGTGCCACGGTGGAAACCCCTTTCGGAGCCCTCGCCGTTGAGGCGGTGACGCCGGAGAGTTTCGCAGACGTGGACTATGCATTCCTCTGCGCAGGCGGCGACGTTTCTCGGGAGTGGGCACCCATTGCCATGGAGAAAGGCGCGACCGTCATCGACAGTTCATCGGCGTTCCGGGAACGCGCAGACGTACCGCTTGTGATTCCGGAGATCAACGGAGAGAAAGCAATCGGAGCGAAGCTCATTGCCAAACCGAACTGCACGACGGTGATCGCGGCCATGGCCGTGTATCCGCTCTATCGCGCTTTCGGCATCAAACGGATGATCGTCTCCACCTACCAGTCTGCATCGGGAGCTGGAGGTAAGGGGATCACCGAGCTCCTTAGGGAGACTAGGAAAGTTCTGGAGGAGAGAGAGGTGACGCATGCGGTATTCGCTCATCCTCTGCCCTTCAACATCATTCCGCACATCGACTCGTTCCAAGAAAACGGTTACACGAAAGAGGAGATGAAGCTCACGCTGGAGACGCAGAAAATATTCGCCGACCCTTCACTCCTCATCAGTTGCACATCCGTGCGCATCCCCGTCCTGCGCGTTCACTGCGAAACCATTGTGCTGGAGACAGAGAAACCGGTGACCCCGGAGGAAGCGCGCGAAGTACTGCGCCGCGCTCCCGGGATCGAGATCAGAGACGATCCGGCTCACAACGTCTACCCCATGCCCATTACCGCGACAGGAAAGTACGACATCGAAGTCGGCAGAATCCGGCGAAACCTGGCTTTCGGTGACCATGGCCTAGAGTTATTCGTCGCCGGCGATCAGTTGCTCAAAGGTGCCGCACTCAACGCAGTTCAGATTCTTCAGTATCTCCTCTCCCACTCATCATGAACATCGCAATCGTCGGATACGGCTCCATGGGCAAAGAAGTCGAAGCACAGATCCTCAAACGCGGGCACACCGTCGCTTGGATCGCGGATGATGCTGCCGCACTCAAGAATTCGCTCGGCACTCCCGCTGACTGCGCCATTGAATTCACGGCTCCGCATCAGACAGTAACGAATATCGAACTGCTTGCGGAGAACTGCTTCAACGTTGTCGTCGGCACCACCGGCTGGTACGAGGAACTGACGACGGTAAGGGCAATTGTGAATAGAACCGGCGTCGGTGTCCTCTATTCGCCGAATCTCTCCATCGGCGTCCACTTATTCTGGGACATCATCGCCCACGCTGCGAAGCTCATCAATCCGGTCGACAACTACGATGTCTTCGGCCACGAGTACCACCATGCGAAAAAAGCGGACGCACCCTCCGGGACGGCGCTGGAGACGGCCAAGATTATCCTTAGGAATTTCCCGAGAAAACAGAGGATCGTTACGACACTCTCGGAAAGTCCCATCAAACCGGAAGAGCTTCAGTTCTCGTCGACCCGTGGCGGCAATGTTCCGGGCACGCACAGCGTCTACTTCGACAGCGCTGCGGACACCATCGAAATCACGCACACAGCCCGGAACCGCGCAGGTTTCACAGCAGGGGCAGTCACTGCCGCGGAGTGGCTCCGGGGCAGGAAGGGAATCTTCACGATGGCTGATCTCCTCTCCGATCTCTCCTAATGCTTCATTCCAAATTCCCAATGTCTGCCCCGCTATTCTCCGGCACGTACACGGCTCTCGTCACGCCGTTCCAGCAGAACGGGGAGATCGATTACGGTGCGCTTTGCCACCTATTGCAGGAGCAGCTGGAAGCGAAAGTGACAGGTGTCATCGTGCTCGGTACCACCGGCGAGAGTCCGACGATCACGCATGAGGAAGCGCAGAGCATTATCGAAGCGGCGGTTGCCCTAGGCCACGGCAGAATGAAAATCATCGTCGGTACAGGCAGCAACGACACGGCGAAAACTATCCAGTGTTCGAAGGAGGCGAAGGAGCTCGGCGCCGACGGCCTCCTCATCGTCAATCCCTACTACAGTAAACCGACACAGGAGGGACTCTACCGCCACTTTTCCCTCATCGCCGATACGGTTGACCTGCCGCAAATCGTCTACAATATCCGCGGAAGAACGGGAGTGAATGTGGAGACCCCGACATTGCTGCGTCTGGCTGAGCATCCGCGCATCGTTGGTGTGAAGGAAGCGAGCGGGGATATCCTGCAGATGATGGACGTGCTCCGACAAGCTCCGCCTACGTTCGCGGTGCTCTCCGGTGACGATGCGCTCACGTTCCCGCTCCTCGCAGCCGGCGGCCACGGCGTGATCTCGGTACTCTCCAATATCGTGCCCGCCAAAGTGAAGCAGATGGTCGACGCCGGTCTCCGCGGCGATCTCTTGGCGGCGCGCACGCTTCACTATGAGCTCCTACCGCTCATGCAGGGATGCTTCTTCGAAACGAATCCGCTCCCCGTGAAGACGGCGCTCGCGCTCCAGGGCAAAGTGCAGGAAGTGTTCCGGTTGCCGATGTGTCCCATGCAGCCTTCCATCCGCCAGCGCTGGCAGGCCCTCCTCGATGACTACCGGCTCCTCCCCATAGTTCATATGCAGGAGGAGGACGTTCGTATGAGAGCGTATTTCCCAATTGCTGTCTCCCTCCCATGATCAACCCCGACGTTACCCGTTACCCGGCAGAAGCGATCGAACGCGCGGTTAGGGAATTCGAAACCCCCTTCTTCCTCTACGAGGAGGACATGATCCGCCGCAATTGCCGCATGTTCACAGATGCCTTCGGACCGCTGTTCCCGGGATTTCAACCGATGTTTGCCGTGAAAGGTTGCCCCAATCCCAACATCATCCGGATTATTTTGAGCGAGGGATGGGGACTGGAGTGCTCGAGTCATTCGGAGCTGTGGCTTGCCCGGCAATTGGGATCACCACCGGTCTACCACACGAGCAACTTCACGCATCCCGACGAACTGCGCTGTGCACTTGGCATGGGCAATGTGCTCATCGATCTGGATGACATCAGCATTCTGGAGACTGTGCGCGGTATCCATGTGCCCGAGTTCCTCTCCTTCCGGATCAATCCCGGCATCACGTCTTCCACCATGAAGAGTACGCTCCTCGCCGGTCCCGATGCGAAGTTTGGCATCCCCTGGGAGAAAGCGGTCGAAGCATACCACCGAGCGAAGGATGCGGGCGTCAAACGCTTCGGCATCCACATGATGACCGGGAGTAACGTCGCGGAGGAATCGTACTTTTCCGGGGTGACAGCCAAGCTATTGGATATTGCAGCCGACGTATCCGCAGAAGTGGGAATCAATTTTGAAACGATCAATATCGGCGGCGGTTTCAATGTTCCCTACCGACCCGAGCAGCCGACATTCTTGCTCGCGACGATTGCGAAGCAGGTGCGCGAGGTTTTCGATCAACAATGCAGACGCCATAGAATGAAGGAGCCTCAGCTCATGGTGGAGCCAGCCCGTCGTGTCACCGCTGACGCAGGTTTTCTCGTCGGGACCGTCCAGGTGATCAAGAACGGATACAAGAAATTCGTCGGACTGGATGTGAGCACCAATGCGATGCCGCGCACGGCTATCTACACCGCTTACCATCACATCTCCGTTCTCGGGAAAACGCCGGATAGCCCCATGGAGACCGTGAATGTCACCGGCAGCATCTGTGAGAACAACGATCAGTGGTGCATTGATCGTCCGCTCCCTGCGATGAACGTCGGCGACACCGTGGTCATCCACAACTGCGGCGCGCACGGCTATGCCATGGGACATAACTACAACGGAAAAATCCGGCCAGCCGAGTACCTCCTGGAGTCGTCCGGTACCTTCCGTCAGATCCGCCGCGCAGAAACATTCGAGGATCTCTACCGGACCGTCGTTCCCCCTCTCGCATGACTTTCCGTGTCTCCTCCCTCATCGGCTCCACTGCTCCTTACGCGTTTGCGGAAGTGGACAAGCAGGTTGCCGCACTCAGAGCCAAAGGCGTTCGTGTGATCGATTTCGGCGTCGGGGATCCGCGTGAACCCACTCCCCCGTTCGTAATCGATGCGCTCAAACACGGTGCGGATACTCATGCTGCCTCGGGCTACCCTAGCTACGAAGGATCACCGTCGTTCCGACGCGCATGTGCCGACTACATGCACACCACTTTCGGCGTCACGCTCGACCCTGACCGGGAAATCATCGCCACGATCGGATCCAAGGAAGCAGTCTTCCACTTCCCCTTCGGCATCATCGAACCCGGTGACATAGTCCTCTGCCCGACTCCCGGCTACCCGCCCTACAAGACCGGCACACGCTTTGCGCGGGGTGTACCGTACTTCGTTCCACTCCTCTCCGAGAATGATTTCCTCATAGATTTCGAAGCTATTCCGCAGGAGATCCGCATGAGAGCCCGGATCCTCTGGACAAACTATCCAAACTCGCCGACCGGGGCAACGGCTTCACGATCCTGGCTTTCCGAACTCCACGCCTGGGCACAGGAGAACGACATCATCATCGCAGCGGACGAGGGGTGCTACATCGATCTCTATAGCGGCGACAAGCCCGTGAGTATGCTGGAGGTCGCTCGTGAGGGCGTCCTCGCCTTCTACTCTCTGAGCAAACGAAATAACATGACGGGCTACCGCGTTGGGTTCTGCGCAGGCGACGAGCGCTTGGTGAGTGCGATCAGGACAGTGAAGACCAACGCCGACTCGGGCGTGCCGTGGTTCGTTCAAGAAGCAGCGATCGCTGCGCTGAATGACACGGAGCACATCACCAGTCTCCGGAAGGACTATGCGGAGAAACGGCGGATTCTGACTGCGGCACTCACGAAGGCCGGGCTGCCTGCCTGCACCGCAGATGCGACGTTCTACCTCTGGCAGAAGGCTCCGTCGGGCATGACAGGAATCGATCTTAGTAGAAAGCTCCTTGATCTCGGAATTGTCGTCACACCGGGCGAATGGATTTCCGATACAACGGAGAACAGCATCAACCCGGGTAGGGACTACGTGCGGTTCGCGCTCATCGCGAGCATGGACGATATCCGGGAGACGGAGAGGAGACTTGAGGAGGCGCTGATGCTTCGCTGATGCAGTTTGTTGATGATTTCTGCTGTTCCTAGACATTTCTCGATATTGGCTCTCTGAAGTCAGAACGGTCGCATGCCCGTGGTGGCGGAGAGGGAGGGATTTGAACCCTCGAGACCCTTTCAGGTCTACTTGCTTTCCAAGCAAGCGCACTAGGCCACTATGCGACCTCTCCGTATGCCGTGTACTGTAGCAATGAAGGAGGAGGAATGGGAATGAATTCTGGAGAACTTTTGGCAAATCATCAGATTACGGTCTGATTGAAACTCCGCTCCCTTTCATCGGTGGTTTATAATATCCCTTCAGCGAACATGACAGATTCTGATACTCACCGGCTGGAACTCGCCACCTTCGCGGGCGGGTGCTTCTGGTGCATGGAGCCGGTCTTTCGGCTGCAGAAGGGGGTGAAGGATGTCGTGGTTGGTTATGCAGGAGGTACCAGGAAAGATCCGTCGTACGCAGAGGTTTCCGCCGGCAAGACTGGCCACCGCGAAGCGGCGCAGATCAGCTTCGACCCATCCATTACCCCGTACCGTCGTCTCCTCAAGATCTTCTGGCACAACATCGATCCTACGGACAGTGGCGGACAGTTCGCCGATCGTGGAACGCAGTACAAGACGGCGATTTTCTTCCACAGTGAAGAACAGCAGAGGGATGCGGAGCGCTCCCGCGAAGAGCTGCAGAAAACGGGGATATTTGACCAGACAATTGCTACAGAAATTCTGCCGTTTGTATCATTTTTTCCCGCTGAAGATGAACATCAGAGCTACTACCGCAAGAACCCTGCCCATTACGAGAGCTACCACGAAGGTTCCGGCAGAGCCGAGTACGTCCGGAGCATGTGGGGGAGTGCGGCAACAGTGGAGAAATCTGAACCAGTTCCCCTCCCGACCGATGAGGAGCTGAAGAAGATACTCACTCCTCTGCAGTATGAGGTCACACAAGCCTGCGGCACCGAGCCTCCATTTCAGAATGAATACTGGAATGAGCACCGTGCTGGTCTGTACGTCGATCGCATTTCCGGTCGCCCGCTCTTCCGATCCATCGACAAATTCGATTCCGGAACAGGTTGGCCGAGTTTCACAAAACCGATTAATGATGAGCTCAAAGAATTGGAGGATCGAGAGCTCGGTATGCGCAGGACAGAAGTGCGGAGTAGAACTTCCGATGCGCATCTGGGGCACGTCTTCCCGGATGGACCCGGCCATGAAGGCCTTCGCTACTGCATCAATTCCGCATCGCTCCGCTTCATTCCTCTCGAAGATCTGGAGAACGAAGGCTATGGGGAATATTCTCGGATGTTGCGGTGAATGGAGATTTGAACATGAAGAGTGTGTATAAAAAAACTGTCATGGTGTGTTGAGCCTGTGCGGAGTCAGCTGAAGCATCGACCCATGACACTCCTTCGATCATCACACAAAAAGCACCTATCTTTCCTTCCAGTCTCAATAAAGCATCACTCCCCTCGTATCTCCTTCCCACTCTGCTTCACCAGACTTCCGCTTCCCTGCAGTGCCGCATTCGCTGCCCCCTGATGATCGAACATCCACCAAAGAGCAATATCGAGCTGCGGGTCGCGCTTGGCGACAACATCGTCCTGCGTACGATCGACGACGATATCCGGATGGACTCCCTCCTTTCCCAAATCTCGCCCATTGGGTGTGAGCCAGCGGGCCACCGTCACGCGAAGACTGCTGCCGCCTGGGAGATCGAAGACTTCCTGTACCGTCCCCTTGCCGAAGCTCTTCTTGCCGATGATCGTGGCACGTTTGGCATCCTGCAATGCTCCCGCGAGAATTTCGGAAGCGGAGGCGGAGCCCTCGTTGATCAAGATGACCAAGGGAATATCGGATTCCATCGGACGTCCGTTGACGTAATGCTGTACCGGCTCGCCGCTGCGACGCTGTACGGTCACCACTTTCCCGGACTTGAGGAAGAGCGAAGCGATCTCCACGGAACCTTCCAGATACCCGCCGCCGTTATTGCGCAGATCGACGATGATGCCTTTGATGGACTGGCCACGGAAACTGGTGATCGCCTTCTCGATCTCAGCAACAGACTGATCGCCAAACTGGTTCAGCGCGATATACCCGACGGAACCCGTGGCAGTCTTCTTCACTTCGGACTGCACACTCGGAAGGGTGAGATCGTCGCGCTTGATGGGAATCTCGAGGAGTCCATCAGCACCTGATCGTTCGATGGAAAGAGTCACCATCGTTCCCTTCGGACCGCGAATACGCTGGACGACGGACACCAAGGCTTCTCCTGTGGCATCTTTACCGTCAACCTTCACGATACTATCCCCAGGCAGTATCCCTGCGTTATCTGCCGGTGATCCCTTAATGGGAGCGACGACCACGATCTTTCCGTCCTTCGTGGTGAGCTCCGCACCGATGCCATGGAGCTTCCCACCAAGACCTTCTTTGAAAGCGCTATTCTCGGGCGGAGTCATGAAGGCGGTGTACGGATCGGCGAGGGAACGAACGAGCCCATCGACCGCTCCGTAGAGCATAGGCGTCGTCTGGAGCTTATCGGGGGCAATGTACTGTTGCGAAAGCAAGCGCCACACACCCCAGAGGAGCGAAATATTCACTTCCTTCTCCGGATCTCCTACGACCGTTCCGGATCCTGAGGTGCTCCCTTTATAGAGGAACTCCAGCTGATTCACCGTATCCTCCACGCGCTTGGCCTCGTACGTGAGACCCAGCTCGATGCCGAGGAAGAGCGTGATAGCCGGGAGGAGAACAAGGAGACTGATACGGAGGAAGCGACGCATGGGGGAGAATAGGGAAGTTCGGAGAAAGATCCTATGGAGAGCGTGTTGGGAAATGTAAAATGTATAATAGAGAATGTAGAATGAACGGAACGCGGAGACTCTACTCCAAAAGGATTCTACATTATACATTCTCCATTCTACATTCATTTCGATGCCCTCTCGTCATCCCCCCGCACCCTCCATCCGAGGCGACATCCCCATCCTCGATCTTCTCGCGATCTTCCCGGAATCGACGGAGATCCTCGCGGCCTATGGCCTTGCATGCTTCTCCTGCCCATTTGGCGGATCGGAATCCCTGGAGGATGGATGCCGCGCGCATGGATTCCCGAAGGAAGTAACGAAGGCACTCCTGAATGACCTCAATCGTCTGCTGACAGAGAAGCCCCACAAGGAAGAGGTCATCACCATCACCAAACGTGCGGCGAAGGAAGCAGTGAAGATGGCCAAGCAAGAGAAGAATGCGAAGGGGTTGCGGGTGCAGCTCGACGGACAGGGAAGTTTTTGCATGGAGTTTCGCGCGAAGCCCGAGAAAGATGACCGCATTATCAAAGGAAAAGATGCCGCCTTCCCGCTCTACGTTCCCCGCCTGCTCTTCTCCAGACTCAGCGGCGCGACGATTGATTATCGCGGTGGGAGATTCCAGTTGGATCTACGGAGTGAGTAGTACGTGGTAATTTGCGATTGCAAAATTTGCGATTTGCGATTTTTGCTCAATCGCAATTCGCAAATCAGAAAATCGCAAATCCATCCTGCTATACTGTCCCCGTGATCCGCCTCCCCGCCGCTCTCGAACGCCGGCTCGCCGAGATGATTCCCCGTGTACGGGAGCGGGAACGCTTCGTCACCGAAGTTCTGGAGAAGGAATTGCGCACTGCACGTCCTGTGATGATCGACCAACCTGCATCCATCGGCGGAACGCTCCACCTCTTCTCCGATGGCGGCTCGCGCGGCAATCCCGGGCAATCCGCCATCGGCTGCGTCCTCGTGGATCCTTCCACAGGCAAAGTGGTGCAGGAACACTGCGAACGCATCGGCATCCAGACCAATAACGTCGCCGAGTACCGCGCGCTCATCGAAGGGCTCAAGCTCGCCCGCCACCACCAGCCCAGCCGCCTTCTCTGCCATCTGGATTCCGAGCTCATCGTCCGTCAGCTCAACGGCCAGTACCGCGTGAAGATGCCCACCCTCATCCCCTTCTTCGAGGAGATTCGCATCCTCGCCAAGACTTTCCCGGTGATTCAGTTCATCCATGTCCCGCGGGCAAGTAACGCCCATGCGGATGCCTTAGTCAATAAAGCCCTAGACGAACACCCTTCGCCGCATTTCACACCGGTGCGTAATGTAAAATTGAGAATGTAAAATGGACAATTTCTCTTGCCTAAAATACTCATGGAACCTCTGAAAAATTCTCGAGCATGTCATGGTGAGCCGTGTCGAACCATGACATTTGACAAATTGGCAATTTTTCAGAAGTTCCTCATGATTTTCGATCATTCTCCATTGCTCCCTAAGCGCATTGTTCTCAGTCTGACAATTGCGCTCTCGCTTTTCCCATGGAGTGCGTCAGCCGCAACTCTCTTCTTCCGCTCCGATCACCACCTCTACCAGATTCAGTCACAAAAGGAATGGCGGACGACCGAGGAGATGTGGTTCTACAACGGGCAACCAGTGACCATCCCTGCAGAATTCCGCGTGGACGGTGACCATGTCCCTTCCCTTCCTTCCGGCTTCGAGAAGCGCTCACAGCAGGGCTGGAACCGCGATGCCATCCGCGCGACACTCAGCACAAAAATCTCTTCGGTCTTCGATCGCGATCCCGGCACAGTGACGATCGCTATGAGCGCGAGTGGTACAGTGACATTCGACGGTGTGGGTCTGCCGGGACGATCTATAGATTTGGATCGTGCGACCGCGCTCACCATTGAGGCTCTGGAACGCGGAGTTACGGATATCACGCTTCCGGTACTGGAAACTCAGCCGAAGATCACCATCACTGATCCCAAGCTCACAGCCATGGGTATCCGCGAAGTTGTCACCGTGGGCGAATCGGACTTCACCGGATCCACCTTCAGCCGGAAGCACAATATCACGACAGGTCTCACGCGCTTCAACGGTACCATCATTCCGCAGGGAAGTACCTTCTCCTTCGACGATATCCTCGGCCCGGTGAACGGCGCGACCGGTTACGTGAAGGAGCTCGTGATCAAAGGCGACAAAACCCTTCCGGACTACGGCGGCGGACTCTGCCAGGTGGGCACGACGGCCTACCGCGGAGTATGGGAGTACGGCTTCCCCATCGTCGCGCGCCGCAACCATAGCTACGCCGTGCACTACTACAGTCCGCAGGGAACCGATGCCACCATCTACCCGCCCAGCGCCGACATGAAGTTCCTCAACGATTCCCCGGGCGCGCTGCTCATCCAGACCTTCATGGACGCCCCGCGCGCCTACTTCATCTACTACGGCACCCGCGATACCCGGAAATCAGAAATCATCGGACCCTACACCTGGGATACCGTTGCCGCTCCACCGGACAAAGTGGAGTACACCACCGAGATCCCCGCGGGAACCACGCGCAAGGTCGGCGAACGCGTCCCCGGCATGAAGGCTCGCTGGTACCGGTCCGTAATCAAAGATGACAAAGAAATTCTGGAACCCTATTCCTCCGTCTACGAAGCACGACCGCACTTCGTTCAAATTGGGATCGATCCGGCGGCGGTGCTGACGACGGGTGAGGGGGGTGCGGCGAGTGTGAGTGGCGAGTGAATCGAATGGAGATGCCTCGCTTCGACAATCTGAATAGCCTTGCATCTCCGAGAACTAGGAAGCACCATGTGCATATGAGCGAACCCCAGAATGAACCGAGCCGAGATGAAAGTTTTCTTTCTGCAGTCCGTGAAAACAACGGGGCCCAGGTGGCCGAGGATTGCCGACATCTTCTCAGACGCACACAATCGGGGAAAAGAACTTCTTACATGAACGTGCTTTCAACCGCCTTATCTGGCTCAAGAGCAATTCAAAAAATCGATGAAGACTTTCTCCTGCGCCGATTCAACAGTAATCCAAGCTTGCGATACCGCGACGGCAGATCGCGCAGCGACTCACTCAAACATCAAGAAAAAGAACCTACGCAAAACAATGATCGATCGTGACATTGTGAGTCTATCAGTATGGATTGTATGACCTTGACATTTATTTTTTTGACACAATAACTTACATACATCTCTCATTCCAAACCACCTATTGGGTGAACGGACGCAAAAGAACATTCGCTCTAAGGACCCTTGATTTTCGGGGACTTCAGCGTAGCCTATTCTAAATCTGATTTTATTGTATTTTGACGATATAGACGTAGAAAAGCGCAAGCCTCAAGCTTCCCCCCACTGTATGAAGCCTTCGTTCGGTCCGACCGTTCTCACTCCTACACTTCCCGCACTCGGCGGTCCTGCTGCAGCCCTGAAAGCCATCCACAGTTTATTTCCATCGCACTCCATCATCGACAGCCTGAAGCGACGCATGATTCCCATGGCGCTCGAACATCAGGATGTCTTCGAAAGAAAAATCTCACTCTATCCGGTCAATGTCTGTGAACTGACATTCGCAAGTTTATTTTGCTGGAGCAAAGTTTTTCCCCATTACCTAGGCAAGAACTCTCCACATTTCTTTTGCGAATATAAGGATCACCTCATCGTGGGATTTTATGACACGATGGGACAGCTCTTCCTCTACCAACCGATCGGACCTGACCCCGTGGAAATCATCCAGGAATTGAACACCACTCCTGCGGCAGTCGAATGGACATGTATCGAGGAGAGTATTGCACGGAGAGTCTTTGGAGATGCTGATGTTATTTTTGAGCGTGATCACTGTGATTATCTCTATACTCTCCCCGAACTCCGCGCGATGAAAGGAGGAAAATTCCAGAAGAAACGAACCTACATTCGTCACTGTGAGGAGCTGAAGCCTACGATCGTCACTCTGGATGCATCCATGGCTTCGCAATGTCTGGATGTGAATAGGAAGTGGCTCGAGCAGAAGCCCGATCCTGATGCCACAGATGCAGTCGCTCTCGAGACGGCACTCTCCTCATTTGATCGATTCGGACTTTCGGGAATCGGTGTATTGATCAACGGAGAACTGCAGGCCTTTTCCATAGGAGAGCCACTGAACCCGACCACCTACTGCCTGCACTATCAGAAGGCGAATGATGCCATTCACGGTCTCTACCAGTATGTGTTCCATGCGTTCACCAAATCGATTCCGGAGTCGTTCCAATTCCTGAACCGGGAAGAAGATCTGGGCATTGAAGGTCTCCGCATTACTAAGGAAGGCTGGAATCCCTGTGCGATGGTCAACAAGTTCTCCATCCGAAACCCAATGAAAAGACAATTTCTGGAAAAGCTCTCCACTCGCGAGCACAAGGCAGTTGCTCTTGCCGTGTAATGAACGTGAAATCGAAGATGGACGAAATCACTCCAAATATCAACGGAGGATTTCGTTCATCATTACCATGTCTGCTTCTGATATTTTTTTGGCATTCTCGTGTCGCTCAGGAGCATGCCGATTGCAGTAACGCAGTCTTGAAGATGTCTTTCGACAAGATAGCGACCGTCATCCAAGCTCTGTGCGTGATAGACATTGAACAGAAGACCATGATGCGTGGCGATATCCTCCGCCTGAATCGTCCGGATTTTCCCGCGCCAACGCTGAATATCTTCCGCAGCAAGATTACATGCGCCGAAAATTCGGCCAAGGAAAATTGTATCGCCTCCAGAAACACGGTCTGCATATTGTTGATCGAATACGCGCGTCGGGGCATTCCCCACACTATCGACAACGTGAATGGCTTCCGTTCGCTCAAAGAGATGGGAGAATTCCTCTCGTAACCGGCGATACCCTGCCGCCCAATACGCTCCCCGTTCACCGGAAAGCTCCTCCGAGCCGCAGAACGCGACACACACATCATCCAAAAGTTTCGGATTGCGACGGATCGCCTCCAGCAATACAACAATTCCCGAAGCGTTATCGATGATCCCTTTGCCGATGCTGTCGTAGTGTGTGAGGACAAGGAAGCGAGGATTCTGCGTATTTCCTGCCAAAATATTACGGCTGATATGATGGACATGATCCATTTCGACGACACCATGGATCAGACCACGTGACCGCTGGAGCGCGTCGCGAACATGTCTGCTCACCGCAATCGTCGGAACCTCATCGTACATATTCGCGAGCGAAGGCAGATCCGGACTCTTCGGTGCGAAAGCGATAAGAGATAGTGTCTCAGACCTGCTCGCTCCAATGACGACATTCGGATCCACAATAGGCGCTCGCGCATCGATACGACCGCTGACCTGAGAAGCTGCCGCTACGTAGCCCGAGCCTGCAAATTCCTGACCATCGATCGTGAGTCGGGCAAAGGAATGCTGGACGTCCGGAACATGCACATCAAATTCCTGAATGACAGGATTATGTCCCATATCTCGGAGCTGTCCGATGAGATAATCACCAGCTTCATATTCACCATGGAGTTGGCGGTAAGGGTAGTTCTCGCCGAAGGATATCGCTTGTTCCCGAAGTGTTTGCATAAGCTAATATGAAACTATACTAATATTCGTCCATGGTACGACCATTTTGATATATTCGTATTATATTGTAT
>JBAWYM010000037.1:0-18499 GCA_037143575.1 Candidatus Peregrinibacteria bacterium | reverse complement strand
AGCTGAAGAAACTTCGGATGAGACCAGGCTGGAGAAATCGGAGGAAAGGGAAGAACCTTCGAATGATACCATCGAGGACGCTGAAGAAATCTCCGCAGACGAGGAGGACATCGCCACAGACGAAGACTCAGAAGTTTCTGAAGGCGCAGGTTCCGATGGAATAATCTTCTCTAGCTCGCTCCCCGTTCCAGATTGCTGAGATCCCGTCTCCGTCTGTACTTCCACGGGAAGGTTTTCTTCGAGCGATCCGCTTCCACTCAGGGCGGGAACAATTTTTTTTACGTTCAAATCTTCTCCACTGCCACTCTCCACTGCCCCGCTCCCTGCATCGATGAGTGGGAGGAGGTCACCGGTGGAGGCGAGGAGATGTCCACGTTGCATAGAAAAGAACACCCCGATGGTGAGCAACACAACAACCCCGGCAAAAACGTCCACACGCGATAGAATTTTTGTCGCGAACTGCTGAGCCGATGTGGTGTTTTTGTGAGGAGAAATTGTGGTACTGAGAAATCCTTCTATTTTAACAGATTTTGGCAATTCTTCATATGCTCATGGATACTATCTGACACTATTCATCTTTATTGTGCAAATATCTGATGTTTTGGCTTAATATCAACGAAATATACGAATATGATTAAGCAAATTCTAAAAGGATATTGCGCATATGTATATCACATGATATTTTGGTAATCGTTGCAACGTAGCTCTGTAGCAGAACAGACAGCGTAAGATGAATCGAAATGGATACGCTGATATGGAATGAGAAAAGTGAATGTACGATCGGTCGCGTTGATCTAAGTCTCTATTGGTTTCGATACAATATTATGCTATAATTGCAACTGGTCACCGTGCCTCAATCAATGTCTGCACAGAACACTCACCCCTACCGGATTCTTCTCTATAACCTTGGCTACGCCACGGGATTGAATGGATCAAAGATGGATTACATCCTGCGATGGTATCGCTATCTCTTTACACCACAAATCATCATCGAGAGAATCCGACACTCCATCTACCAGCTCCTCCACCGCGAACGCCCCGATATTTGCTGCTTCATAGAGATTCACAAAAATCATGGGTTCATCCCACACCCGCATGCTTTCTTTTCGCACATAGACAACAAGTACGGTCTCAGAAGCATCCTTCGATGGATCCCTTTCTTCCGGGATAACTGCAATGGATTCTTCTCACAACATCCCCTTCACTTCCGGAAGAGATACTTCAAGAACGGTACCAAGAAACTAGTATACGAAATTGATCTCGGCCGAAATATCACACTCTTTCTCGCCCACTTCGCACTGAGGAGAGATGTCCGTCGCAAACAGAGCCAGGAACTACGCCAGATGCTGAAAGAATGCACCGATGTGATCGTCTGCGGAGATTTCAATGCATTCGAGGGTGTGAAGGAATTGCGGTCTCTCGCCGAATCCTGCGATTTACACATCATCAACCCCTCTCCTACGTTTCCGGCTGTACTTCCTAGGAAAGCACTCGATCTTTTTCTATGCTCAAAGACTTTACATAATCCATCAGCTCACGTGCTCCAAGATGTACAGATGTCCGATCACTTACCGGTCATATTGGAAATCGATCGATGAGCGGAACAAAGATTCGCTAATGCGACAGGGCAGCATCACAAGCACCATCATTATTCATCGGTCGCACAATCCATGAATGTTGCTCAGGAAGAAGATCCAATGAGCACTCTTTGCCACGATGATTCCATGTCATGGAAATGATGGAAGATTGCAAAATCGTTAGAACAACAGGAGATGCTGAAGGATGGATAATCAGCCGATCACCGATCTTCAAACCATTCGCAGTGAGGCTCACAAGAACAGATCCACTACTATCCATCAACGCGAATTCTAGAACGGCTGCAGAATAGATTAGAGAAGCCGGAGCAGAAGCATCGGCTGGCAGATCATGTGTATCGACAAAGAGCGATTCGGGCTTGCCGTCGTCCGTAAGATCTTTGCTCGCAGCCAGCACTGCAGATGGGGCACGTAGAAACTCTTGCGCACGATTAAGGAGGACCTGGTCTGCCTGATCTTTGGCTTGCTGCTGCGATGTCTTTACTCGCTCACGCTCCTGTGAAACAAGATAATTCTTCGAATATTCCTTAATCTGCCCTTTCTCCATCCCAATGAAAAAATGTACGGACCCGCTCGCAACTTCCTTTGTAATGCTTTTTCTTTCCGGAGCCTGCAGACGAACGTCCAACATGTAGGGAGATGCTTCCCAATTCTTGGAATTGGCGAATGAGAAGCGCGCGAGCGTTGCTCCAGACTGGAGGAGAATAGTGGTTCTACCGAGTGGCATACTCCGGTCATCCGGAGAAAACCATGTGCCGACCACCGTTGCTCCATCCATCGGTTCGCTCAGCGAGACAGCGCCGATAAGCGATTGGTTTTTCCGCTCAAACATGTCGCTGAACTTGAGTAATTGCACATCAGTTTGCAATGTGCCTTCAGCAATGCCGATAAATGTAATGGTTGCCGAAGACGGAACACTGCCGCAAGCAGTCAGCACCATCAGAGAGAACGCGATAGAGAGAAATGGGAACGTGCGCATAAATGGCAGAAGGAGAGTAGGATAATCCTGCAGACACGAAAAGTGAAGGTGATTACAATTGCGGCTGACATTGATACGATCATTCCAGTGTTTCCACATGAGAAATGTTGATCAGAAACTCATCACTCTCCACCGCCAAGGGAGCTCCAACCAAATGAGGTGCTTCTCTCCCCTTGCTCTCGAACATTTTTCCGGTCGGGTAATCCCCGGGAGAGGACGCGGCAAAACCATCAAGAGTCCGACAATCAACCTCTCTCTGCAATCCATTCCAAAAACAATACCGCAGGGCATCTATGCTTGCTCTGTGACGATTCGGAAGAAGATTTTCATTGCCGCTGTTCACTATGGACCACGACCAGTATTTAACGATGGTCTGTCATTCGAAATCCATGTCATCGACACAGTCATTGCCACTCCGCCACAAATCGTCCACGTAGAGTTAATCAAAAGATTGCGGAATGTGAGGAACTTCCCATCACCGAAAGCGCTGATGCAGCAGATCGCGAAAGATATCGGACGAACGAGAATGCTCTTTATCGATTCACCGCATCGTACGGGTAGGCCTTCGACCTTGCTCATACCAAGCAATCCACGCTCAAGATGTACTCAATCGATTGAATAATTGGAACCTCTGAAAAATTGTCAATTTTGTCACAGTGAGCCGAGCCTGTGCTGAGCGGGTCGAAGCATCGAACTGCGACAAATTGGCAAATGTCATGGTTCGACACGGCTCACCATGACATGCTTAAGAGTTTTTCAGAGATTCTAAAAAAGGATTCAGGAGTATTTAGGCGAAGCCGTATAGTTTCAGAATAGAAACCCGCGCTCAAAACCAAGAAAACACTTTCATCTGTCCACTTTCATCTTTCCACTTTCTCTAATCGCGCTACCATACATCCGTATGCTCTCCCTACTCCGACTCCTGAAACAGAAGCTCGGACATCGCTCCTCCGTTCGTCTCGCATGGCATCATACGAAAGCGCTGCTGGCAGCCATGTGCTACGGATTTCCAGCACGCAAGCTCGTGATCATCGCCGTGACCGGAACGGATGGAAAAACAACGACAGTCGGGATGATCTCGCACATTCTGCAGGAAATGGGGATTTCAGCAGGATCGCTGTCGACGGCATTTCTCTCAGTGAAAGGTGCCACGGAATGGAACGCAACACAGAAGACTTCCCCTTCGCCTTTCCTCATACAGCAATTTCTCCAACGTCTCGTGCGCGAAGGCTGCACACATGCCGTGCTAGAAACTTCTTCGCACGGATTGGTGCAGGGACGCCTCGACTACACATGGCCTCTCGTGGGGGCGGTCACGAATACCACTCCCGAGCACTTGGACTACCACGGCACTATGGAGCAGTACCGCCACGACAAGGGAATACTCATCGCAATGATTCGAAAGAACGGTACGAAAGTCCTCTCACTGGATGATGGGGGCTTCCCCTACTTCCGAACAATATTTACCACGCGCACAATCACCACTTCATTGCAATCCTCAGCCGATTTCCGCATCAATAAAACGGGCGAATCCACAGAGGGCATCCACGGAATCGTCACAGATACTACCTCGGGAAAAACAGTAACTCTCACACTGCATCTGCACGGAACATTCAATCTGGAGAACGCCTTGATCGCTCTAGGGTGTACCGTTGCCATCGGCGTCCCCCTCGAGCGAAGCGCCATTGCATTACAGAGCTTCCGAGGTGTCCCGGGGCGTCTTGAGCGCATAGATGAAGGACAGTCTTTCGATGTCTACGTCGACTTCACCGTGACACCGGCCGCGTATAAGAAAACACTCACGACACTGCAGTCGATGCTCCCCGAAGGAAAGAAATTACTCATTCTCACCGGCAGCTGTGGAGATCGCATGCGCGAGAAGCGCCCTCAGGTAGGAAGGATTTGCTCAGACCTCGGTGATGTCGTCGTCGTGACAAACGAAGATCCCTACACCGAAGACCCGCAGAAAATCATCGATGAAGTGTGGGCGGGAATAGACCAAAACTCCTGCGAGGCACACCAGATATTCGACCGGCGTGAAGCGATAGCATTTCTCTTTGCGAAGGCAGAGCCCGGTGACATCGTCATTCTCTGTGCAAAAGGTAGCGACACGACAATGATGACAGCGACAGGGCAGATCCCCTGGAATGAGCGGGAGATAGCGCGGGAACTACTGAGAAGTGGAAAAAGGAAAGTTGAAAATGGAAAGTTGAAAATAGAAAGAGGAAAGTAAAGATCATTTTTCAAGACCACATCAGAAAACTATCCAGCAGAAAAGGAGACGCGTATGCTTTGAAAAGATTTTTGGCGCATTTCCTGCGCAGCGTGTCTCATGAATAATCCATCGTCACTACATCGATTGGCACAATGGGGAGTCATGATGGGAATGCTCATCAGCACATCATTTTTGTCTTCCTGTGATAGCCCTCAGACGTCATTTCACGCACAGGTATCATTATCCCAACCACGCCAGATGGCTCAGGCCGACCAGTGCGAACAATTTGGATCACCTTCCTGCTGGAATGCACCACTATATGATCACGGAATCCCTACTCTAGGGCTGTACGATTATTCCACACTCGAAAATATGATGAATGCTTGTCTTGCCAATTGTATAGGGACTGGAGCACGATCAGCATTTTGGCTAAGTCAACTCGACGTAATCTGTAGTGATCTCTGCCAGACCAATACCGGCTGTGAATATTCATACTATGAGCAACTCCAAGAGGAATGCCCGCTCCCCTCCTCTGCGTCCAGCGTAATGAATGCATCATCTTCGGATATCTCCTCATCGTTCTCCATCATTTCCTCCACGGCATCACAAATAAGCTCATCACCATCATCGGGGGTCTCCTGTACTTGTGATGGTCCGCAGTCTCCCGAGTGTCTGGCCACGGGGTACACAGCATGTGTCAATGGCACCTGCTTCGATGCGGGAAATACACCACAACAAGGGGTTGCATGTACATGCCCCGGAGTCGTAGGGACCAACTGCACACCCTCAAGTTCGTCGGTCCAAAGCTCTTCCCGCAGCGACGGCTGTATCGAAACAACGAACCCCGTGTGCCCCGCGGGATTTGCCCCCAGCAGTGAAGCACCCATCGCCATCACAGTCCCAAGCAGCAGAGGGTGGCTAGAGAGATTTTTCGCGTGGCTTTTTGGATCTTCTCCCGAGCGATCACCATTACCCACTCAATCGCGATTCCTCGCTCAGATAGCTTCATCCTCAGCTATCAATGATCCGGGATGGCGATGCTGCAATCCGATCACTGCTCAATGCATTTTGCCAAACGGCGACGGCACATGTCCTGACGGTATCGGCTATGGAGGCTCTACTGATATTTGTTCAACACATTGCGGATACTGTTGTACGAATGGCAACTGTAATAGATTAAACTTGGGTGGACCCGCGTGCGTACAGAGTGAATCCCAAGCTGTCTGTCAGGCTACGTGCGGCATCAGTAGTGGATCCAGTGCGAGCGGGAATGGAGGTTCATCTGACCTGCCTTCCTCAGCAGCTTCATCCACACCAGCATCATCGACGGTCTCCTCAGTGATATCGAGCATCATCAGCAGTGCTGCGTCTACCATTGCGTCATCTTCTACAGCCACCTCCGTGCAATCATCCATCCAGAATTCATCTTCCCTATTATCGGAGACATCTTCATTGCATTCATCGAGCACTTCTGAAAATTCCTCTTCTCCTCCTCTCCTCTGTTGCCCTGTACCGGAATCCTCTTCCTCAATCATTTCATCCATGGCTTCCTCGCAAGCGTCATCCGAACCAAGTTCGTCCATTGCATCAATTTCTTCATCCACAGTCTCCTCTCAAGCTTCCTATATAAGCAGCGTCTCGGTATCCTCGATGGTATCGAGCGTTGTCAGTAGCTCTGTTTCTTCTGTAGCGTCTTCCTCTGCAGCATCATCGACAGAGAGCTCCGTCGTTCCCCCGACTCACCTCGCCTGCGTGGGATATTCCTGTCAGACAGTTGCGGGGGCCGGGGCTGATAGCTGCTCCAAGCAGCTCGACTGCGGTACAGAAACCCATTTGGAATGCAGTGGAAACTCCTGCGTACAAATAGCAGGTGCAGGCCCCAACCTCTGTGGACCACAATTTGGTTGCGGCCCATTCAGCCATTTGGAATGCGTCAGCAATACCTGCCGCTACGTCCCGGGGACAGGAGTGAATTCCTGCACCCTTGCAGCGGGATGTGGATCGGACAATCATCTTGAATGTCAGAATGATGCTTGCATACAGGTTTCCGGCATCGGCGCCAATGAATGTACCTCACAATTTTCCTGCCTCGATCTCACGCACTATGAATGCCGAAACAATACCTGCACTCAAGTATCTGGAGGAGGAACCGACAGCTGCACTACCGCCGTAGGCTGCAGCCAGCAGACGCATATGGCCTGTGTGAATAATTCCTGTACAAGCGTCATCGGTGTTGGTGATAATACCTGCGGGACATCCGAAGACTGTCCACAGCAGCACAGCGCATCATCGGATAGCGGATGTGAATCTGGCAGTATCTACGATCCCAGCTGTCACTGCTGCATAGAAATCACTGATATCTGCTGCAAGATCAGCCCGACACGTACTCTCCCGGTCATCCTGGATGAGAAACTCAGCGGTGCAACAACGCTCGGAGAAATACACGGAGGACGCTTCCAGACCGTTGCCGGCAAGCAGGCCTATATCCCGGGTGACACAGGCTATATTCGTTATTCCATTGCCAATGGCTTCCCCTCGAGCAGAGGAGCACTTTGTATGATGGTCTCTCCGCTGCGTGATGGTGACCCGCAGACATTGGTTTCCACGGGAAATGCGGGGGACAGCAGAATCACTCTCCAGTCAAGAGCCGCGAATACTAGTAATCAACTCTCCTTCGCCGGGCAATCCACTACCGTCAAGATGGAGGGCGCGTGGATGACGCCGATCCCGGGGGAATGGCACATGCTGAAGGCAACCTGGAGTGAGGATGGATGGGAATTGTGGAACTTCAATGATCCGTCCATTTCCGGCGAGAAAGTCGCTATGCATCAGAATCCAAACGGCGTAGGACCAGCGGGTTCTTCTCTCTATGTAGGCAATATGCTCGGAAACGGTCCCTCCACTGGCTATGCCCTGCGCAATCTCGTACTGTGTGGCGATCAGCAAAATGATACTATTTTTGTCATCAAGAATGAGTCGACACCGGTCTGTGGAAACGGAATTGTTCAATATCCCGAAACATGCGATGAGGGTTACCGCAACGGCACCTCAACCTCCACCTGTACGAATCAGTGCAAACTTCTCCCGTCGTCAAGAACTACCGACGAAGCTCCTCCCTCTTCCTGCGGCGACGGAATCATCCAAACTCCGGAAGAATGCGATTGGGGAAATCAGAATGGTCTCCCCTCCTCTTCATGCAACGCGGAATGTCGGATAAACCAAATCCTCTCCGGTGATCGCTGCGGAAACGGTATCCTCGATCAGGGCGAGGAATGCGATGATGGGAACTGGTCGCCCGGAGATGGTTGTGATGGACAATGCCGCGCAGAACCTCTCTCTCTGCTCAAGAAGCAACACTGTGGAAACGGCGTACGCGATCTCGGTGAGGAATGTGACGATGGAAATACGCTCAATGGGGACGGCTGCTCTGGGGTCTGCACGCAAGAAACTGGATTCTGCGGAAACGGCATCATCGAATCGGCACTGGGAGAACAATGTGAACCTTCGCTTCAAAATTCTCACACCCTGAACAAATGCGGAAGTGACTGCCATTTCCTCATCCCCCTCTGCGGCAATGGAGCAATTGATACGGGAGAGGAATGTGATGATGGCACGGGGAATGCGAATGTCCCGAATGCACACTGCAGGAAGGATTGTCGCCTTGCACGGTGTGGTGACGGAATCCGTGATCGCTCTGAGGAATGCGATGATGGCAAGACTGTCAGCGGTGATGGCTGCAGCATGCTTTGCCGCAATGAAATTTCCGACCCTGTGCGTTCGGTTATCGGCTCGCTAAAGGCATTTGTATCGACACAGGATACCCCTTTGCACGCATCCACCACGCCACCTTCTCCTGAATCATTTGTGGTCCTGCCACAATTCCCTGAACATGCACCCATAGGGAAAACTGGTCCAGCTGCTGCCGTAGCGGTGGCTGCCGGTGCTGGAGCAGGATGTGCGTGGATACGCAGGCGAAGAAGAAGGTAATATGCGAAGACAGAATCTGCATGCTCACTATCTATGGCGACATTTCGTGAACGATGGAGGCTTTTCTTTTTTGCGAACAAGAACCGTATCGAGGTATGCTTCCGTCTCGTGAAGCGTCTCATCCCCTTTGGCATATTGGTTCTGATCCTCGTGACGGTTTTCGTGACCCTCACACGAACGCTTACCGTTCAAAATATCGCCACTCTCAAAGGTCAGTCAACATGCTTTGTGAATGCCTGCGGTGATGGATTTTGCCAGAGAGGTATACCGACAATGTGCGGCCATCCATTAGCGGAGAATGAATCCTGGTGTCCTCAGGACTGTGCCAACAATTCATCCTCTCCATCCGGCTGCTCCTGCCCGGGCATCTGGTCACCGGGGAGCTGTGTTTCCTGTGTGGATCCAGGGGGGGGACAACCGTGCTATCCCAATGATGGTGCCGCATGCCTCAATCTGGGTATCAATCCGGGAATTTGCAGAACGGGGGATTGCATAATCGGCCGCCAATGCACCCCTGGCAGTTATAATGAATGCAATGATGATCCTGTCATGCGCGAATGCTGCCACTCCCCGAGCTGCTCTGTGAATGGGATCTGTACTTGTGATGATTATGTAAGCTGTCGTCAGCAGAGTTCTTCATCAGCAGATCAGAATTACTCCTGTTTTAGGGGAGGAAGATGCAACAGGGTGCCATATCAGGGAATCTGCGCTGATCTCACCGTCGATTGTCTCAACCTAGAAAACCCGATACCGACCGGAGAGTCATGCGGTGGAAGCTGTTATGGCCAGTGCGTATTGTGCCCAATATCGGCCTCTAGCAATAGCGCAGTCACGATACAGAGTTCTGCATCAAATATCTCTCAATATTCCTCGCAGGATGTTGCATCGAGCACCACATCGGTCACTCCCTGGCCGGATTACTGCTTCTGCAGTACACAATTGGAGTGTCAGACAAACAACGGCTTAGGGTATTCCGACAATCGAGGAATGTGTGTTTCCGAATACGTTTGCTGCTATCCGCCTTGCGGGATAGGCGATCCTAGTAATAACTGCAAAATCCCCTCAGCGTGTCGAGAGCATGGTGGAACAGTCCGCACAGACATGCCGAGCTGTAGCTTTCATCCACCGTCTGAGGCAGGAAAATGCTGCGAATATCCGAGCTGCGATGCGCCGGATACGTGCACATCCGAATTCAGCTGCATTTCTCAAGGTGGCTCTCCTGTTATCACTCCTTACGGAGGAGCAATGACTTGCTCCAACGGTACCAGTCCCACCGATATTTGCTGCACACACGCATCATCATCTATAAGCAGTGCCACCATCAGCTCTTCTGCCCGCAGTGACGGATGCATCACTACGAACGATCGGATATGCCCAGCAGGATTCGCTCCTGGCAGCAACGCAACCATTGCCATTGCAACGCCACGACAGGAAAAATGGTTCTCGAAATTTTTCGCATGGCTCTTCGGTTCTCCAGCCCTTCCTCCTCTCTCCGCGCCTCATCAGCTGGCACAAGGGGGATTCCAGGGCTGTGCCGATCCGCTGTCTATGTGTCAGGTACAAGAGATGAACTGCCAACATCTTGCTATCGATTGTGCCCCCGGAAATCCACAAATCATTACGGGAGTATGCGGCAATTTCTCCCTCAATGATTGCATGGATACCTGTGTAAAATGCACACCCGGGAGCTCCTCCTCTTCTTCTTCCACTCTTCTCCTCCTCTGCTGCCCTATTTTTTCGTCGAGCTCAAGTTTCTTAGCAGCCTGTCCTGCCTCCTGCACTCAGGTCGCTGCTGCCAATCTCTGCCTGCCGGATGGTCCGATCAGTGCGCAGAGCAGCAGTACCGGAAATGCCAGCAGTACCTCTGTAGCACCTCCACCACCGGAATGCATAGGCGGAGGAATCTGTCATATGGTCTTCGATGGCGAGGCGTGCTGGTACAACAACCATGGCACTACCTGTCCCAATGATCCCATCACCAATGCTCCCGTTTCACCAGTAATCACTGGCGAAGTCTGTGCCGGAGTCTGTAATGGCCTCTGTATGCGCTGCTCTAGTACAGGAACTCCTGGCAGCGTCTCCAGCAAATCTGCAGAAGCGACGCGAGAATGTACAGGAGGAGGCTTCTGCAACGAAGCGAGTGACCGTGGCCAGTGTGTGGCAGCCGTCCCAGACTGCACGAAAGTCGTGGGTGAACAGATCCTCGCCGGTACGGCCGTGCCCACCGGAGAGAGCTGTGCAGGATCCTGCAATGGCAAATGTGTACGGTGCGCGTTATCGGCCCCCAGCAGCAGCGCAATCTCCATCTCTTCCGCTTCGTCGCAACCCTCTGGAAATTGCTCCGTTCAGACTGCCGAAGGAGCTACCTGTTGCTGCTGTACTGCCAGCTCTTCATCCATCTCTTCCGAGCCTGCGCCACTACTCTGCTCCACTCCCTGCGGCTTTTACGATAGCGCACAGTGCCCTGCAGGGACGACCACGAAAACGACAGCTATTGCGCAGACATCGAGAGGATGGTTTGCATCATTGTTCGCTTGGCTATTCAATGGCACCGGAATATGGAACTTCACGGAGATAGGAACTCCCGTTACTGAGTCTCCCCTCTCCACCACGTACTGCGCGTTGGGGTCGACACAGCGAAGGATTACGCTTGCGGACATTCCCAAACCCCTCTTCTCGGCCGGCGAACCATCGCTGGCAATAGCCGCAACGGGGTCCTTACGAGGTCTTCCGACCGTCGTGCACTTTGCTTCCCTTGACCCACGAGCCGGCGGACGGGTGGATGCAACGGACGTCAATCTCTTCATCACACAATGTGATGATACGGACTGTGCGACGAGCCACACCATCGGATTCCCAAACGACACGCAAGGTGTCGTCCCCACCGGCCCCGCCTCTCTCGCCATCGATCCTTCTGGCAACCCGGTCTTCTCCTTCCGGGGAATCGCCTACGACCACAATAGTTATCAGACCAACCCCGGCCTCTTCATCACGCGCTGCAGCGGAGATTGTGCGACGAGGATGGAGACGACGCATCTCTCGTGGGCCACGACCAATCCGGAGACCAAGACGATACTCCGTATCGGGGAAGATGGTCTTCCGGTCATCCTGGAATACGATCCTTCGTCCGATAATGTTCGCATCACCAAATGCAAAGACACCGCCTGTGCTCTCTACACCACCTCCTTCCTCTCCGCGGGGATGACACTGAATGCTCTCTACTCGATGGCTATCGGACAGAACGGCGTCCCCATCGTCGCCGCGTACGCCCCGCATACCATCTGCGGTCTCTCTTCGCCGTGGTGCAATGGACCGGATTCCACCATTGCCGCCTTCGTCTGTAGCGACGCTGTCTGCACCACATGGAATTTGGCAATGGAAATCCCTGTCGGAGCGATCACCAACCCCACAGAGTTTTCCCTCCTGATCAATCAGGCAGGTTTACCGGTGATCTTCTATACGACGACCGAAGCCGATCAGGAGACTCTGAAAGCCGCTTCCTGTCAAACCCCCACTTGCAGCAGCATCACGACGACGACGCTTCCGGTCTCACCCTACCATGCGAAGGTTCAGTGGAATGCGCAGGGTTTCCCCTCGATTGTTTCGTACACAGAACCCCTCGCAGATGTGACACAGACGGCGATCTACACGCGGTGCGCCGATGCTCAGTGCAGTGCCGGCACTCTCCGCTGGCCCCTCCCCGAAACCATCATGAACGTGCAACGCGAAGAGAAGGCCATCTTCAGTACGCAGCTTCCCTTTGCCTTTTTCATGCATGGCGACAATCCTGCACTCGCCTTCGTCGCCCGCAATGATCGCCTACAATCCGCCGTATATCCGCAGCTGCATATCGCAGTGATGGACGGCCCTTGCACGGTGGATCCCCCTCCCTGCTGCTGCCCGCTCTGCGATGCCACGCATCCGTGTACGGACTCCTCCGAATCATTCTCTTCCTCTTCTTCTAACTCTTCTCCCGCTGCATCGTTATCTTCATTTTCAGCGCCGTCTTCACTCTCTTCATCCTCATCATCGGTCATGATGCATCTCGGTTGCAACGGGAGCACTTGTATTCTGCTTCCAGGACCGACTGATCCTGCAGTATCGGCTTGTGACCCCGATCTCGGGTGTGGAGTGGGAAGTCGTCTCATTTGTCAGGATTTGGCCTGTCATTCCATTTCCGGGAGCGGACGAAATGAATGTGGTCCCTCGAAGGCTTGCCTAGGCCCGGTGACCCACCTCGCCTGTCAGGGCAGTGCCTGCGTCTCCGTCGAGGGTGCCGGAATCAACGAGTGCACCACGTGCTTCGGATGCGGGCTGACCTCGCACGCCGCCTGCAGCGGTTCGCAATGCCTGCTGGCAGCCGGCGCCGGAGGAAACTTCTGTAATCCGGCTCTAGGCTGTGGTGTAGCCATCCACAGTATTTGCCAAGCCAATCTCTGCACCATTACCACGACGAGCGGAGCCAACGAATGTGGGAGCAGCAATATCTGCGCCTGCGAAGCAGCTTCCACCTCATCGATCCCCAGCACATCCTCACAACCTGCGTATCACTATGGCTGTGTCAGCAATACCTGCACACCCATTCTCGGAGCAGGGACGAATAATTGCGCCGCCTGCCCGGGTGGATCGGCCTCCTCATCGATCACCAATATTTCTTCGCAGCCGATCTACCACTTGGGCTGTGCTGGGAGTGTCTGCACGTATATTGCCGGAGAAGGAACGAATAATTGCGCAGCCTGTCCGATGGCAACCTCCTCCTCGCCCTATCACCCTGCCGCTACAGTATGCGGTAATAGAATCCTAGAATTCCCCGAATCCTGCGATGATGGAAATACACTATCGGGGGATGGATGTTCTGCAACCTGCCAGATGGAGATGGGATCTCGGTGCGGCAACGGCAAAGTGGAGCCGCCCGAAGAATGTGATCGAGGATCGCAGAATGGCATACAAGGCTCGGGCTGCACCGGCCAGTGCACATGGACGCAAGTTCTCGCAGCTGATATTTGCGGAGACGGCATCACGGATCTTGGTGAAGAGTGCGACCTAGGCCTCCTCAATCATCAGGTAAACTCTGGCTGCTCTCCATCATGTAATATCGTCAGTATCCCCTCTGATTGCGGTAACGGAATCCTGGAAATATACGAACAATGCGATGATGGCAACACGACTCCGGGAGACGGCTGCGACGGGCAATGCAGGATCGAACCGATCAACCTGAGGCCGACAACGCTCTGCGGCAATGGTGCGCTCGATCCCGGTGAAGAATGCGACGACACGAACCGCATCAACGGTGACGGCTGTTCCGCCTCGTGCCTTCTGGAAAACGGCCGCTGCGGCGACGGCATCATGCAGCGCGCCCTCGGTGAGGAATGCGAACCCACCCTGCAGAATGCGCATTCCCCAGTGCAGTGCGGCAAGAATTGTCGCTTCGTGCTGGCGAACTGCGGGAACGGCATCATCGAAACAGGAGAAGAGTGTGACGACGGCAAGAAGAATACGAAATCCCCCGATGGTCACTGCAGGAGCGACTGTCGTCTCGGCCGCTGCGGCGACGGCATCCGTGACAAATCTGAACAGTGTGATGACGGCGACAATGTGAGTGGCGATGGTTGTAATGCCTTCTGCAGGAACGAAACGATCACCCCGGTCTCCAAGCTCATCGGGCAACTGAATTCCGGGAATGATACGCAAGACACTGGTAACGGTTCACAAAATGGCAACACTGGTGAAAGCAATGGAAAGAACGAAGCGAACCAAGGAAATGGAAATACCCAAGGGAACGGTGGAGTCACGGGATCGGTGACAACGCTCAATCCCCTCACATCCGGTAATGGTCCTGTCGGAAAAACCGGCCCGGCCTCAGTCCTCGTGATCGCGGCGGGAGCGGGAGTGGGGCTGGCGTGGATGCGGAGGAAGAGGAAGAGGAGAAAAGCAGCGTAAGATAAGCTCACGAGGATTTTTCGCAATCGAATATCACAGAGTCATGTTCATCCCGACTACGGATTGTAGTAACCGTAGCTCGGATCTCCTCTTCGGTTGCATGGATGAGATCAGTCAATCGCGTTCGAATGAGGGTTTCAGTAGTGAGATGAAAAGCGATATTGAGAGATTCAGCACCATCACAAACACATGTTTCAAGCATCTCCCCATACGCTTCGCTTGGGACATTGGGAGAAATGCTAAAACCATTCAGTTCGGCAATGCGCTTAGCTTCGATAATTACTGGAGACTTCCCAAGATCTGCTTCCTGATCTGAATCTTCAAACATTTGAAAAAATTGATCGTGAATAGTTATGGCCCTAGTGCCCAGAAGTTTACGGATGGCACAGATCGTCTTTGTATACATGAGCCCAGCAGCAACATCATTTTGAAAATCCGTATATCCCACATGGGAAAATATAAACATGATCTCATCTACTCTAAGCGTTCTGGCCTTCTGAGCATACTGAACTAAGAGATTTCCAAATCGCTGTTCATTCTTCCTCGCTTGCTTTTGAAATTTTCTTGGCGAAGAGCGAAGTTGCTCGTCTGGAAGCACTCTAAATCCAGGATGGATCAAAAAGTGAATTCCGGAAACTTCTATCGGATCAGCAATAGTTTTGCGATTATTCATCAATATGCATATTGACAATTTTTTCTAATGATGTCAATTACCTAGTTAATGAAATATCTAATTGTGCTCCAATACAGTCTTTGCTGATGATTTCCGCCAAAACGTGATCCCCATTCCGACGATAATCAGAGGAATTGTCAGCAGCTGTCCGCGCGTCAGCGTCACAACGCCAAGTGTTATGCCTGAATAATCCTGCACCCGCAGATATTCCATGAGGAAACGCAGAGCGCCGTAAAGAATAAGAAAGAGTGCGAACGTTCCGCCCGGGGAGGTATCACGGCTGCGGCGAAGATGCAGGAAGCAAACTCCGGCGATGAAGAGATCCTTGATGACCGCATATATCTGTGTGGGATGCCGCAAGCCTTCGATACCCGGAATCGCAATTCCCCACGGAAGAGACGTAGGAATACCGTAAAGCTCCTGATTGATGAAGTTCCCTACCCGTCCGCAGGCAAGGCCGATGGCTGCGGGGACGACAATCACATCGAGTAACGTGAGGAGCGGAATACGCTTCATTCTAGAAACAACGAGGAGAGCAATACCCACTCCGATAAAGCCTCCATGTGAGGACATTCCCCCATTCCACACCGCAAATATTTGGAAGGGATGCATGAAGAAGTACTCCGGTGCGTAGAAGAGGACATACCCCAGACGACCTCCCGCGAGAACACCGATGACGGCTCCCGATAGGATGAAAGACCAGTCATCATTCGAAAGAGAAAGATGCCTATATTTCTGCAGCATAGGAAGGAGCGCCCACGCAATCAGAAACGCGAAAACATAGAGGAGTCCATACCAGTGGACAGGAAAACCCAAGATGATGAGCGCAACGGTGCGCGAGGGGAACAGGGAGAACATGGGAGAAGTATATCCTAGCGTCTAACCCGAAGAGCAACACTCCTTCACTCCCCTTCTCCCTCATGGACGAAACGGGCCTTCACGATGAACCGCTGCTTTGTAGAACCAACAGGGTAGCACGTGATGAGGGTCAACTGGGACGCATCCTGCTGCTGCTCGAGAAGAGACGTCTCCTCAGCATTCACAATAGAGGTCTCATACACGACATAGGTGAATGTTCGATCAGCATTCCGCACGATGATCTGATCTCCTGTTTTCAGCTCCGGAACTCGGGAAAAAATTCTCCCGGATATACCAGAATCATCGGTGGTACTGAGAGGACTGGAGTGACCGACAATAATGAGAGAACCTCTCTGGCCCGGTTGCACAGAATGAGGATAGGCCACCACCCCCTGCGTCAGTCCTGCCTGCATTTGCCTTTCCAGAAGATCCCAGTCTCGGGCATTCCAGTACCGCGGACAGGGAAGGAGCACATCCGTCGAAAGCTGAAGCGTGGGAATAGAGAGTGCATAGCGATGAGATAGGCACCACTGATTATTTTTGCCACTGGCTCGAAAGCCAGGATCTCTCTCCACGGTCGTCGTCAATGACGCTGGGATCATCCAAGAGAAAGGGAAACGTGGAAAAATCTTCGCAAAGAGCTCCGGATCATCTGCGCCATTGCCGATGAGCAAACCGGGGGTCTGACGCTCCGCCTGACGGATGCTCTCCAGCACAAACTGCTCGGAAGCACGTTGCCATGCGACGAGAGAAATGAATGCACAAGTGCACGCGAGGAAGTAGGCGATGAGTTTGATCTGCGGCTTTCTAATCATGTCTTGTATATTATACAACATTTCTTAGTATTCTCAAATACAGAATTCATTTAATGAACGTGAGAAGAAGACGAATTTCTCCTATTCTGACTCTATGCATGAAACAGCGAAAGCACAGGATGACCAGACCAATAGTCTCATTCTGGCTCTCGAAACCTCCTGTGACGAGACTGCAGCCGCAGTGATTCAATCAGGCACAATAGTGCGATCGTGCGTCATCGCATCATCACGCTCGGCATTCGAACGATCAGGAGGAGTGATCCCCGAGCATGCCGCCCGTGCCCAGATCGCTTCCATTCTACCAGTCATCGATCAGGCGTTGCAGGAAGCGAAAGTCACCGTCGACGATATTGCAGCAATCGCCGTCACACGCGGACCGGGGCTCCTAGGATCTCTGCTCGTCGGCACAGTCACAGGAAGGACGATGGCATCCCTTAGGCAGAAACCACTGATCGGGGTCCATCACACGCTGGGGCACCTCAGCTCCACTTGGCTCGAGACCACCGATACCCCGCAATTCCCAATCCTCACCCTCTCCGCCTCCGGAGGACATTCGGACCTCTGGTACCGGGTGTCCCACACCACTGGCACACTGCTCGGATCCACGCGGGATGACGCCGCCGGAGAAGCCTTCGACAAAGGCGCCCACCTCCTGGGCCTCCCCTACCCCGGCGGTCCGTCCATCGCGAAGGCAGCGGAAGACGGAGATATCCACGCATTCCCCTTCCCACTCCCACTCGCGCACGATACAACCCTCGACTTCAGCTTCGCCGGACTCAAGACCGCCTTAAAATACACACTTCGAGATCTTCCGATATATCCAAATACTCCAACAGATTCAACTCTACTCACTACTCACTACTCACTACTCACTCATCTCGCCGCCAGCTACCAGCACGCCCTCTGCCGTCACCTCGTCGACAAGCTCATCCGCGCCGTCGCGCTCCACCCGGAGACGAAGGAAATACATCTCGTCGGGGGAGTAGCAGCCAACCTTCACCTCCGCGACCTCGTAAGCGAAGCCTTCCCGGACCGCGTGATCCGCTGGCCGAAGATGATCGTCTACTGCACGGACAATGCGGCGATGATCGGTGCGGCGGCGTTTTTCCTGATGCATGAAAAGGGAGAGAAGGCATTTCAGGACTTTTCGACAGAAGCATCACTGCCACTGATGGAAGCATTGAAAACGTAATGCGATACTACTGCACCATCTTCTCTTTCTGCAGTCGTTCGTTTTTCTGTTGCTGTGAACCAATGACGAAAACGGAGACAAGGCCGATAAGTCCGCCTCCACCGATAAAACTCGCCGCGATCTCTTTTTCAAACATCGCGCATACACCGCCGACAATAATCGCGGTGATACCGATGATGAGACCAAAAACCGGCTCTGGTAACTTTTTTGGTTGGTGAAACAATCATGATTTGAGTAGGGAAAGA
>JBAWYM010000036.1:0-19902 GCA_037143575.1 Candidatus Peregrinibacteria bacterium | reverse complement strand
TATACGAATATGATTAAGCAAATTCTAAAAGGATATTGCGCATATGTATATCACACAATATTTTTGAAATATATGGGCTCTCGTAAAAGAATAGAACATTTCAGATTTCCATCTCAGAAAACCTCTAATAACTATGTGATACCACTTCGCGTTTGAAACACTACTAATGAATCTGAGGTGTCGGCTACGCTTTCCTGGTATTGGTAAACACTTCCCTCCTTCGCTACGGAGCTACGGAAGGGCAGGCGCGGTACGAGAGGATGTCGCTTTTCAGCACTGGATTAGTATCTTTTCAATTGCAAATTGGTATCAGAGTTCAACTCCTCTCGTTATGCCCATTAAATGCGAAGGATCAAGAAAGTCGGATAGATAAGTCTGGGAAGCTATTATCGTAGAAACCCTCAATGGAAATACTACGGCTTAGTCTGCTTCCCTCCCATACATCTTCCGATATTTAGCTTTGCATCGGTGATCGCGCAATACTGTCCCGTCGGACAGAGAATCCCCGCAACACCACCACAGGGAATTCCATCGACAGATGTCGTGCTAGATACATCGCTAGATGTCTGCATAATGAACCGTATAGAGGAAAGGAAATCAGACCATTGACTACGAGCAATGTCCGAATCCTGAGCCGCTAAACCATTAAAGTGCAGTACTAGGAAATCATCAGACAGATCTACGGTGATGTTTTCTGAAGCCGTAGCAGCATCAGAAATGCGGATAGCATGTCGTCCATCGACCACAAACGGAGGTCCGTCGGGTAGAATATCGGCCTTCATCCGCTTGACGGATACTAACGGCAGAGTGGAACCGGAGACAGAAAACGCCAGATCAACCCCCGTCGTTTTCTGCCTAATCCAGAGCTCGGGGATCAAGGCGAAGAAACCCAAAGAATTGAAGGTGATTGCATCTGTTTGAGTCGTCAGGGAATGCGCCACCTTCGCTATGAGAACAAACATATCCTCCGGACGATTGTTGCGCTCTATCACACCAATAATGCTCACCGGACGTCCCTCGAGGAGGCGAAGATTGACGGTGCTGCTTTCCACATATAGACAATCCAATGTCGGAACAATCGGGCATTCTTTGACACCGGTTCTCCGAAGAAGATGAGAGCCTCTGCGTAGGACATCAAGAGAGGAGGGGAGGAGTGTCCCGGAATACATCTGGTCGCCCTGAGGCAAGGCAAGAGGCGGGGGTAGGGGCGTACCACACGAGGTCAGGAAAATAGCAATCGTCGAAATGGTGAGGAGAAATTTCTGTTGCATAGTCTGAGTTTAGCAACGGAGAGGGAAGACGCAATGTAAAGGTCTTCTACGACGGAGAACTTCTCGAGGACTGATGCATCTTATCAACCAAACCTTTCAAGCCTCAATAACCGTTTCCAAACCTCTCGTACCTTTCGTCAGGTATACTGCGGTCCCTATGTCTCCAGTCCATTCATTCTCCGATACGCAGAGGCATCGCTCGTACAAGCAGAGAATGCTGCTTCTCAGTATTATGCTGGGTATGGCCGGGCTTATCATCGTCGCACGATTGATTGATCTTCAGGTTTTGAATGGAAGTTCCTATCTCGCCTCCGCACAAAGCCTTCATTATCGTGGAGTGGTTCTTCCGGCCAGACGAGGTGAAATCCTTTCCCAAAGCAGCAAAACGAACGATTCTACTGTCCTCGCAACGAACACGACGCTTGATCTCGTCTACGTCGATCCCGTGGTGACAGACAATCCTATCATGATTGCAGAGAAGCTTTCGGATATTTTGGTATCTCCCGAATTTCATGCGGTTTGTTCTGCGGGTGAGTCTACATGTCCCCGTGAGTTGATGGCATTCTATAAGAGCGCTTTTGATCCGTTGGCAGGACTGAGTGTTCCAGTCGCTTCACAAGGAATTGTGCCGCAACCGATCGTGGCTCCTTCCGCCCCTCCACCTCCTCCGGACATCACCGAGGTTCGCAGACTCTTCGCGCGCTCTATTCAGGAGAGGATCTCCGAAAAGAAAGTACACTTCGTCCCGCTGGTGTACGGCGCAAACAAATTGCAATTGAAGACCGTCGAGGATCTGGCGATTGCAGGAGTGAGCGTCAATCGCACCTCACGCCTCATCTCTGCAGATCCCGAAAGCGTCAATCAGGGAAAATTGACTTCAATAGCGCGCGCACTCTCCGAGCCCCTCCGTCTGGATGTCACCGTCCTCGAGGGGTTGCTCACTGGCAGACCGCTGCGCTTCATCGCAGTCATGCATCATCTTCCCCTTGCATTATCCGCGCGCATTCACGAGGCACAGATTGCCTCTCTCCAAGCAACACTTCTGTCGAAGCGCGCATCAGCTACTGCAGAGGATGCTGCGAAGATCAATGATCCCCTGCGTTGTATTGCTCTGCTGCCGGAGCACTGGCGATTCTATCCCGATGCCACCGTCGCATCACAGGTCGTGGGGTTTCTCAATCAGAATCAGGAAGCTCAGTATGGTATAGAGCGAACATTCGAACCACAGCTAAGGGGGCAGGAGGGACTGATTAGCTCCGTCAAAGATCCTTCTGGAGGGCAGATTCTGACATCCGATCAGAAGATCATCGATGCTCATGACGGGGATTCCATCGTCCTGACGATCGATAGGACGATCCAGAAGGAAGTGGAATCGATCATGAAAGTAGCCGTGAAGTCCGCGGATGCCGATAGTGGACAGGCGATCGTCATGAATCCCGAAACGGGGCGCATCATCGCTCTCGTAAACGCTCCGCTGTTCGACAGTAATGAATATGGTGCGGTGTTTGAAAAGGTGCCGATGATCCTCGATCCTGATCATCAGAAGCTGATCGTCGTCGAGATCTACCATCCGGATACACGGGCATTTATCCTCAAAGATTTCATCCAAGGAGTCTTCACAAACGAGGGCAGGGCATTGCTTTCCCCCGAGAAGCAGAAGGCACTGACGGATATCGAGCAGCTCTACGATCTCCGGGATATCACGCGCTACTACTACTACCTCGGCGAGACGACACGCATCGAAATCTTTCCCACAGCTCGTAGCGATGTCTGGCTAAAGTTCAAGAATGGGATCGGCGTCGGAGCGTACCTCAACCGCGCAGTTCAGGCGGTGTATGAGCCGGGTTCCGTCATGAAGCCGGTCACGATGGCGATTGCGATCGATCAGGGAGAGGTGACACCCAATGATATCTACGACGACTTCGGGCCAGTGAAGGTAGATGAATTCACCATCCAGAATGCGTTATTCAAATTCTACGGCAAGGTGACCATGACGAACTGTCTGGAATTCTCCATCAATACCTGTATGACGAGTGTTTCGGCCAAACTGGGCCGAAAACTGTTGTATCGTTCACTGGATCGTTTCGGTTTTGGTCACATTACCGGTATAGAATTGGAGGACGAATTGCCAGGGGATGTCCCCCCGTGGAAAGATTGGAGCAACACCCTTCTCGCTACCGCTGCTTTCGGTCAGGGTGTCGCTGCGACTCCTCTTCAGATGACTACGGCGTTTGCCGCCCTCGCCAATCAGGGGAAACTGATGAAGCCAACCATCATCGACCATGTGATTCATAATGATGGCTCTATCGAAACAATGATCCCCAAAGTTGTGGATCAGGTCATCACGCCCGAAACAGCTGCAACGATCACCGCCATGCTCGTGAGCTCTGTAAACAACGGTTATGCGAAAGCAGCGAAGATCAAAGGCTACCTCATCGCTGGCAAAACCGGGACCAGCCAGATCGCCGGTCCGGGCGGAAGGTACGAGACGGGAACGGGCTCGGTGATTACCTCCTTTGCCGGATACGCCCCCGCAGATCACCCCAAGTTCGTCGTCCTCGTGAAGTTCGACCGGCCGAAGGCCAAAGGATCGGAACTGGGAGTGCAGTCGGCGGCTCCGGTCTTCAAAGACATCACAGCATTTCTCTTCAAGTACTACGGGATCGCGCCGGATGAGAAATACTGAAGAACGATTCGCGATTTGAGGATTGGCGATTTCTATCTTCATTTGCGAGTGATCTTGAAGTTTTTCTCTATGACTGTGTCGACACCAGTAAGAACTTTCAATGTGTCTTGGAAATCTTCAATGCCATCGTCGGCGCATTTCCTTCTCATGGATGCGATGACGCCTGTTTCAGAGAAACGCAGAGGATTTTCCTGGGAAATCTGCAACAAGAGTTCCGTATCACGTCGACATTCTGCAAGGGCATGAGGAAGACCATTGCATCCGTTGCAGGCCAGAACACGCACATCTTTATCATGATTTTCATGATGCAATTGGCGATGCATGTCGAGAACATGTAGATCGATCATGGATAAATTGGAAAAGTATATTAAGTTTAACATCACGTTCTGCTGTAGCAAGAAATATCTGTGACAATGTTGGTTCACTTCACCGTCACACTCTTCGCAAGGTTCCGTGGCATATCCGGATCCATCCCACGCTTCACAGCCAGGAAATACGCGAGGACCTGCACCGGAATGATATTCACGAGCGCCTGAGCCGTATCGGCATCCGGAACTTTGATCCAGAGGTCGAAGACATCATTGTGCTGTGGAGCGACACCGATGATGAATCCGCCGCGGGCCTTCAGCTGGGTGGCGTTGGAAATGATATCGGACTTCACTTCATCATTGCCCACGAGGACGAGGCAGGGCGTGCCTTCTTCGATCAAGGCAATCGGACCGTGCTTCAGCTCGCCACCGGCGAAGCCCTCCGCATGGATGTAGCTCACTTCCTGAATCTTGATCGCACTCTCCATCGCCATCGGGTAATTCCAGCCCTTGCCGATGATATAGAGGTTCTGCGCATCCTTGATCTTCTCGGCGATGTCCGCGATGCGCTCGATGTAGCGGGGATTGAGCATGTCGTTGATGGCGGATGCTGTTTCCAGTAAACGTGTTCGTCCTTTTTGCAGATTGCCGTACATGGCGTAGGCGATGAGGAGGAGGACGGCCATTTGTCCGGTCAGAGCTTTCGTCGAGGCGACGGCGCGCTCCGGACCCGCATTAATCAGGAGAGCGTAGTCCGCTTCGCGAGCGATGGAGGAACCTTCCACGTTCACGATCGCGAGGACTTTGGATCCGGCCTTACGGGCGACAGCCATCGCTTCGAGGACGTCTGCCGTTTCTCCGCTCTGGCTGACGGCGATGAGCAAGCTCTCGGGCTTGAGGAAGCGATGATAGAGCTTGAATTCGCTTGCTGGTGCGTAGTTCACGTGATGACCTGCGATGACCGAGAAGAAGTATTCGGCAGCCATGCAGGACTTGCCTGCGGTGCCGCAGCCCACGAGAAATGTCCCTTGTGCAGAGCGTATGGCTTCGGCGAGGGCAAGGATTGCCGGATCGTCCTGATTCACTGCCCGAGCGATGGATTCCTTCTGATCCATGATTTCCTTGAGCATGAAGTGCTCGAATTTCCCCTTTTGCGATTGCTCCGGTGTGATCGTCAGCGCGATCTCCCGCTTGATGCGCTCCTCGCCGGTCATGAGATCGGAGAAAAGGATCGACTGGCCGTCGGTCACCACCATCTCTCCATCGTCGAGGTACTGCACGACATTGGTCCACTCGATGAATGCCGGCGTATCCGAAGCGACGAAGTACCCGTCTTTTCCCACACCGACGATGAGAGGGGAGCCGGTGCGTGCGGCAACGAGGAGATCGGATTCGCTCTGAATCGCGACGATGGCGAAGCGTCCCTGGAAACGCAGACAAGCGCGACGTACCGCTCCAGCGAAATCCGCATCGGACTTCAGCTCCTCTTCGATGAGATGCGGAATGACTTCGGTATCCGTGGGAGTACGGAAGGTATGCCCCTTACGGATCAATTCCTCCTTCAGCACTTCATAGTTCTCGACAATGCCATTGTGGATCACCGCGATCGATCCGTCGCAGGAAACGTGCGGATGGGCATTCTCGGGCGTCACTCCTCCATGGGTGGCCCACCGTGTGTGTGCGAGAGCCAGATGACATGTCTCAGAGAATTTCGCAGAGTCGACCCCGCTTACTTTTCCGATTTCCTTCGTCACCTGTACGACATTTCCTCTCTTACAGGCGATACCCCAAGAATCGTACCCGCGGTACTCCAGCTTCTTCAGCCCCTCCATAACCAGGAAACCCGCATCCGGCCGCTTTCCGATGTATCCGATTATTCCACACATAGGATGGAAGCAGGGTAATCATTTTGGGCTTGGAGTCAATGAGATAGGATGGGATAGGATGGGATAGGATGGAAAGGAATTCAAGGAATCAAAGGATTGAAAAGAAGAAGCGGTCAATAATACGGTGAGAATTTTTTTGTATCGTCCTTTCAATCCTTTTCTTCCTTTCCATCTTTTCTATCTTCTCCGCTTGCATTGTTCCACCCACTCCCCTAGGCTGTCCGCGCTATGCCGATTATCAAGTCCGCCGCCAAGCGTGCCCGCCAAGCCATCAAGCGTAAAGCACGCAGACTTCCGTTCAAAACGAACATGAAGACGATCATGCGCTCGCTCAGCGATCTCGTGAAAGAAGGGAGGCTCGATGAAGCCCAGAAGATTCTTCCTGCGGTCTATAAGTCCATCGATACTGCAGCGAAGAAGCAGATCATTCACAAGAAGAATGCCTCTCGCAAGAAATCACTGATGAGCCGTATGCTGAGGCAGAAAACAACGAAGTAATTCTGCATCAGGTGAATGATGATATGATACATTTTGTTTGGTTTGCGATGACAGTATTTCGTTACCCTAAGCGCTTACGCAATCTGCATTGCTCTTAGCGATAGTTACAAACTATGACGAAGATTCTCCTTTTCGATATCGGCAAACGAAGGACTGGTGTCGCATTTTTTGATGATCATGTGGGAGTGCCTTTACCTCTGAATACACTCCAACACCATTCGATCGATGAGCAGATACAGGTATTGATGGCGTCGATCACTGAGCGCAAACCCGACCGGATTGTTTTCGGACTTCCGCGTCTTCTGTCCGGAGAGGAAGGGTCTCAGGCTGCATTTGTCCGAAGTATTGCTAAAAAATTGGAGGAACAAGGAATCGTTATCGAATTCACCGATGAACGCTACTCCAATGACGCAGAAATGAGAGGGGATCCTGATGCCTATGCGGCTTGGAATCTCCTACAATCGCTGCCACTGCAATGTATTCTGCAGAAGCCTAGAAATAGTTGACAAGAAGGCATAAATCATTAAAATGACATCCTTTACTTCTGTTCCTTATACATCACCGTTTTACCACTTGTCAGAAGATTGATCTACGCAGCAAATCAGAAAATGAAAGAAATGCGTTTCTGGAATATTGTTGAATAGAGTTCACTAACTCTATCCTGATCACATACTAATATTTACGTCCATTCAAACTCATTGAGTATCTTTTATCTCTGTCAATGTTATGGTAAAACGAGGAATGTTCATTCCCCCATTTTATGCCAACCCCTGCCACCTCCTCCTCAGCCACGACTTCCCAGCAGCTTCCAGTAGTGCCGCAGATTTCGATTAACCTGCAGGAACTTTTGGATAACCTCTTTCTCGTCCTCACGGATAAGGAATCGACGGTGGTGAAGAAGCGATTTGCTCTTCAGGGTAATCAGAAGCAAACTCTGGAAAAAATCGGAAAGCATTTCACGGTCACCCGTGAGCGCATCCGTCAGATCGAGTCTATTGCCCTCGGGAAGCTGAAGCGCACAGTACGTACGACGCATCTGGATGAAGTGAATACCATCGCCAAAGGACTTCTCCGTATTCATGGAGGACTCATGCGTGAGGAAGATCTTCTCAGTATGGTGCTTCGCCGTATTCAGAATAGTGCTGCTACAGATGGTGCCGTCCTACGTCTTTCCTTTTCCATTGATGTGGAAATGTCGTCGGGGAATCGCAGTAATACTTTCACACAGTTCTGGCGTCTGGAGTCCCTTGCAATGGAGGACATTCTCCTCATCGTCAATAGCGTTGTAAAGATCCTCAAGAAGCGAAAAGCCTGCATGAATGCAGATGAAATTGTGTCTGCTGTCCAGTCGATGAATCTCTTCGATGGACGCATGCCGAGCCGCGAGCTGATCTTCAGCTGTCTTAAAATCGATGAACGCATGAAGGAGATCCCGGAAGGTTGGGGTCTCACGGAGTGGCGCTTCGTCCGTCCTCGCAGCATTAGAGACAAGGTGGAGATTATCCTGAAGAAAACCGGCGAGCCGCTACACTTCATGGAGATCGCCAATCGCATTCGCGATGCGCGATTCGATCACAAGAACGTCACCGTACAGGCAGTACATAACGAGCTCATCCGCTACCCGCAATTCGTCCTCGTCGGACGAGGTCTCTATGCTCTGCGTGAATGGGGCTATGAGCCTGGAACGGTCGCCGATGTCATCGAACGTATTCTTCTCGAGAAGGGGCCACTGAGCAAGAAGGAGATCATCGCCGAGGTTGGCAAGCAGCGCACGGTGAAGGTCGGAACGATTTCCTTGAACCTCCAGAAGATGCCGTACTTCGTTCGCGTGGGTCGTGCGGTCTACGCCTTCGACGCAACGAAGAAGCAGTAATTCCCTTCAATTATTGATATGTAAGAGCTCCGGGGAACCGGAGCTTTTTTGTATATCTCATTTGAGAGCAGGGATACCTCCCTGCGGGTCGAAGGAATGAGCTGATAACTGTCTGATGAGAATATGGTGTTCATTGTTCTTTCCCGCAGGTAAGTATGCCTGCTCTGCAGAAAGTGCATATGAAGCCCTCTACACTCAGCGCTTCATTTCTGCTACAATACTCAGATGCCCTCACCGAACCCACCGGCCTACGATCAAATAGATGGGAAAACGCTCCTGCAGACGTTGGAGCGCTCTGCGGTGATGAGCGGTGCATCGGATATCCACTGTTCTCCGGAAAAATCATTCGTTCGGGTCGAGGTGCGCTTGCATGGCGTCCTGGATCCATTGGTACAGATTACACCGAAGGTCTACGTGGATTTGCTAAGGCAGGTGAAATTCGATGCCAAGCTGAAAATGAATGTGACGAACATCCCTCAAGATGGTCAGTATGTCTTTTCCATGGGGGAAGAGCATGAGCAGAAGGGGCGTTCCGTCAACGTCCGTGTGGCCACCATTCCCTCACGATTCGGCGAAACGCTCACGCTGCGTCTCCTCGATCCGGAGAGGGGAATCGTGCCGTTGGCCCAGCTGGGATTCCCGCAGGAGATGGAGCGGCAATTGGCGAATATCATGAAGTTCCCGAATGGTCTCTTCCTCGTCACCGGACCAACGGGTTCAGGGAAGACGACCACACTCTATGCTCTGCTTTCCACGGTCATCGGAACGAACCGGAACATCATCACCCTCGAAGACCCCGTCGAGTACGAGATCGCAGGTATCGTGCAGAGCCAGGTCGATCCGGAGCATGATTACTCCTTCGCCAATGGTCTGCGTTCCATTCTTCGCCATGATCCGAACGTCATTCTGGTGGGAGAAATCCGCGATCTCGAAACCGCACAGACGGCCATCGATGCCGCACTCACTGGTCACTTGGTGCTCTCGACTCTCCACACGAATTCAGCGATCGAAGCAATACCGCGCCTCTTATCGATGGGAGTGAGTCCCTATACGCTCGCACCAGCTCTGCGGGGAATTCTGGCTCAGCGCCTCGTACGAACCGTACGCAAGGACATGAGGGAGAATGCATTGATCGATCCGGCTGATCGTTCGATCTACGATGGGAGAGTGGTCATCCCGGAGCTGCTCATCGTCACACCGACGATCCAGACGCAAATCCTGGAAAATGCCTCGGCGGAATCCATCGAGAAACAAGCCCGTGTAGAAGGATATTCGAGTCTGCGGGAATACGGAGAGAAGATCGTGCACTCCAAGGTCACGACACGTGCAGAGGTGGACCGCGTGACTCGATAGATGCGGGGGATAACGACGAGCACGTCAGGGTCACACAGTGCCTCGTCAGCCGTGCAGAGGTCAGGGAGAGTGCGATGAAGGCAATACCACAAACGGCAACGGTTGCTCCGCGTCATATCCGCACCTCGAAGGTCAACGGGAATGATGGGGTTTATTCCCTCCCACGCAGACGTTGCCAGAATTTCCATCTACTTTTTTTGGATGTAATGGCGACAGGTGTTTGATCCCTTTCTGCCCGCTCTCCCTCACGTCCATTGGAATCGGCATTGTAGCCCACCGAAGCGTCGAATGCTCCCACAACCGCTTTATTCTTATAATTATCGAGGTACGCTCTGTCACTGGTCGCAGCTGCCAAGGCAGCTTGCACTTTCTGTTGAGCAAACTTTTCGCGAAGTATCCCTATGTGCGTTGTTGCGTCACCTGCAATCGCTTGACGAAGGCTGATGAGTAAGTCATGTAGAGGTTGGATTGCATTCGTAAAGAAGGCGCCTTCGCCGTTGGGCAAATGTTTCTCCGTAAGCATCCCCGGATATTTCATGGAGCCTTCTCCGATATCATTACAGACTGTACTGAGCTGCTTTTCACAAACAGTACAGTGTGGAATATACTTTTGAACAACCGCCGCATTCAGTACTTTGGCGCGCTTTTGGAACGCTTCTAGGCTTGTGTAGGCATGTGTGATTGCGGGTTTTGCTTGATCGTATATTCTCGTTATCTCCTCTTTCTCGGATTGTATCTGTGAGGGCTTGCCTATTAAATAGGGGTAATCAGTTAATAGAAAATCGAGTCTCCTCTGTTTGTCCTGATCCATTTTCCTGCATGCCTCTTGAATACGGAAAGAACAATTGATTCCCCAGATGCTCTCAAGCGCTTCGGGGAATGATTTCTTGGACGGATCAATCGCATTGATGATGGTAGTCAGCTCTTGAATCCAATATGGTTTCGGATAATTGGCGTTCTCGTTTCTGTAAAGATTTTCCGCTTCGGCCAGCTGTTCACGATCATTGTACAGTGAAGTATGCAATTGCCCGCGCTCTCCATACGACTCACCACGTCCATTCAATTCTGCGTATGAGATCTTTTTACGTGTTTCCTGTTGTGCTGCTCCTGCTACAACGCTCTCAATGGCACCAACTTCCAGAGCAAGTGATTCGTACGTCGGAATCAGTGATCCGATGCGAACGAGATCCTTTTCCCGGGTCAATACGACGGTAGCCTGAACGCCACGTCTTGCGGGCATTTGCGCGTTTCCAGAACCTTCGAGTTCTAATAGCGCTGCGATCGCTTCGACACGGCTCGGTATCTTATAAGGAGTTGCTTCCATATGTGTGTTGGGATTTATAGAGGTATTATACCATAGAATCAACTGAAGTGGAAATAGACTATTTCCCCCTGCCCAATGAAGTGCAGTGCCCCAGAGCATCCACCCGTCAAAAATGGTGAATCTTCGATATCTCCCGCTTGCGTAACCTGCCCTTTTCCCCGTAGGATAACGAACCTTACATCAAACGTGCTCTACTACCGACATCGCCGGGGATTCTATGCGCTCGCTGAGCCGCCCCTCACTGCACGACTCTTCAAGCCAGTGCTCTGTATCCTTTTTCTCCTGACCATTCTCTATTTCGTCGGAACATGGCTCTTCGGCATCTTCGGCGTAGGAAATTCCACCAGACAAACGGCGGTGATTCTCACTCTGGAACGTCAGGTGGGTGTACAGGTTTCCATAGAAGGAAAACCTTATAGCAATGGACAGAATGCCCTCAAGCTCTATGCAGGTGACAGTGTGAAGACATCGACAAATGCGAACGCCCTTCTGCGATTCTTCGATGGGACGGTTATGCTGCTCAAGGAGCAGTCCGAAGTCGCTATACGATCGAGTGATATCAGGAATGAGAATTCGAGAATCACGGTCGACCTTGCGACAGGAGGACTCTGGATGTCTACACCGGCACTCTCGACGTATTCAGGATCGATTGTGCGTACGGTCACTGCTGCTGAGCTGAGCTACGACGTCCCTGCGAGAGCGGATATCATTCTCGATCGACGTGCAGTGACGGTGTATGCAGCCGCTGGCCTCGGCATCAAAATTACCGTTCCTCATTCCGTTCTTCCGGTCATCGTTGGTGAGGGTCAGCAATTTGCGCTGCCGGAAACGTTCAATACGCAGGATGATCTCTACAAATTCCGTTCACCGATCGCGGGTATCCCTGTCAGCACATTCGTAGAGCAAGCCCGTGCAGCTGCTAGGAGCATTCCATCCATAGTCAGCTCCACCGGCTCCACCACCAACACAGCTATGACGACCCTCACGGTACTCTCTCCGGCCAATAACACTTTGCTGAAGTCTACAACCATTCAGGTAACCGGATCTGTGTCTGCCAGAGTCACATCACTGCGGATCAACGGATACCAAGCGAAGCTGGATGATCGTGGTGCATTTGCGCTCGAAGTGACACCTCCCGATGGTGATCAGACTTCCATCGTCGTTGAGGCACTGGACCAGCAAGGAACGGTATTGGATACGGTGACGCGAGTGCTCAAACGTGACCGCACACCTGCTGCGGCTCCCACGATTACCGCACCTGCCAAAGACGGACAGACCTATCGGACGCAGGAGACGAAGCTGGTCATCCGTGGCACCGCTCCCAAAGGCACAGTTTCCATTCTCGTGAATGACTACCGTCTACAGCTCTTCAAGCCCGAAAATGGAGAGTGGTCGTACCTAGCGGATATGACTATTCAGAACCTCAAAACTGGAGAGAATATCTTCTCCGTCGTCGCGGTGAATGATGCGGGCATCAAGAGTCCTCCGGTGGTACTGACGGTCATACAAGGAGAAGGAACCGGCGAAGGAGTTGTGCAGAATCCCTCTGCACCATCATCCGTTGCTGCGGAGGTATCAGAAACGACGCTTCCCAACAATGCCCCGGTCGAACCGGGCACTCTCACCGTGACAGGACCAGCCGCTGGCACGGTCTATACCGCCACAGGAAGCTCCTTCCTCCTGGAAGGCGCAGTGTCCCGCAACGCCAAGAGCGTGTGGGTGAACGGCTACAAGCTCAAGCTCTTTACCCCTGGCAAAACCTTCTGGAATTACATCGCCGATGTGAATTTCGGTACGCTCAAGACTGGGATCAATATCTACGTCATCAATGCGCGGGATTCCGAAAACAGGATCTTGGATACGATGACGTATTCGGTGACGAAGCTTTAAGCTGTAAGACTTAAGCTTTAAGCAACAGCGTGATCATTTTTATCGACATCATCAGGACAAAGCTTATGTCTTATGTCTTCAAGCTTAAAGCTGCTTTCTTCATCGCCTCATTCAGCGTTTTCGACACCGGCGCTTCCACCAAATGTTCTTCCTCATCCGCCGGAGAACGGAACTTCAGTTTCCAGGCATGAAGGCAGATCCGTTCGATATGCAATTCCCTGCTGATTGCAGCACTAGCATCCGAGAAGTAAGCGCTATCCCCGAGGACGGGATGCCCGATGGAAGCGAGGTGGACGCGAATCTGATGCGTTCTACCGGTATGCAGATCGCAGGCGAGCAATGCAGCATTCACCCCTCGACTGAGGACGTGGTAGGTTGTGGAAGCAGCCCGGCTTCGCACGGCGCCCAGAACAGCCATCTTCATCCGATCGGTGTAGTGTCGGCCGATGGGAGCATCAATTGTCGCTTCGGCCAGGACAGGAATGCCTGCGACAAGAGCGAGGTAGGTCTTCTCTACCGTCCTATTTTTGAACTGCTTCTGCAGGGCAAGATGCGCAGCAGGGGATTTGGCGATGAGCAGGCACCCCGTCGTGTCTTTATCCAGACGATGGACGAGGACCGTGGAAGCCGAAAAGGGGATACCGCGCTTCTGGAAAAGGTACGCGATGGAATTGAGCAGCGTGATATCATCTTTCTGCATGCCATTCCCCGGATGGACGGAAATGCCGGCGGGTTTGCAGATGACGAGGCAGGCATCGTCCTCATAGAGTACTGCCACTTTGCCGTCGACAGAGGCAATATGCGTCTCCGTCACCGGTGCCAGATCAGCATTGGCAGAGACGTCATCGCCGGATAGAACGATGTGTGCAGGAGTACGAATGATTCGGCCATGGACTAGAACACAACCCTCTCGGATGAGCTTCCCTGACCGCACACGGCTGATCCCAGCGGCTTCGGTGACGAAGACATCCAGCCGTTGTCGCTTCTGAACAAGGAATTCCATGAGAGCATTCTAGCGAAGATTTCGGCATACTGCTGGGAAATTCAGAGTTCCTCTTCCAGTGGCAGGCGCAAACTTCTGCGGAGGATTTCGCAGTACATCTGTGAAAAGAGATGGGCGAGACTGTCTGCAGTAAGAACCACAGAAGCATCTATCAGATCACCGCATGCATTCAAATGATGCATTCTCGCAGCTGGCGAGAATCCGCAGGAAGCTACGCAACCTTTCATCGTGAACAGGATGGTCAATCTTCGATTCTGTGAACCCCTCAGTTCCAAAACCGTTCCATCGAGTTTCAGGGGAGGTGAGAAGCTGTGCAATTTCTGAACGAGATCAACAAAAGCTTTGGGAGATTGATCATTTCCACTCTCTCTATGAGCACGCAGACACGCATTCGGAAAGAATTTGTGATCACCCGCCTCATCTGAATATCCACGACGCTTGCCGAAACACAGCTGAACGAGAGCCTGCATCCTAGCCCCCGATGGGGCTGGCTTGACCTCGATTTCTTCCATGACGTGAACTATACCTGTCCTGTCCAGATCTGCACCGACTAAGGGCTGTTTTCTGGATGATATTCTTCTATACTCCAATTAATGAATTCTTCCTCCGAACTCCTCACCCGCGCCGTGGAAACCGTAGTTCCCCGCGAGCTTGCCGATCAGAAATTGCAATCCGGAAAGAAGCTGCGGCTCTACTGGGGAATTGACCCGACGGGAACCAAGATTCACTTGGGGCATTCGGTGCCGCTGCGGAAAATGCGTGCTTTCCAAGACGCGGGCCATCACGTCATCCTCCTCATCGGCAGCTTCACCGCCATGATCGGCGACCCCACCGGACGAGATGAATTGCGCAAGCCTCTCACCAAGGAAGATGTACAGAAGAACTTTGAGACCTACATCGAACAGGCCAAGAAGATTCTGAACATGGATACGCTTGAAGTTTGCTACAACCACGAATGGTTGGAGAAGTTGAGCTTCAAAGAAATCCTCGGACTGACAGGCATTTTCACAGTACAACAAATCCTGCACAGGGATATGTTTGAGAAAAGAATGTTGGCAGATACACCAATCAGTCTGACGGAATTTATGTATCCGTTAATGGTTGGATACGACTCCGTCTTTCTGGATGTGGACGTGGAGATCGGTGGCAACGACCAGCTCTTCAACATGCTCGCAGGGAGGACACTGCAAACAGCATTCAAGAAACGCGATAAATTTGTCCTGACAACGAAGCTCATTCCAGGTACTGATGGCCGCAAGATGAGCAAATCCTACAATAATTGTGTGTACCTTAATGATACGCCCAATGAAATCTTCGGCCGACTGATGTCGATCCCCGATGATCTGATTCCGCTGTACATGGAATGCTGCACGGATATTGCCCTAGAGGAAATCGAGAAGGCAAAGAGTGCGATGGCCAAAGGTGCGAACCCTCGTGACTTCAAAGCGCATCTCGCCAAAGAAATTGTGACGCTCTATCACGGCTCGAAGGCTGCAGAGGAAGCTGCAAACGCATTCGATCAGGTCTTCCGGGATAAGGAAGTCCCGAAGGATATTCCGGAATGCTCAGTGGAGAAGGGTACGTTACTTCTCGATCTGATGGTTTGGGAGAAACTCGCAGCATCCAAGTCTGATGCGCGCAGACTCATTGAGCAGGGCGGCGCGAAACTCAATGATCAGGTTCTTACTCTCCAATCTCCTCTCCAGGAGGGAATTCTGAAAGTGGGAAAGCGGAAATTTCTCAAGGTGAAGATCGTAGGCTGAGGCCTCCTGACTTCGTATGTTTCACATAATACCGGTACCAGTTCCTACCAAAGAGGAGCTGAATCCTCTCGCTTGGGGGGATGAAACAGAAATGATGGAGTGTGCGCATCGCCGAGCCGTGATGGCAAGAAGGGTATATTTGCTTACATTTGCGATTCAGGAGCTCGTGCAGGCAACGCAAGGGCCAATGAGGGTTACGTATGGCAGTATGAATGTACAGTTGGACGGCACAGACGAGGAAGCTGCTCAACAATGGCTGAACGCCAATATCAATCGCATCATGGAACTCATTACAGAAATCTCTGCACAGAGTCTGCAACGACAAATTAACCACCAATCCCACGACAATCCAACACCAAATGAGATTCAGAGAAAGGCTGTTTAGAGTTTACAGAGCAGCATCTCCGCCTGAGCCGGCACGAGCACGAAGATGTACGAAAGGCTCGAGATGGCGCTCACGATAAGGGCGGAGAAGAGGAAGGCGAGGCCGACGTTGCGTGTATCCTTGGACATAGTATGGAAGTGACACCTCTTGAAACGGATGTCAAAGTGATGTGTTACAACAATTGAACACTTTTTTGCGTCATTCTGGCGGTCACCGTGCAGCCGAGAAGCTGAAGGGAGCTGCGAAGCTGACGATTCTCCGGCTGGCGCGGTGCCGATGAAGGCACGATCACGTGAAGCTGGGTGGCAGCTGGCCGAGATCGGACCCAGTCCAAGAGAACGCTGTACCCCGCTGTCTGCATGCCCGAACAGTCGACGGAAAGGAGCCTCACAGGATGCACATCCCGAGAAAGCGCTTCCGTCTGCCGTTCCTGTATTGCTCCAGTAAGCATGAACATAGTGTACACTCGTACACCCCTTGGATGCAAGCCTCTTGGAATAATTCTGTGATCAATCTGCCAATTTACTTCAATGAATAACAAAAATTTGATGCTGGAATGAACAATGACAAGCGAAGATCTCCGCACGATGTGTTGGAATAGTTTGTAGTGGGTAGTGCGTAGTGAGTAGACGAGTAAATTCTCGACCCCGTTCTCTGCTGACATTCTACAAACTACCAACTACACACTACGCACTAGCTCTCACCGCCCCGCTTACCGCATCCACAACCCCCGGTTCAAAGGGTGACGGAATGATCTTCTCGGCAGTCGGAAAGGGGACGAGGGCTGCAACAGCTTGCGCAGCAGCCAATTTCATCTCCGTAGTGATCCTTCGGGCGCGTGAGGCAAGTGCTCCCTTGAAAATCCCTGGGAAAACCAGCACGTTATTCAGTTGGTTGGGGAAATCACTGCGACCTGTTGCGACGATAGCCGCTCCGGCTGCCTTGGCCTCATCCGGCATAATCTCCGGTACTGGATTGGCCATTGCAATAACGATAGCGCCCTGTGCCATGGATCGGATCATTGAGGCATCGATCACCCCGGCTTTGGAAACCCCGATGAACACATCCGCTCCGCGCATGGCATCAGCCATCGAGCCGGACATTCTGGATTGATTCGTGAACGTGAGAATTTCCCGCTTCACCGGATTCAAGTCTGAACGATCATGACTAATGATTCCCTGGGAATCGGTGAGGATAATATCGCCAACGCCGAAATCCCGGAGCAAGCGTGCGACAGCTGATCCTGCAGCTCCGGCACCGGAGAGTGCGATCCTGATATCCTTGGCATTCTTTCCCACAACCTTCAGCGCATTGATAAGGCCGGCAAGGACAACAACCGCTGTTCCATGTTGATCATCATGAAAGACCGGGATCGACAATTTCTCGATGAGACGCCGCTCAATCTCGACGCAGCGCGGAGCTGAGATATCCTCCAGATTGATTCCGCCGAAGACTGGGGCGATCATTTCGACAGCACGAATAATCTCTTCGGTGTCCTGGGTTGCTAATGCGATAGGAAAGGCATCAATGCCGGCGAAACGCTTGAAAAGCGCGCATTTTCCCTCCATCACCGGTAGCGAAGCTTCTGCCCCGATATTCCCCAGTCCCAACACAGCAGAACCATCGGTAACGACAGCGACGGTGTGCGATTTAATCGTATACGTGAAAACCTCCTCCGGATTCTTCGCGATCGCCAGACAGGGGGCGGCAACTCCCGGTGTATAGGCAATCGAGAGATCATCGCGGGTATTGAGCGGCATCAGGCAATTCACCTGAAGCTTTCCGTGGAATTCGGCATGGCGCTTGAGCGCTTCGGCGTTGTAATCCATGGATCGAGTATAGAGGATGTGAAGCTAGGGTTCGAACGAAGGTTTGAAAGGATTGGATGAAGTGAGAAAAGCCTGAAAGGTTCGTAGATATTTACCTTTCAGGCGTTTCTAACCTATTCAATACCTTTCAAACCTCACGCTTGCCACCGGGTATACACTATTCTTAACCTTTTCCCCCCTCTCTTATGGCCACCCGCAAGAAAGCGTCTAAGGTCAAGAAATCCAAAAAAGTGACCAAGAAGAAGGTGATCAGAAAACCAGCGAAGAAAGTTCTGAAGAAAAAGGTAAAAAAGACGAAGAAGATGAAAACCAAGAAAGCACCGGCAAAGAAGAAAAAAGTTGTTGCCAAAAAGACAACGAAGAAGGTCGTAGCGAAGAAGACGGCCACGAAAGCAGTAACCAAGAAGGTTTCTGCAAAGAAGATGGTTACACCCAAAGGGCCAATCATCGGAAAGGTGACGCACTTCTACGATCGCATTGGCGTCGGGGTAGTCGCCGTGGAATCCACGATTCGCATGGGAGACATGATTACTCTGATGCACGCGGGGAAAGCCTTTACGCAGAAAATCGTCTCGATGCAGCAGCAGCACACCCCGCTTCCCGTTGCTCAGTCTGGGCAGATCGTGGGAATCAAGCTCGACCAGTACGCCGCCGAGGGCACCAAGATCTACGCTGCCTGATCCAATAATCTCTCTTCTCACCATTCCATCATGAGCATTCCGGAGCAATCTCCAGGGGACAAAAAGCACGAGAAACTATCGCTTGCCGTCGGCCAAACTCTTGCAACCCTGCAGCATCTGGCGGATCTGGCATTCGACTGGGGATTCAAGAAGATGAAGAATGTGGGTCAGTCGCCCGCTTTCACGCAGGAGGATGTTGGCGCATCGGAGCAGCAGGGGATTCATCAAGTTCTTCCGACGCTGAAGAAATTTGGCCTGAAGACTTTGTCATTTCTCGGTTCGGTAGGGGATTCGTACTACGATGCATACGAGAAGCTGAAGGCGAAGAGATCGGAGAAAAGGGGAGAGAAAAAGGAGAAGTAAGTGGTGTCACCCTGAGGAGGAGCGCCGCAGCGCGACGTAGTTGTCATCCCGAGCACTTCGGCTGCGCTCAGTACAGGTTCGTCGAGGGATCGAAGGGAATGTCACACTGAGCCGCGTCGAAGTGCGACCATGTTTCGAAGCGTCCTTCGTCTCTCCGCGCTCGCTCAGCACTCCTCATACCATTTCCATTTCAATCTGACACTCAATCAAGATGTCATGGTGAGCGTAGTCGAACCATGACATCGGCATGTCGCCCTTCGACGGAGTTTATCCTGAGCGAAGACGAGGGGCTCAGGGTGACATGCCTTTGTATACTTTTGAATTGGAATTGGTATCACCATGATACCTACTGTTTTTGGATGAACTTCCTCTTCATCCACTCCCGCGATTCCCGCTCGAGCTTGCGTATCCTCTCCGGAATGAGGAAACCGATCCCCACGAGCTCCATTCCCACAAAGATCGCGATGCCAGACGCCGGTGTGAGAGGCGTCACAAGGGCAATGATCCCATACAGAATCAGGAGAATGCCGAAGATCATCCGAAGAATCTGACGCATGTCGCACACAGTGTAAAGCAATGCCCACCGTTCAGATATGCGGAATATTCTCTTCACCAATTTCTCATTTCTCTTTCTCAGAAAACACTTTCAATTTGATCTACAAAGACTATCCTTCCGCTCAGCAGATGCGCTTCCGCGGACACTTTATGGGAGTGCTGAAGCACTACCGGTCCTTGGACTGATACCCACCACCAGCTGAAGCTGGTGGGTTCAGCCACGGGCAGCGGCCTT
>JBAWYM010000035.1:0-20215 GCA_037143575.1 Candidatus Peregrinibacteria bacterium | reverse complement strand
CGATGGTGGCGTGCGGGAAGACACGCACGCCTTCCTCCAGCCGGACGTTTCCCTGGATCACCGCCGTCGGGTGAATTTGCACACTCGGGTGAATTTGCTGAGCCGTGACGTCGTGCAGGAGGTGCTCGAGGAGCGGGAGGAGATGCCAGGGGAACTTCACCGGATGCCATGGACCTTCGTAGGGGACGGCGTGGTAAACCTTCTCCCCGAAGAGCACGGCGAGCGCGCGCTCATAGCCGTCATCCGGCTCCGCGGGTGTTTCCTGTAAAGCCTTCAGCAGGCGCTGCGGATCTTTGTGGATGTGCGCAACAATCGTCACGAGATCGCTCGGCTCCTTCCCTTCTCCGGGCTTCTCGATAATGCCTTTTACTCGGTCTCCATCGAGCGTGAGGTAGCCACCCGGGAAGTACTTCGTCACGCGTGAGGCGAGGATCGTTCCGTCGACGCCGTCGGATGCCGCGCGCTCCAGTAGCAACCGGTATCCCTCAGAAGCAATCACGTCATTACCGCTCACGATCAATACAGGCTCATTCCCCACCCCGGGCAAAGCAGAGAGCAGCGCCCCGCGCATCCCCAGCCCCAAGTTCTCCTGCTCCACGATCGGGAGATCAGGAAAGAGGGTGCGGACATTCGCCAAATTATGCGCGCCGCCCACGAGGGTAATATCGGTGATTCCCGCAGCCTTCAGGCGATCGATCTGGTGAGCGAGGAGAGGCTTGCCGCACAGCGGGAAGAGCGACTTGTCGGCGAGCGGCCAGAATCTCCGGGACTTACCCGCGAGGAGGAGCAGGACTTTCACGATGCTATCCTACGACAGAATTTCCCTAGTGCGAAGGGAAATACCCGCGAAGTATGGTTAGAGTGGTTGCACGGCTTTCTGCAACAATGCCCGCCATCGATCGTTTATGTTGTGGCTCACTACGGGTACCGGCATCTGCGTATTCGGCTCAGTTTCCGTCTCGAGTTCGAAAATTCCATTCGCGTTCACGAATAGTGATCTGCGAAGCTGTGCCGTTGTTGGCGAGGGCATCGGCGTGTCTTGCCAGGAGAATGCTCCCATATGTGCAGTGAAGTACTGAACAAAGATGAAGTCAATAAAACTTTGCACTCATTGGCGGCAAGAACCTCTGAAAAAGTCTCGAGCATGTCATGGTGAGCCGTGTCGAACCATGACAAATTGGCAATTATTCAGAGGTTCCAACTATATCCGAGGGGACAGGGATGCTTAACGCTCAACTAAAATGGTGGAGGATGATTGAAGCTCTCGTGATAGGCTTTTATTTGTTGAAGAGCACCCTTGAGAGTCTCTTGCATCTCGTCAGATTTCTGGCTTGTGAGAAAGGTAATGATTGCGTAATCGACTCCACTATTCCGGGTGTCATATCCAGCCTTCTCTTCCTCCCACTTTGTATTTTTTCCATGGGATATATTTAGCTTCACATGTTTCTGGAACCACTCTTTCTGCTCTTTGCTCAGTGTCTTCTCCAATGCCGTCTTGAGATTAGTGACGCCCATGAGCATTTTTGCTTCATCGCTGTTTGGCAGTACTGCTTCTCCGAATTGCGCCAAAGAGCTTTTTGCGCCTTGCTTGGTTAATGCCGTGACCATACGTGACTGCATTTCCCCTGCCGTGAGCCCTGCATGGATCATGGCGCAAGAGTCGGGCCTTCCCGCGCTCGCATCAGTTGGTGTGAGAATAATCCAAATGGAATCGAGCATTGTTTTTTGTTGTGGGCTAAGAGATGAGAGCGCTTGCTTGAGCAGCGAAATCATGGGACGAACCATCTCCATATCCTCGCGGGAATGTACAGATTGGAATTCCACAGTGTTAGGGAGAGCGGGAAGGTGGAGATCGTCTACCATTTTCAATAGGCTCTGTTGCATTGATTTGACTTCTCTATCCACCTTCTCTTCCTCCTGTCTTCGTATTTGAGTTTGCTGATATACATATTGGATATTCAGGATTATCGACTCTTTTGTTACTCCTTCCGTGAGATAGACAATGCCGCTGGAATCTGCCTCCTTTGCCGGTCGATTGCACACACAAAACTGGACCTTTCCCCAAAGTTCATTCTTGTCTGCCTTTAGCTGTTCTAGCGCCGCTTCTTGTGCCGGGAGGATGGCCGTAAGAATAAGGTTTTTTTCTTGGATGGCGTCTTCCAGAGTTATTTTGGACTTCGTTGCATCTAAATCCGGAAAAACAAACGTTTTTAATTCCGGATATTGAGCACGCATATCCGAGAGCTTTGTATTGATGGCATCATCTTTCTGATCAAGATTACTAAGACGGCCTGTGAGTGCAGGAGTTATCTTTCGTAGACCAGCGGAGCGCTCCCGAAGCACTTGTATGACCGAAGGGACATGCTCTGCGTGATCGATTGTCCAAAACAGATGTTTACGCACGTGAGAGCGGTAATTCGCTGCTACCTCCTGATCCATTTTCAGCGCCAGCTGATCTTTCGGGGCGTAATCCAATGTCCTACTGATCGCACTGCGCGCCTCCATTTCTCGTTCATTGTAGTTTTTTATCTCCGTGTGGAGCTCTTGGGCAGTATCGGGCGCCAGCGCTGGATTGTCCTCGATGATGAGCGACTCCAGTGCGGAGCGTGCTCTTCCGGCTATGTCTGCTCGGCCATAGGAATGACCTTCTTCCTTCTGGTCATTGAATCTCTCTGCATAACGAGTCCACTTTTTCAGATGAGGAAGATCAATGGGTGCTTTTCCTTGGGAATAATCTTGTTGGGAATACACCTCCTTATGAACGCGGCTGATATTGGCTATCCAGCGCTTTTTGTCATTGTCAGGTGCGAGGGAAGAATCAATGATGTAGAGGGCGCTACCGAGCGCACGGGAATAATCCTGTAGAGCTTTCTTCTCTTCCTGCTTAGGATCTGCTTCCTTATCGTTGGGCTTGGGGGGTTGGACTTCTGTCATTTCTTCTGGGGGAAAGGAAGGATTTCTTGAGCGCGGTCTTCTCTTTCCGTACGAACTCTTGCAACCTTTTTCATCTCTCGGATTATCGATTGTAGTGTGATGGAACCTTCGTTGAGCGCAGCCTGAGATAGCCCCCCTGCCTTACTCAGCTCTGTGGTAATCTGTTCCCGTTCCTCCGGGGGTATTTTTGCTGATTGGGCGATCAGGGCATCGGCGATATCCGGCTGGGTATCGGAGAGGAGCGCCATGACCATCTCGATGAAGGGTTTTTGATCCATGTTTATTTGTGTAATCACTGTTATTATACATCAAAATACTAAAGAATGCACTCGTCTTATAATGGCTATCCTCAGCCCGCCGTCCGTAGCTGGGGTTCGTAGTTCGACGCGGCTCACCACAGGCGAACCCCAGCTACGGGGACGGGCCCCATCTTTCAATCAAAACCCATACCCCACCGCCCCTTCCTCCGCCGTTGTCCGGACTTGTACATTCTCTGAACGCAGCCGCTCCAGAGTCGCCGGAGCGGGATGGCCGAATTTGTTTTGCTTGCCGACACAGATCACCGCCGTCGCTGGTTGTACCGCCTTCAGAAATCCCTCCGTCGTGGAGGTCTTGCTTCCGTGGTGGCCGATTTTGAGGATGTTGGCTTGCACATCCTGTCCGGTTGCGAGTAAGCGCGCCTCACCATTCTCCGGGAGATCACCGGTGAGGAGGATGGATCCTGAAGTTCCTCTGGCGCGGAGAACGACCGATGTCTCGTTGGTTTCCGTACTGAGATGCTGTATATCCGGCCAGAGGACATCGAGCGTAAGCCCGTCGCCGAAGTCGATGGTTGATTGGAGCTCTGGATGCATCACCGGAATCTTCTGCTTTGCTAGTTCCGCGAAGAAGCTTTCAGCAGGTCCGCTGGGATTTTGGACGCCGGTGAGAAGAACCTGCTTCACCGGATACCGCCGCAGAACCTCGGCTAATGCCGTGACGTGGTCATCGTCCGGGTGGGTGAGGACGAGAAGATCGATGGTGTGGCTGAAGAACGGCAGGGATTTCCCTAAGCATCGCAGTGCCGAGAGATCCGGCCCGCCGTCGATCAGGATGTGCCGACCGGAGGGACTGGTGAGGAGGATGGAGTCTCCCTGGCCGACGTCGCAGAATACCGCGCGGGAAAGCCCCTGCGGGATCAGGGAATATTCCCGTTTCAAGAGGAAGAAAGCGACGAGCAGGATCGCGCAGGCGGTGAGCCATTGGCGCAAGGGAAGATGATGGAGCATGATTTTCCGATGCTACAGAAGATCATGCATGTAAAACGGGGAGGTGTACGAGTGTTTGACCTTGATGAAAAGGATTAACGGATTTTCTTGATTTGCTTCGAATGGGCGCCATCAAGAAATCCTTACAATCCTCTGAATCAAGGTTAAGGTTCAGACAATGGCACCTCCGTCAAATGCTGGTGCGTCATTGGTGCTTTGGATCCGAGGAGCTTCAGGATGCCCGAGATCCAGAGCAGGACACCGAGAACTGCGGTCATGGCTCCGAGGGCTAGGAAAGTGCGGATATCGTTGATGAGGAGCGGCTGCAGCAGCCAGAGGGTGCCGGCCAAGAGGAGCGAGAAGATCGCGATCCGGATGACGGCGAAGCGCGGGAAGCGGATCTTGATCACAGAGAGGGCTTGGGGCAGAAGGAGAGTGGTGAGCAGGATATTCACGACGATGGCGGTGTAGGCCGCCCCCACGAAGCCCTGCTTGGGGATGAGAATGAAATTGAGGGTGACGGAGACGGCCGCACCAATGGCGAGTGTCCCAGCGAGGCGCTTCCAGGCTCCCCGGATGAGGAAGACGTAGAAGCCAAAGAGGATCATACCGTTGAGGAGCATCGGGATGGCGATGAGGGAGAGAGCAGTATCCGAGCCTGCATGCGTAGCGGTGGAGAGGTAACGTTCGGTGGTCAGCAGAGCGATGAGCGGGCGCGGCAGAAAGAAGGAGAACAGTGCGGCGATCACCCCGAGGACGAGGAGGGTCAAGAACGTCTTGCCGAGGATGATGCTCGCGTCCTGACCTTTCTCCTCGCGCTCACTGACGATGGGCAGGATGGAATTGAGGAGGAAGGTGGGGATGAGGAAGCCCATGTCGGCCATCCGCAGTACCGTGCCGTAGTAGGCATTCTGCGTTTCGAAATCTGAGCGCAGGAGTGCTATAAAGGTAGTGTCGAACTGCCGGCAGACGGAGATCAGCAAATACGAGAGGCCGAAGGGCAGCGCCAATTTCAGTAGTCGCTTGGTCACCTGCCAATTCCAGATCCACGGCACCAGGGTGAAGCGTCGTGCGAAGGCGTAGGAGAGGAGGAGCAGGATATACGCGCCAATCCCGCCGGTGAGGAGGCAGAAGAGCAGGAGCTGCACACTACTGCTTCCGCGGATGCCGAAGTACACGAGGAAGCCGAGGAGGATCGTCGTGAGAATGCGCTGTGTCACCTCCGCCACGAAGATGTACCCGAGGTGGTAGTGGATTTGGAAGACGCTCCTGAGTGTCCCCGCAATGAGCGTGAAGAAGGGCAGGAAGGCGGCAATGGTGATGCTGATCGGGAGTGCGGTTCCTCTCCATGCGGGAATGAGCCACGCGATGATGATGGCGCTCCCGAGCGACAGGCAGAGGATGAAGACACGGATGATCATCAGGGCACTGAGGACTTCATCCTTCTTCTCTGCGCGGCTCATCTCGCGCACCGACACCGCATACAGCCCGAAGTCCGCGATGATGCCGAAGATCTGCAGGTAGCCGAAAGCGGAATTGTAGTACCCCACCAGATCCAGCTGCAGGGCGATGGCAATGAACTTCACATTGAGCACACTCAAGGCCGCCATCGTGATCTGGCTGCCAAGCTGCCAGAGGGTGGACGTCGCGATCTTGCGGATGGGGGAGGACATCGGGGCGAGTGTAGCAGAGCAGGTCGCCTGTGCTGAGCCTGTCGAAGCATCGACCTGCGGGCCAGAGGATCGACGGCAATATTCCACTATTTAACCGAGCGCGGGATGCTTCCCGCAGGATATTTCCAACAGAAAGAGATTGTTTACAAAACAATAGACTTCATAATCTATGGCCGATACCATCGGTGTGATGAAAGCAATGATCTTCGACTACAATCGAACGATCTACAATCCGGACAAAGATCAGCTGACGGATGGAGCCATGGATGTTCTCGAGATTTTGCGTGCGAAGGGAGTGGCGCTTTTCCTCATTGCGAAGGGTGATGAAGAGAGGAGGCGGCGCATTGTAAGCTTGGGTATTGAACCGTTTTTTCAGCGCATCATTGTGAACCAGCAGAAATCAGCTGACGACTATCGGATCTGTGCGGAAGCAAATCCTCCGGGTACGGAAGTATTCGCCGTCGGCGATCGGGTGAAGGAGGAAATCCGTCATGCGAATTCCTGCGACATTAGCACCATTTGGTTTCGTAACGGCAAATTCGCCTCCGAATTTCCGGCAGATGAAATAGAACAGCCACTTCACACTGTGACATCTCTGCGGGAGGTATTGAGTGTCGTTCTCCCGATGCACGATCTGGAAGATTACTACAGGAAACGCGCCCAGGAATACGAAGAAATTTATCATCGTCCGGATCCGGTGCGACAGCAGGAGCAGAGAGAAATTGCGGATGCCATCCGGGAGTTCGCTCTTAGGAAGCATGTGCTGGAGGTAGCTTGTGGCACGGGCTACTGGACTGAGGTGGCAGCGAAGACTGCCGCGCACATTCTGGCGGTCGATGCCGCCCCTGAGATGCTCGCGGTAGCGAAGACGAAGCAATGGCCAGGGCACAACGTCGATTTTCAAGTCGGAGATGCGTATGCCCTGGGCAACCTGCACGGGTCCTTCGATGCCGGTCTTTCCCTCTGTTGGTTTTCGCACATCCCGAAAGCGCGCATCACGGATTTCCTCGGCGGATTTCATGCCGCACTGCAGGACGGCGCTGTAGTGTGTCTGGCAGACAATGTGTTCGTTGAGGGGGTTGGTGGCGTTCTCGTGCGCAAACCGGGCCTGCAGGATACCTTCAAAGTGCGCACACTCTCCGATGGTACATCGCACGAGATTTTGAAGAACTACTACGTCGAAGCGGAGCTGCGGGAGATGCTCGTACCTTTCGCGACGGATGTGCGCATTACGATGGGGAATTACTTTTGGCGGGTGGAGTACCGCACTGCGCGGAAATCCTGATCATTGGACAATCCCTTCTATCCCTCTTACCCTACAGCCATGCCTCTCCCCTTCCGCCACCTCACTTCCACCAAGCAGCTCACTCGCGCATCCAGCGATGCCATTCTGGCCGTAGCCAAGGACATGGAGAAAGTCCTGGAAACCGGCGGCAATGATCTCCTGCACAAGAAGGTGCTTGCGGCGCTCTTTTATGAGCCCAGTACCCGCACACGCCTCAGCTTCGAGACTGCCATGCAGCGCCTCGGTGGTTCTGTCGTTTCGGCGGAGGGTATGCAGTTCAGCTCCATGTACAAAGGGGAGACGATCGAAGACACGATGATGGTGGTGGGGCAGTACGCCGATGTGATCGCGATGCGTCATCCTCAGGCCGGCAGCGCTGATCAGGCTGCGGCCGTGAGCCCGGTACCGTTCATCAATGCCGGTGACGGACCCGGTCAGCATCCCACGCAAGCCCTCCTCGATCTCTTCACCATCCAGAAGGAGCGCGGCAAACTCGATGGCATCCACATCGCCATGGTGGGGGATTTGAAATTTGGCCGGACTGTTCATTCGTTGAGCTTCCTCCTCGGGCTCTACAAGGACGTGAAATTCACCTTGATTTCACCCAAAGAACTCACGATGCCCGAGAAGGTGACGAGCTTCTACAAAGAACACGGCATCACTTATACAGAGACCGAAGAGCTCGCCGATGGATTGGATGCGGATATTCTCTACATGACACGGGTCCAGAAGGAGCGCTTCACGGATGCTTCCGAATACGATCGCCTGAAGCTGAAGTACATTCTCCAGGCGTCGCATCTCCAAGGGAAGAATGTGACAGTGCTCCATCCTCTGCCGCGCGTGGGCGAAATCCTCACCGATGTCGATCCGCTCCCGAATGCCGCCTACTTCCGCGAGGTCCGCAATGGCGTGATCATGCGGATGGCACTCTTGGCGATGCTGCTGGGGAAGGCGTGAACGGGCGAAGGGAATCGAGGAAAACGAAGAATACGAGGATTTCGAGGAAGTGTTGCCATGCATTCCTTTGGTTTTTCTTTCCTCCATTCGTGTATTCTTTCCATGTGAGCTCCATCCTGATCACCGGCGGCACGATCATCACGGCTGATGGGGAACGGAAAGCCGATATGTATATAGAGGATGGAATCATCAAAACGATTGCCACGAAACTACCCACTACCCACTACCCACTACCCACTACTCAACGCATTAATGCAGAGGGGAAACTCCTCTTTCCCGGCTTCATCGACTCCCACGTCCACTTCCGCGAGCCGGGGCTGATGCACAAGGGAAATATGCAGTCAGAATCGCGTGCGGCCATCGCCGGTGGGATCACGACAGTGTGTGACATGCCCAATACCATTCCGCCAACGGTGACGGTGGCCGCACTTGAAGACAAGATTGAGCGCGCAGAAAGAATATCCGATTGCGACATACGTTTTTTCTTTGGAGCAACGAAGCTGGAACATCTTGCACAATTTCGAGAGGCATGGAAATCACCGGATCTTCGACGCCGGCTTGTGGGGCTCAAGTTGTATTTCGATCACTCCACGGGTGATCAGGGGGCAGATCTCACAGTGATTGAAGAGGCCTTCCGTCTTTGTGCGGAGATTGATGCGCCGGTCATTGCGCACTGCGAAGATGCTGGGATCAACGCCGAAGCACAGGAAACTGTTTTGCATGCTTTACCAGAAGGTCAGAAGTCTGATGTGTCCTTTCATTCCCTGATGCGGCCGGTTGCCGCGGAGGTTCGAGCAATGGAGCAGGCCATTGGTTTCGCACGGACGTATGGAACGAAGTTGCATATTGCGCACCTCTCTACAGCTCAGGGTTTAGATTTGGTTCGTCAGGCGAAGAAGGATGGATTATCGGTGACCTGCGAAATTGCTCCACATCACCTTTTCCTTTCGACGAATGATTACGAGACACTCGGTGCACTGGGGAAGATGAATCCGCCACTGCGCACTCCCGATCAACAGAAAGCATTGTGGGAAGGAATATTCGATGGAACTGTCGATTGCATCGCGACGGATCATGCCCCTCATACGCTTTCGGAGAAGCATAATCCGGATTGGACGAAGGTGCCGGGAGGAGTGCCGGGAGTGGAGACGATGATTCCTCTATTGATGACGGTTGTGGCAGAGCAGCATGTCATGGTGAGTTCAGCCTGTGCTGAGCTTGCCGACACATCGAACCATGACATTCATCTTTCCTATTCAGAGATTCTTCGTCTGTGCTTTGCAAATCCCAATCGAATATTTTCTCTTGGGAAAAAGGGCATCGTCGAAGACGCCCCTGCAGATTTCGTTATTATTGATCCGAAGGAGGAGTGGACGATTCGTGGGGAAGAGCTTCATTCGAAGTGCGGATGGACGCCCTATGATGGTTGGAGGGTTTTGGGGAAAATGATACGCACATCGGATCGTGGATCATCCTGATAGCTTTCTCCTCTTTCCGCTCCAGTCTCCATCATGCATTCTGCTATCCTCCCTCCGTGCCCCGTGACCTCTACGACATCCTCGGCGTTCCCAAGACTGCATCCAAGGATGACCTCAAGAAGGCGTACCGCCGCTTGAGCAAGGAGCTCCATCCGGACCGCAACAAGAGCAATCCTGAGGCGGAGAAGAAGTTCAAAGAAGTGAACGAGGCGTACGAGATCCTGAGTGATGATCAGAAGAAGAGTGCGTACGACCAGTTCGGGACGACGGGTAGCTCCAGCTCCGGCCCGGGCAATGGCGGAGGGCGCGGACCTTTTGGCGGATTCGATTTCTCGGGGTTCCAGAGTGGAGAGATGGGCGGCTTCGGCGATATCTTCGAAAATTTCTTTGGTGGGGCTGGCGGCGGAGCGGGACGACGCAAGCAAGAAGGAGGCCGCGATCTTCAGGTGGAAATCACCATCGAGTTTGCGGAAGTCGTCACCGGAGTCTCCAAGACCTTCTCGATGGACCGTCTGGGTTCCTGCAAAACGTGCGAGGGCTCCGGTGCCGAGCCGGGGTCTCCGATCATCACGTGCAGAGAGTGCGGGGGAACCGGACAAGTCACCAAGACCGCGCAATCGTTCTTCGGGGCGATCCGTCAGGCGTACGTCTGCCCGACGTGCAAGGGATCGGGGAAGATTCCCGAGAAGCCCTGCAAGACCTGCAGCGGCCAGGGCCGGGCGCGGGAGAAGCATTCCGTCACCGTGGCGATTCCTGCGGGGATCGAAGATGGTCAGACACTGCGCGTACGCAATGAAGGAGAAGCGGGAGAGCGCGGCGCAGCCTCCGGAGATCTCTTCGTCGCAGTGCGTGTTCGTCCGGACAAACGGTTCGAGCGCGACGGCAGTGATATCCGCACCATGGAGACCATTTCCGTGACGATGGCCTTACTCGGTGGCGAGCGTTCGGTCGACACAGTCCACGGCGCGGTGACATTGACCATTCCTGCCGGTACGCAACCGGGGCAGGTCTTCCGGATGAAAGGGAAAGGTCTTCCGGTGCTGAGCTCAAGCCGTAGTGGTGAGCATTATGTGACGGTGAAGGTGGAGATCCCGTCGAAGCTTGGGCGGGAGGAGCGGAGGATTCTGGAGGAGTGGAAGAACGTGCGGGGCGAGATGTAGCGAAACATTCGATGGTCCTCAGAGAGGTTCGCCTGTGCTGAGCCTGCCGAAGTATTGACCCGCGGGAAGCACCATGAAGTTTTTCTGTGGAGGGGATTTTCTTACAGCCCGTAACCCATGGTGTAATATAATGACCATTCCATTCCTTCCCCCCTTCCTATGTCTTGCTGTTCATCCCCCTCTTCCTGCTGTGGTTGCGGCGGCTGCAAATCCATGAAGATCCTCGTGGCGCTCATCCTCACATTCGGAATGATCGCTGCTCTCATCGGTGTCTGGAAGACACATTTTACGGCATCCGGTTTCGTCTTCGGTACCACCGATGCTTCTCTTTCCCTCCTCGCCGCGATGATCGGCTCTGTGCTCTGGGTGAAGCTCGTTACCAAGCTCTGCCCCTGCATGGCCAAGGCCTGCGCCGAAGGTGGTGCGTGCTGCGAGAAGAAATAAGGAATTACGATTGGTTTTGAAGTTTGGGGAATCCCCGTTCTGCCTAGAGGTGGGAGGGGGATTTTCTTTGAGCTTTTTTGATTCATGAGAGCGGGGATACTTCCCTGCGGATCGAAGTAATGGGCTCTTTCGACGAAAGAATTCCTGATGCTACCCGCAGGCAGGTATGCCTACTCTCAAATATCGAAGAATGATGATCTACCAATGTGGATACATCAGGTAAGCTTTTGACATGATCTATTTGATCGGAGGTCCACCTCGTTGCGGCAAAACAACTCTCGCAGAAAGGCTTTCTGAGCATCTGCATATTCCCTGGATACCGACGGATTATTTGGAGTCAGTGGTCAATCAGTATATCCCTGAGAGTGAAGTGCATCCGCTCACTCGCATGCGACAGACTACACACAAGAACAATGATGTGTTCTACCGAGAATATTCGGCAGATCAAATCATCACTTTTTATCGCGATAAAGCGAAAACAACGTGGCCCGGCTTGAAGGCTTTTATCGAATACGCTGCCCATGAGCAACGTTCGTTCATCCTCGAAGGACTGCACATCGATCCTGCGTATTTGTCTGATGTACCAACAGCAACGACACATTCAATACGAAGCCTGTTTCTCCATAGGACCAATCACAAAGAGATAGAAGATGGCTTTCGGAAAAGCAAAGAAAAGCACGACTGGGTTATCGAGCATACGAACAATCGTGAAACCTTTTCCGCAATCGCAACAATGATCAGTGAGTATGGTGTGCAAATCAGAGAAGAAGCAAAGGAAAGGAATCTCCCCGCATGTTGTATGGATGGAAATTTTGAGACGCAGATGCAGAAGGCACTTGATACTCTTCTTCGACGTTGAATCAGCCTATCTTAGAAAACTTTTTGGTTCTTTCGGGTCCTCGTTTTCACTCCATGCGAGAAGCATCAGGAGGCCATTCTACAGAACATCTTCATCACTTCGGCCCGCAGGGAAGTATCCCTGCTCTCCAGAAAAAAGATGATGATGATGATCTACCAAGGTGATTTTTGCGCAGGTACCGGTTCTACGGCAATCGGATCAGTACAAAAGTGTCCTGCTGCAGAGGATAGTGTGTATATCCGTTACCACTTCGACACCCGCATATCCTCGATCACCACCTGCGGATTGCGGTATCCGTTCCACGTGTCCACCTGCAGCTTGCACGTGATATCGAGTGGCTTCATGGTCTCTGCCATGAATGCTCCGAGGCGAAAGCCGATCGCCTTGATGTCGGCGACACGGCATTGCAAATGCGCACCTTCTGCTCCGACTTGCCGGCAATTCTCCAAGCGGACATGTGGTAGGAGGAAGAGTGGTTCAGGATTACCTTGCCCGAAAGGTTCCAATGCAGCGAGACCTTCGCAGAATCCAACGGTGATGTTCTGTGGCTGGATACTGGATGCGATGGAAAGTGATGGGAAGAGATCTTCGGACGACACGTGCGCGGCGACATCATCGCTCATGCGCTGCCGAAGGAGTGGGAAGTCTGCTTCGGCGAAGGAGCATCCTGCTGCCTGTGCGTGGCCGCCGAAGCTCCCGAGGAGATCACTGCACCGCTTCAATCCTTGTGCAACATGGAATGCAGGAATGCTTCGAAGGGACGCTGTACACCGTCCATCGCGAATCGTGGCGACGAGGCTGGGACGGCCGAAGGCTTCGGTGAGTCTGCCGGCGAGAAGGCCAATGATGCCTTCCGGAAAGGACGCATGTGCGACGGCGAGGAGCGGCGGGAGGGACATCAATTGTTCGTGCGACGGATTCTCCGGAAGATCGAGGAGTGTGTATGTCTCTACGAGAAGAGAGAGGGTACTGCTCTGCCGTAGCCCATTGAGAGTCTCGAGTGATTGGAGTGCGGGTCCGCCATCGAGGAGAGCCGTGAGCGCGATCATCGGATCTTCCATGCGGCCAGCGGCGTTGATGCGCGGGGCTAAGCGGAAGGCAATATCCGTCGCTACCAGCGCACGGTTTTTGGAGCGAATAGTATCGGCGAAGAGCGCGAGCGGCCCATCGGTGAGGGCATTGAGAGCGGTGATGCCTTCTTGGACGAGCGCACGGTTTCCACCCTGTAATGGCACAAGGTCCGCGATCATTCCAATGGCAGCTAGAGCGATATCTGTATCTCTTCCCTCCCATGTAGCCGTTCCTTCCAGAGCGGTTGCGAGCGCAAAGGCGACACCCGACCCTGATGGGTGCGGCTCGGGATATCCTGGGGCGAGCGCTGGATGGAGAATACCGAATGCCGCTGGTACTTCTTCCTGCAAGTGATGGTGATCGGTGATGAGGACATCGATGCCGCTTCGCCGCGCTTCGGCAATGGCATCGACTGCGGTGATTCCCGTATCGACCGTGAGGAGAAGAGAGATCCCGTGTGCTTTCCAGCGTTCGATCATCATTGTCGTCAATCCGTATCCGTCGCGGACTCTGTGCGGAAGTATGACGATCGGTTCGATGCCGCGTCTGCGCAGGAGCCGGACGAGGATTGCCGCGCCGGTGATGCCGTCACAGTCATAGTCGCCGAAGATGCCGATCGTTTCGCGCCGCTCAATCGCCTGTCTTAGCCGGTCACAGATAATGGTGATATCGGGGTACACCGTCGGCGAAATGATGGACTCCGATGATCTGATTCCCCTGCTCTCTTTGAGGTTTTGCAAAATATCACCGCTGGCCTCAGTAGGCTCGGGAATAATCCAGCGCTTTCCGGTGAATGATAATACGGGTGGCATGGGCAGCGAGCCTATCAGAGACGGGCATTGTTCCATTGTTAAATTGTTCCATTGTTATTATTCAATCGGGCTCTTCAACAAACCAGCAATGCAACAATTGAACAATGCAACAATGGTTTTGACCTAGATTTCTAACCGCGTCCCCTTCTTCAACATTTTCGCCCGAACAATCGTCCACCCCACCGCTCCGATCATGACGATGGCGGAGAGAACGCCTCCTGCACCACTGGGTGCGAGCGGAGCCCCGCCGTGGTAATCACTCCCGTCGAGGGTGCGTCCGCCGTACTGGAGAATGATCTGATTCTTCTGCACGCGCTGGAGAATTCTCGCCGTTCGCAGTAGTTCCTGATCATCAGCAGAGAGAGCTTTCGTGGGATCGGTGGTATCTGCAGCGGATGATACCGCGGAGGAGCTAGACTGGGCTGTCGGGTGCTGGCTCTCGACGAGGATATTGAACTCGCGCTGTTGCTTGGTTGCGACTGCATCCTGTTGGGCTGCGAGTCGATCCGGAGCGCCGCGGGAATTGGGAGGAAGATAAGTGCTCTTGTTGAGAAGGACATCCTCAGGAGAGATATAGGCATAGGCCGTTCCCGCTGCTGCGAAGGAGGCGAGGAGAGCGAGTGCCGCTGTGAGGATGTGTTTGGATGTCATCGGGATAGTATAGCATAATTTAGCCTGTATCAGCAACCCTGCTTCCCTCCGAAAATACATTGCCAGTAGCGGTCTCCATCCGACACACCGTCTTTTGCCGAGGACCACCTCTTGGGATCGGATTCGCCGGGGTCGACCGTACCGTTGAGATTCTTATCTTCACCCATGAGGCGTGTATTGCGGAAATCCCCCATTTTCATGAGCCCGTCGGGGAGTCCGTCATTGTCGGTATCCCACGCCAGCGGGTTCGTTTCGGTCCCTGGATCGTAACGACAATTGTGATTAGCATCCTCTATTCCATCGATCAGCCCGTCACCGTCGGTGTCACGGAGGATGGGTGATGTCTTATCTCCGAAGATTTCACATCCATCGTTCAGCCCATCACCGTCTGTATCGGGATTGCGGGAGAGAGAGTGATAATTGCGCTCGACCATGTTATTCGCGCCGTCTTCATCATCATCGACGCTGGTTGCCAGCGGATGATCACTCATCACGTAACAAATCGCACTGGGTTCGAATGTCATGAATTCACTATAGATCAGCCCCTGTGCGGCCACTCGTGTCCCGTTGAGGTCTTCTTCTGTGAGATCACGGGGAATGGTGAAATTCTTTCGGAGTGTTTGTGCGTAGTTCGCGGCACGCGCTTTCTGCTCACCCTCAGACATGAAGATCTTTCCCGGGAGGACATTCCTCGTCATGGCGTTCTCCTTTTGGTAATCCTCGGGCAGACAGTATCCCCAGTAGCGCGTGGTCGTGTCATTGACGGTCCCGAAGAGGACATCCCGGAGGATGGGCTTACGATCGGGAGGAAGCTGAATGATGGCATTCGTATCCGCAGGGACAGTGATTCCGGCAATGATCAAATCGGGGGTGAAGACTTTCCAGGGGACAGTATCTGCGCGAATGTTATCCGGGAGCAGACGTCCCTGAATCGGAGCGGATGACGATGGGGTGAAGCCGGTGAATGCGAATGTGGCAATGCCTAGGCTCAGGACGCCGAGGACGAGAGTCGTGCCGCCGAGGACTGTGTGCAATGGGCGTAGAGACATCGTAGTAGTATAGCAGAAATGGAGCGTTGAGGATAGAGCGAAGATGGGGAGTGTTCAGCGGTGTCGCATACGAGAAAACCCCGTAGGACAGGAATATTCCTGTCCTACGGGATGGTTTTCTATTGTTATACTTCCACAATGATCGGAATAATCATGGGCTCTCTGTCTAGCTTCCGGTCGAAGTACCGGTAGAGAGCACCGCTGATTGTCCGCTTGGTATCGAGGCGGTCGACTTCGCCGCGATTGATGGATTCTTCGTAGGCTTTGCGGACGATATCATTCACCTCTTTGGTGATCACCGTCTGCTCCGAGCCGTAGATGAGGCCGCGGGAGAGAATATCCGGATCGCCGACGAGGCGCTTGCTCTGGCTGTACACACGGAGCACGAGGACGAGGACGCCTGCGGTGCTCATGACCTTGCGGTCGGTGAGGACACGCTGGCCTTCGCCCGCACTCCCAAGGCCATCGATGATGACGTCCTGGATGAGGTGCTTCTGCTTGCTCTTGCGGGCGGCGCCCTGATTATCGAACTCGAGGATTTCGCCGTTGGTCAGCGTGTGAATTTGATTGTCCTCGTAGCCGATGGAGCGCGCGAGATCCGCGTGGGCGGCGACCATGTGCGGTTCGCCGTGCTCGGGGATGATGTGCTTGGCACGGACGAGCTGGTGCATCAAGAGGATATCTCCAGCATGCCCGTGGCCCGTGGTGTGGAGCGCGAGCTCCGCGTTCGTCTTCACCTTGGCGCCTTTGAGGTGCAGGTTATTGACGACCTTGGCGACAGACCGTTCGTTGCCGATGATGGGGTTAGAGCTCAGGATGATGGTATCGCCCGCTTTCACGGAGATATTGCGGTGGGTCCCCAGCCCGATGCGGGCGAGGCCCGCCATTTCTTCACCCTGGCTTCCCGTGGTGATGATGAGCACTTCCTTATCGGGAATCTTCTCCATGCCGGGGCCCACCTTGCGGATGAGGCCACGGGGAGCTTTGAGGTACCCGAGGTTCTGCGCGATTTCGATATTGTTCTCCATGCTCCGGCCCGACACGAAGACCTTGCGATTGAAGTCCTTGGCGTGGTTCACGATCTGCTGGATGCGACTGAGAAGTGAGCTGAAGGTGGAGATGATCACGCGTCCGTTGGCGTCGCGGATGAGGCCGCGGAGCGTCTCGGAGATATCCCGTTCGCTCTTGCTGTAGCCAGGCTTATTCACATTGGTGGAGTCGGCGATGATCGCGAGCACTCCTTCTTTACCGAGCTCCGCGAAGCGCTGGAAGTCTGCAGGCGGTTCATCGACCGGCGTCAAATCGAACTTGAAGTCACCGGTGTGCATGATCGTTCCGTACGGCGTCTTGAGCGCGATGGCTGCAGAATCCGGGATCGAGTGCGTGACGCGGAGGAACTCCGCTTCGCACTTGCCGATGCGCACCTTCTGATTGTAGGCAACGGTGTTCAGCTGCACCTGGGACGTCATCTTGGCCTCATCGAGGCGCTTGCGGACGAAGGCCATCGTGAGCTTGGTGCCGTAGCACGGCGGGAAGTGGAGAGCGGGGAGGAGGTGCTGCACGGCGCCGATGTGGTCGAGGTGACCGTGGGTGAAGAGGATCGCCTTGATCCGGTTCTCGCGTCCTTTCAGACAGGAGATATCCGGCACGAGGTAATCGATCCCGAGCATGTCTTCATCCGGGAACTGCAGGCCGAGGTCGATGATGTAGATATCCTGATCGACTTCGATCACGAAGCAGTTGCGGCCGACTTGTTCGAAGCCGCCCAGCGGATACACACGCAGTCCGCCAGCCTTTCCCTGAACGACAGGGAGCGGGCGGGGTTGCTGCTGCGGCATATTCGCGCGAGGAGGCTGGTTGGGCCGTTGCTGTTGGGGAGGGCGAGCCGGCTGGTTTGTCCTCGGCTGCTGTGGTCGCTGTTGCTGAGGAGGACGGGGCTGCTGGTTTCCGCGCGGTTGCTGCGGACGCTGCCCTTGGGGCTGGCCACGACCCTGCTGAGGGCGAGGCTGTTGCTGCCCCTGCTGGGGACGATTATTCCCTGGTCTTTGGCCGGGGGCCTGTGTTGTGGGAGACCTCTGTAAATCCTTCCCGCCGGTCTCTGGCGCGGAAGGGGAATCCGTAGGGTCGGCTCCTAATTTCTTTTGGAGCCATTCACCGATGGTTTTCACGAGTTGTTCTTGGAAAATAAACTAGAATGTCTCCAGTGTAGTCCTTCGGAAGGCAAAAAGCAAGTACATGCTTGTCGAGGCATCGAGATTCTGGCTTCTAATCAATGAATTTTCATTCTAAGAATATGGATTGTAACAGAGATCGCTCGAGAAAAATGTCATGGTGAGCCGCGTCGAACCATGACATTTTTCAGCGGTTCCTAACTTTAAACAGAGCTTTTCTTTATTGTTATTTTTGGTGCGTACATCATGTCAATCGCTTGCTCGCGCTCACTCTCTTAAGGTACCCTCGCTCTCCGTATGGACGTTACAGTCCAAACGGGCATGACCAAAGTCGCGAAGGGAGTTTCCCTAGTCGCGCTTTCGTTCGTTTCTTCGCTCAAAGAACGCGTTTGCTTCCTTCTGGAGGTCGAAGCGTCTCCTGCTGATGCGAAGACCGTAGAGAAAGAGTGTGTGGTGGTGATCGAGCATGCGCTTCTCGAGACGGAAGGCGATCCGGCGGAGCGGTTGGATGGTGCGCTCAAAGAACTGAATGGTCTCCTGAAGGGCCTGATTCTCTCCAAGGCGGTGAGTGGCATCCATGCCATCGTTGCTGTGGTGGGGGAGAGCGGGACATTGCACGTTTCGCATGCCGGTGCCGCGGAGGCGTATATCATCCGCGCGGGTTCTGCGAGCCAGATTACCGAGTACACCCGCGGCAAGCCTCTCCCCGCATTCGTCCACATCGCCAGTGGCCAGCTGGAGGCTAGAGATAGTGTCGTTTTCTCCACACAGCGCCTGCTTCGTGCCGTCACTCCAGCGCAATTGGCTCACATGATCCAGCGTGGTGAGCAGCTTTTCGAAGAGCTGGAGGGGGCGCTGGAAGCGGAAGGAGAACACGCTGCACTCGCCTCTCTGCACGTGCGTGGTGGGCGACAGCTTTCTCTGAAGGAGGAATCTTCTCCTACTCCTGCGGTTCGTGGCAATCGGCGGGATCGGCGAGCGAAAGCATCGTTTACATTGCCCTCCTTGAAGTTCTCTCTTTCTCCTTTTCTACACAATGTCCAGAAGTGGGCACAGTCTGTTCTCACATCTAAGGCACTTTCCCGTGCTTGGGAACGCAGTGCTGAGTGGGTTTCCGGAATCATCACTGATCTTAAAAATCCCCAGCGCCGCCGACGGGCACATCTCCTTCTCCTTGCTGGGGCCCTCGGAGTCTTTCTTCTTGTGTGGGTGATCGTGAACATATCCGCAGCGACTGGTCAGGGGAAAACACGTGCGGAGCTCAAAATACTTTTGCTGCAGATCGATGAAGAAATCGCCATTGCCGATAATCGTCAACTGACGGGCGATGTCGATGGTGTCAACGCTGCTCTTATTCAGGCCGAAGAAGAAGCTAAGCAGGTGATGAATAACGAAAGTGGGCTCTTTAGGACGGAATCCCTTGATCTTCTTGATCGCATCCGGACGAAGCGTGAGGAGATCAATCATATCGTTCGCCTTTCGCCGCGATTGGTAGTGAATGCTGCCGCGAAAAATCCCGCCATCACTCTGCAGGGGTTGGCTCCTCTCGGAAATAGTGAATTCACTCTCTACGATAAGCAGAATAGTTACAGAGCTCTTCTCAATAATTTGGAAGATCCTGTACGGGTGACCGACAAAGAGACCATTGCCGATGCGACAGACTTCCCACGTTTCCAGTCCGTAGTGTTTCAGACGGCGGAGAATAGTGTGATCGAGGTGGGGAAAAGCCAGACGGTCGTGATGAAAACCGAAGATCCTGCAGGCTGGATCAGTGGTAAAGATCTCCAGACATACTTGCGGTATCTCTATTTGCTCTCTCCTCAAAATAACCAAATCTATAAATATGAGCGTCTGAGCAATCGTTACGGCGCTCCTACGGAGTACAACGTCAATGGGAAGCTTGAGGGAGCGCTCTCCATGGCTATCGATAGCAGTATCTTTGTCTTGAAGCAGGGCGGAGAGGTGGTACGGCTTTTCCGTGGAGAGAGTCAGCCATTCGCCATCCGTCATGCACCCGAGAAGAATATGCTTGAAACCGCCACGAAGGTATTCAAGGTGCCCAACGGCAATCTCTATTTCTTGGATCCTGCCAATTCTCGTATCATCGTCACGACTGACGGCGGCCAGACAGGGGAATCCGCCTACAAGATGCAGTATGTACTCGAAGGCGATCAGGTGGGGAAGCTCAAAGATCTCTCTGTCGATCCGGATGAATCACGGTTGTACGTGCTGGATGATAAGAGGCTGTATGTGGTGGATATCGTTCGCTGACGGGACGGTTAAACAGTTATTAGTTCTTTAGTTGTTAGTTTTTAGTTCTTTTTTTGCAAGATTCCCGGATCGCTTTGCTTTCTTTTGTTCTTGAACAATCAGTGAATAACCCTGTGTCCCGCCCTGCGCTGCGGCTCCGGGCTTGAACACAGG
>JBAWYM010000034.1:0-20232 GCA_037143575.1 Candidatus Peregrinibacteria bacterium | reverse complement strand
GGAAGGATATTCACCCAGTACTGCCGCTCCTCGTCATTCATGCTCTCGGATCCCAGTATCAGTGCGATGAGCTCGGGGAATTTCGCCTTGAGATCGTCGGGGATGGTTACGGCCGGTGGAGCTTTCTGATCAGCCACGGGGGAAGAGTACGCGGAGAGCGAGTAAGTTTCTAGTTGTTGGTTATTAGTTTCTAGTTTGATGCAAAAAGGCTCTGATTAATGAAGAGCACAATCAGAAAAAAAACTAATAACTAATAACCAGTAAACCAGTAACTCGTCACGCCACCTTCACAATCTCATACTTAAACACTCCTCCGGGCGCGATCACATCCACGATATCGCCTTTCTTCGAGGAGAGGAAGGCCTTGCCGAGAGGGGATTCGTTGGAGATTTTCTTGTCGATGGGATTGGCTTCCGTCGAACCGACGATGGTGTACGTCTCGGGCTCTTCGCGCGTCGACTTGTTGCGCACGGTCACCGAGGAGCCGATTTCCACAGCGCGGTGGTCCGTCCTCTCGGAGATGATCTTCGCACTTTTCACTTTGCGCTCCAGCTCCATGATGCGTCCTTCCACGAAGGCCTGCTCGTTCTTCGCTTCTTCGTACTCGGAATTTTCGGAAAGGTCTCCGTAGGAGATCGCTTCCTTCAGGCGCTGAGCCACTTCGCCGCGGCGGACGGTCTTGAGGAGCTCCAGTTCTTCCTGCAATTTCTTCAATCCCTCGCGCGTGACGAGCGTTTGATCATCATCGCCGGCGGTACTGCTGCTTCCGCTGCTGGAGGAATTGTCTTGTAGAATTTCTTCCGGGAGGGTGAAATCATCCATGTCTGGCATTGTGGCGAGGGGAATGAGAGTACGGAGAGTGTACGGATGGATTCGCCTACTGGCAAGCGGATAGCGTGTAGCGTGTAGCGCGTAGAGAAGAGCAAAAGTCGTCGTTGATTCTCAATTTCCTCGCTATCCGCTATCCGCTAATCGCTATTCGCTGGTTAAAAGATCCGGCCACGCCAGCAGCGGCAACGCCTCGGTATCTTCGCGAGCAATCGCTTCCACGATGCGCTTGAGGAGCTGGACGTTGGTGACGAGCGGGATGCCGTGGTCTGTTGCGAGGCGACGGATGAAGTAGCCGTCGGTCTGCTCGGTGGCGCTGCTGTGGGTGGGGATATTCACCACCAGATCCACTCTGCGCTCCGTGAGGTACTCGCGAATATTGGGGCTGCGGGGTTCCGAGACTTTGTGGAGGAGGACGCTGGGGATTCCGCGGGATTCCAGGAAATCGTGGGTCCGGCCTGTAGCGAAGAAGACGAAGCATTTTTCCTGGAGCGTCTTCATCGCCGGGAAGAGATCGATCTTGTCTTCCAGATGTCCGACGGTGAGGAGGATCGAGCGCTTGGGGAGTTTGAATCCGACCGCGAGCAGTGCGAGGAGGAGTGCTTGTTCAGCGTTATCCCCGAAGCAGGCCACTTCGCCGGTGCTGGCCATCTCCACGCCCAATCGTGGGTCTGCACCTTTGAGTCGTGAGAAGCTGAATTGTGCGGCCTTCACGCCGACGTGATCCAGATCCACGGTCTGGTAGTGCTTGTCCGTTGGAGCTTTGCCCAGCAATGCCTGGGTCGCGAGGGTCGCGAAGTTGATCCCCGTTACTTTGCTCGCGAAGGGGAAGCTGCGGCTGGCGCGGAGGTTGCACTCGATCACCTTCAGGCGGTTCTCCTTGGCGAGGATTTGGATATTGAACGGGCCGGAGATATTCAGTCCTGCTGCGATATTTTTGCCGATGTGTTTCACCTGACGGAGGGTCTCCAGATTGACGCGCTGCGGCGGGAGCACGATGGTGGCGTCGCCGGAATGCACGCCGGCATTCTCCACGTGTTCGGAGATCGCGTAGAGGAGGAGTTTGCCGTTCTGCGCTACCCCATCAAATTCTATCTCTTTGGCGCCGATTTCGAATTTGGAAATGACGATGGGCGCCTCCTTATTCACGAACGCCGATCGCTCCACGTAATCCTGCAGATCATCCCGGGAGTGGACGACGGCCATGGAGGCACCGGAGAGCACGTAGCTGGGTCGGACGATCACCGGATAGCCGACGGACTCTGCGAATGCCGTAGCAGAATCGATTTCCGAGAATTCCTTCCACTCCGGCTGGTCGACCTTGAGAGTATCCAGGAGGGAGCTGAACTTGTGCCGGTCTTCCGCGCGGTCGATATCCGCAGGGGCCGTGCCGAAGATGGGGATACCCGCAGCGGCGATCTTGGGCGCGAGGGAATTGGGGATCTGTCCGCCCATGGAGACGACGATGCCTGCAGGATGGAGCAAATCTGCGATATCCCGCACCCGTTCATCCGTAAGCTCATCGAAGAAGAGCGCATCGCATTCGTCGTAATCCGTGCTGACGGTTTCGGGATTGGAATTGATCATCGCTACCTTGTACCCCTGGCGACTCAATTCGTGAGCAGCTTGCACGCAGCACCAGTCGAATTCCACGGAGGAGCCGATGGAATAGGGACCGCCGCCGAGAACCACGGCGTAGCTTTGAGCTTTGAGCTTTGAGCTTTGAGCTGCGGATATTTCTCTTTGGATTGATGTTTCTCGAGAAGTATCGGTGACCTCAGATGATCGAGACGTATTCAAGCTCACAGCTAATCGCTCAAAGCTCATAGCTTCTCCGGCGCCATCAAACGAAACATCATTCTCCGTCCCATGATACGTGAGGTACAGATAGTTCGTCTTCGCGGGGAACTCTCCGGCGAGGGTGTCGATCTGCTTCACCACGGGCAGAACACCACTGGTGAGGCGAAGCTCCCGAATATCTCCCGGGGAGCGGTCGGTGAGCTTGGCAATGGCGCGGTCCGAGAATCCCATGCGCTTGGCGTGCCGGAGGAGGGGAGTGGTGAGGCCGCCACCGACTCTCGTCTGTTGCAGTGATGACGCAACGTCTGCGCAGCTATGGATTCTTTCCAGGAACCAGCGGTCGATTCCCGTTGCGATGGACGCCTCATCGACGGACCATTCACCGGCAAGGGCATTGGCCAGCGCGAAGATGCGGCGGGGGGTGGGGCGCTTGAGCTCGGCGATGAGGTCTTTGAACTTCATCGAAGACGGATAGAGTCCTTCTTCCCCGATATTCAGCATGCGGATCGCTTTCTGGAGCGCTTCTTCGAATGTGCGACCCAGGGCCATCACTTCGCCGACAGACTTCATCTCGCTCGTCACTCGCTCACTCACATGGCGGAATTTCTGCAGATCCCAGCGGGGGACCTTCACCGCGACGTAGTCCAGCGCCGGTTCGAAATCCGCGCAGGTGACCTGGGTGATGGCGTTGCGCAGCCCCGGCAGGGTGTAGCCCATCGCGAGCTTGGCGGCGATGAAGGCGAGTGGATAGCCCGTGGCCTTGGAGGCGAGTGCGGAGCTGCGGCTGAGGCGCGCGTTCACCTCGATCACCCGATATTTCCGTGACCGGGGATCCAGCGCGTACTGGATGTTGCACTCCCCGACGATGCCAAAGTGCCGGATCACTTTCAGGGCGATGGACCGGAGCATCTGGTAGTCCTCGTTGTCGAGAGTTTGGCTGGGAGCGATGACGATGGATTCGCCGGTGTGGATCCCCAGCGGGTCCACGTTCTCCATGTTGCAGACCGTTATGCAATTGTCGGCGGTATCACGCACCACTTCGTATTCGATTTCCTTCCAGCCGGTGAGGTCTTCTTCCACGAGGATTTGTGGAGATTCCACGAAAGCGACTTTGCACAGATCCTTCAGCTCCGCTTCGTTCATCGGTCGGCCGGAGCCCTTCCCTCCCAGTGCGAAGGCTCCACGGATGATCACCGGGAACTTCAGCTCCTGCGCAGCCTTCAGCGCCTGATCGAGCGATTCGCAGGCGAAGGACCGCGGGACATCCACGCCGATCGATTTCAACTCCGCATTGAAGAGTGCACGGTCTTCGGTTTTGCGGATACTCTCCACGGGTGTGCCGAGCACCGCGACGTTCTGTGCCCTGAGCACGCCGCTGTCTTCCAGGCCGATGCCGCAGTTGAGTGCCGTCTGTCCGCCGAAGCTCAGCGCAATCGCATCCGGATGCTCCTTCTCGATGATGCGTGCGACGAAGGACGGCGTGACGGGGATGAAGTACACGCGGTCGGCCAGGTCCCAGCTCGTCTGGTTGGTGGCAATATTCGGATTGATGAGGACGATGCGCGCACCTTCTTCTTTGAAGGCTTTGATCGCTTGGCTGCCCGAGTAATCAAACTCTCCCGCCTCGCCGATCTTCAGCGCTCCGGAACCGAGGAGGAGGATGGTTTTTCCTTGATACTTCCCTTTGTTTCCTGAACTATTTTTGGAAAAATCATCCCCGTCGCCCTTCTGAGGGCCGCGGGGGCCGAGACTTTGGAAACCTGTCATATCTGCGGCAGGCTAGCGGCGGGTCGAGATTGAAGCAAGTGAGAATACGATACTTCTGAAGGCTAAGTACATTTGTCACAGTGAGCGAGCCTGTCCTGAGCCGGGACGAGGGATCGAACTGCGACAAATGTACGACTTTCTTCAAATGACATAGTTTGATGCTTCGGTTCAGCTCAGGTCAGCTCCATCACCATGACATTTTTCAGAGGATCCATTACACTTCTCCCATGCACCGCTTCTTTCTTCTTCCATTGTTGTTCGTTCCAGTCATCGCCTTTGCCGCATCAGGAGAGTCGATGCTTTCCCCGCAGCTCCAGCAGACGCTCGATCAGTTTCTGCAGGAGCAGAGTGATCGCCTGCAGAGTGCGACGAGGGAGGGGAGTGCCGATCTATTTCCCGCCGAAGGGAGCGGAGCGGCGAAGGTTATTCTTCCAGCATCTCCCTTCATCATCGCGAAGGTGGATGGCTATCCTGTCACATTCACGGATGTTCCTTCCGATGCGTGGTTCGCGCCGTTCGTTCGCGAGATCATCGAGCGCACGATCGTCTCGGGCTATCGCGATACCAATGGACTTCCCAAGGGTCTGTATGGTCCCGTCGACAATGTGACCGTCGGTCAACTGGCGAAAATTGCCGTGCAACTTTCCGGAACAGATACGAGTGTGTGTCAGCAGACGATCAAGAATCGCACTGCATCGGGGACGTGGACCGAGCCGTATGTCCGTTGCTGCGAGAAGCGCGGTTGGTCTCTGTACTCCGGTGGATCGGTGGATACATTGCGGCCGGCGACGCGCGCTGATGTTGTGCTGACGGTGCTTCAGGCGCTTTCCGCTAAGATGCAACTCAGGACAGGCAAGGTCTTCACTGACGTTGATAGCTCCATCGAGTTCGGTGCAGCGATCGAAACAGCAGCGACAGATGGTGTGGTGTCGGGGTATACGGATGCTGAAGGCAAAGCTACGGGCCTCTTTGGTCCGAATAATCCGGTGAATCGTGCGGAGGTGGCGAAGATTGTGACGAAGGCGCTGCAGATCTATGGGGTAGAGCAGTGATTGTTCTGATTACGGGTAAGGTGAGCATCAGATTTACGATTTGAAATTTGCGAATTGCGATTGAATGTCCTGCAATCGCAATTCGCAAATCTCGCAATCGCCAATCCGTTCATCGGTGATGCGCCCTCACAAAATTCATCACTTTTCCTTCGATGCGGCTCAAGTTTTGCCATTGCACGACCATGGCTCCGGCGATGATAATTGCCGCACCTAACGTTTGGTACCACGCAACAGTTTCCCCCAGATAGAAGTGTGCAAAGAGCGCACCACCTGCCACCGTCAGTGTGGAGAGGAGAGAAACGGTGGCAATCGGGAGGTGTTCGATTGCTTCGTAGTAACTGAAGACCAGAAGAAAGCGAGAGATGAATCCGTAGGAGAGGAGCGCGAAGATGAGCTCGACGGGGAATTGCGATACCTCAGACAGGAAGGAGCGCGTGATGAATGGTGAGAGGAGGAAGAAGAAGGTGAGAGCAGTCAGCGAGCGGGTGACGATGATGATTTGCGGTGGCAGCGATCTGAGATATTTCCCGATGATTGTTCCACCGACGGCATAGCAGATGCAGGCCAGTATTATGGATAAATCCCCTGATTGGAGCTCCAGCCCGTCGGTGAATCCTCGCAGCGCGACCGTGATGATGCCGAGGAGGATGATCATCCCGCCGATCCAGTGACTGCGACGCAGGGATTGATGGATGATGAAGACGCCGAAGATCATCAGGAAAAGCATTTCGGTCATGCCGAAGAGCTCAGTATTCACTGCGGATGTCCGCTGCAATCCCGTAAACCACAGTACCGGTCCGAGAATGCCGTTGATGGTTCCTGCGGTGATGAGTGGCAGAAGCAATGACCGTCGCATGCTGCAGAGCTTCTCCCAGATCGGGACGATACCGAAGGAGAGGAGAGAGAAGAGGAGAAGGCACAATTCACTCAGGAAGAGCATCGAGAGCGGCGAGAACGTCTCGCCGATCTGCTTACCGAAGGATGCATTCGTCGAACCGGAGAGGATCATGATCCCAAGCGCAATCCAGCCCACAGTCCTTGCACGAATGTACCGATGCTCACGCCTGGTTGGAGTAACGAGGATTGCAGTGGTGGTGTGCATTTCGATATATATTATAGCATACTATGATAATATTGTATATTCAAGGCTGAGAGGGTTTTGGTCATTGGTTTTGGGTTTCTGGTTGTGCTGTGAATGAATCAAAAATCATTTATACTCGGCGTGTTCTTTCTCACATCTGCCGCTGTGGTGAAATGGTAGACACGGGGGACTTAAAATCCCCTGTCCCCAAAAGGGACATGCTGGTTCGATCCCGGCCAGCGGCACCATTCGACTCGCTGTTCGCTGCGCGAACAGTTCGCTCATGGTCCTCACACCTTTGGTGCTTGGGCCACTTTTCCATGCAAGCGAGTCGAATAAAGATACATGAGGTGGATTCCTTCATCTTCGACAATTCCCGCCAATATTCTTGCACTTTGAACGCATAAGGCTACCAGTACTCACTGACCAGATAATAAGGATGATCAGCGAGAAAGGTGTCTTTTCTGGTTGTTGTATCAAAACAACAAAGAGAAGAATGACGACGATGATGAACACAAATTGCAGAGCCCACCCTTGCCATGTTATCGGGTAATACCCGACCCGACCATGTGGACCGAACTTCCTCCATATGAACCAAGGATTTGTAGAACGAGGCATGTATGTATCATGGCAATAATTCAACGCGCTGATGAGTCTTGATCCACATCATCACGAGATATGCTGTGTGAAGACGTGTGCGACCATTCCTATTTCGTAGGCGTTGGCGCAGCCGCTGCCGCAGGTGGGCTCGTCTTTGCGGTGCGAGCGCTGTCTGCAATTTGCTTCGAAATGGACTGGATCTGTTCACTCACTGTCGCGAGTGCCGGACTGAGTGTTTTTGCGCTGGCAGCCAAATTCCAAGCATCCCCACAGAGGCGAATCGCATCGTCGTACTGTTGGCTCACCCCTGCGCGGAAACCTCGGACAATGGCACGGAATGATTCGGTGACCTTCAGTGCACCCTGAACTATGGAATCATTCGACGCAGTAGCATTTGCGCCACGGGCAGCGATAAGTGCTCGTGCAGATGCGTACTCAGCCTGTTCCAAAGTTTGCGGATTTAAGTTGCCGAGGACGACGAGGATTTCGCTTTCCGCTTCAGAGAGAAGAGCTTGGGTCCTTCTTCCGTTGCGATACATGATGTAACGGTAGAGCAGGAGGGCAGTGTCACCGCGTGTCAGTTCTTGACCTGGCGCCAGAGTGCCATCCTTGCTTACCATAGTCAGCGAAGCGGAGAGAGAGTAGCGGAGGTAGGGATAGTACCAGGCAGAGGTATCCGTGACGTCCGTTGCGAGAGGGAGCTTTATCTCGCTATAAGTGTTGGGATCGATTTTGTAGGCCAAGAGGAGCATTTTGATGAATTCCATCTTTGCAATAGGCTTCGCACCGTTGAACTGGGGTTTCGTCGGAGGACCGTCGATGATCTTGTTTTGGCGTGCTGCTTCTACATAGGGCAAATACCAGTCCGTAGGTTTCACATCTGTGAAAGGAGTCGTGGTGAGGAGTGCGAGTGATTCCTTTTTGATGAGCGGGGAAACGATCATTTTGATCGCTTCGGCACGACCGACTTTTTGATTTGGATGAAATGTCCCATCGGGATACCCTCCGATGATTCCTTGCGACTGAAGGAACTGTGCAGCTTCCCCAAGGGCTGATTTCTGATCAATATCCTTAAAGATTACCACTGGAACAACAGGGGCTATTGCCTGTGAATTGCTGGCACTCTGGGCGCTCGCGATGATGGGCAAAGTGAGAGAAAGTGCGAGGATCGAGGCGAATAGGCGGGTGATGAGGAAATTGGTCATAGTACAAAAGAAGGGAAAAGCCGAATCATAGGAATACTATCAAGCTTCTTCTTTCGCGTGCAATGTGTTTCTCTCGCTCCCAAAGCACATTTATCGTGTTGAACGGAATATAGACAAATATCAAGCAATGTGTTATAATTAAAGAACATAAACATGAATATACAAAAAGTCTATATTTGGCCACTCTTTACGCTCATAGGTGTTGTGGGACAGCTCTGCTATCCACCAGCTCATGCTCTTGCCGCTGCGAGTCCGTCTTATCAGCTCTACGATTCTCAATTGAATTATGGTGAACGCGGAACCGAGGCTTCGCAGACCTATCAGCTTAATGAGAACGGCGTGACGTGGATTCAACAACCTGTCACGGGCACTCACTTTAAAATTGTCAGTGGTTTCACTCCTTCGATTGTCTCGTCTTCCAGTAGCTCGATTTCCTCTATGAGTTCAGCTTTGTCGATTCTTTCTTCATCATCCATCATCACTGTCGCACCTCCGACGGAACAGCCAGGTGGTCATAGGGGTAATCGGGGACCATCACCCATGCCGCCTTCCTATCATCCTGCTGCGACTCAGTCTTCCTCGTCCTTCTCTTCATCCTTTTCCTCTTCGTATTCTTCTCAATCGAACGATATTGATTCAGGAATATTATTGGTATCTTCCTCGAGCATTTCCCGTATTTCGCACATTGTTTCTCCTCAGCATGGTGCTGCGTATCCATCCGGTAGATGTCTTGTGCCAGCTCATGTATCGAGCGTGTATGGAGCATGTTTGCTTCCGGAAATGTGGAGTCTCTTTGGTCTCCTGTGTGCCATTCTCGAAAGTGTACTCCTCATAATCATTCTTGGCAGAGAGAAGAGAAGGCATGCCCGACATTCACAAAAACATGTATGAAGGTATCCTCAGCCATCACCAGGCTCTGTCTCTCTCTTCTTACGATCGTAGCGCTCGGGGGTATAGCGCATGTTGCCTACGCTGCCTTGATCACTGTTCCTCAGACGATGGTCTACAATGGTCATTTGCTGAGTAACACGAACTCACCCATTACGACACCGCATACCATTCGCTTCAGTCTCTGGAAGAGCAGCGACCATATCATTGGAGATACGACATCCACAGGCGCAGTACGTACATCATCAAGGAATTACGCGGGATGGAGCGAGATCCTTACCGTGACGCCGGATGCCAATGGGTACTTCAGTGTTCATCTGGGTAGTGCTGTTCCATTCCCTGATATGTCGACATTCTCTTCTGTAGAGCTTCAGTCTCTTTTTCTTCAAATAGAGGTCAAAGCTTCTCCAGAACCGCAATCTTCATACGAGCTCCTTGATACTAACCCTTCGAGCGACACGATCGATCGATCTCCTTTGCTCTCTGTGCCCTTCTCCCTCAACGCCGACATGGTCGATCAGCACCATGTGGGTACGGGCAGTGGGGCACTTCCTGTCCTAGGTAGTGGGGGGCTTATGACCGAGCAAGCCATTCCCGGTGGAACATCTGCAGCCGGATTCGTCATCGATGCAGATGGATCAAAGTCTAGTGGCTCGATTGATCTCACTTTCGGGGGTCTTCTCGGTAAGAAGCTCTCCTACAACATTAACGCAAATCGTTTCGAGTTTAATGCTCCGCTGAATATCCGGGGGGATTTGACGGTCACAGGGTTGATTAATGGTATCGATATTACGAACATCGCAACGTCATCCGACAACTCGCATCTCAAGGCCAGTAGTGGTGCTGGCCTGACGGTCTCGGTGGCACGAGGAGACTACCGTTTGAATGGTACCACGACGCAGTTCGTAGGATCGGGGGCCGTCGCCCTTCAGGACAATACGACCAATTACATCTTCTTCACGTCTGCAGGTCTTTCGGTGAACACTACCGGTTTCCCCACTGGTCAGAGCTACATTCCCGTTGCTTCAGTAGTCACATCCGTCGGGTCCGTTGTCACTGTCACCGATCGACGCACCTTCAATAGTGATGACCGCGAGAAAGATCTTCTTTTACCTTTCCACCCATCGTATCCTGGGGCAGCCTACGTTGCCGATGGTTCGGAGAACGTCGGACGATTGTTCGTGAATAGCGATGATCTCACGGGCATGAATTACTACCACTGGGTATCGACGAAGACGTCACTGCAGGACTACGACATTGTGCTGAAGGTAACGGTCCCCCCCAATTTCAATACTTGGAAAGACCCTGCTATTCAGATTTCGTATCGCAGTGAGACAGGGTTAGTCACTGACAATAAACTTGATATAACCGTCAGCGATACCGCGGGTAATCCGGTCACACTCACGGGCACAGCGCAGAATCTTATGGGCACCAGCTGGACAACTGTCGATTTGGGGATCAGTGGATCTCCTCAGTGGACACCAGGTCATGATTTCAAAATAGTACTTAAGCTATCCTCAAAGGACAGCCATTTCATCGAATTAGGAACTCTGAAGGCATCTATGAAGACACTAAATTAATAACACTAATATGATGTAGTGCAAGTTGTTGTCTGATGACACAAATATCAAAAAGAGTTATCATATTAAGAAATACCAACAAACTCTTTAATGAAAAAACAAATATCTCCACACATCGCTCGACGGTGGACGCAGAAGGTCTGCGCGTCCGCGATGGCACTCCTCCTGTTCATTCAGGTGGAATCTGCGCTTGCAGCATCCTCGTGGAATCCTACACTGCTCGTGAATACAGAATCCTTCCAGACGATTGATAGTGGTGATGGTGCTACGAATATTGAACTGCGTTTTGGAGAGACATTGAATAGGAAGCTTATCTTCGATGTCACGGCTAGTAGATTCGTTTTCACGCAGCCGGTGTGGATCATGGGAAATTTGACGGCGACTGGGGCATTGAGCGTGAAAGGAGTGATGTCGGGTACGACTCTCCGTGTCGATAAAAATGCTGATATCTGGGGCAACCTCTCCGCGAGCGGTACGACGAACTTCAAAGGAGCGGCAACATTCGGATCCACCATTAAGCTCAATGCAATTACGTACACCTTCCCGTCGACACAAGGGAGTGCCAATGACGTCCTGACGACCAATGGTTCGAATCCTGGCACTTTGAGCTGGACCAGCCCAGGCGCTCTTTCACAGGGCACCAATGATGCTCGTTACGTCAAGAAACAGGGAGACACTATGACGGGAGCCTTGAAAATCGCAAACGGGGCAGGTCTCACGGCATCCGGATCGATTCTCACAGACACAAACCTCACGATCAATCGTCTTAATAAGAATCAGGATGCTGTCTTGACCTTCGGGAACAGTGTCACAGCTCAGAATTTGACGTACAGTGCCGCAAGATCCCGCTTCGAATTCAGCGGTCCTGTTCGAGTGAACGGTAACATGTCTGGTACGACCTTAAACGTCGATCAGAATGCGACAATCGGTGGCAGCATGAGAGCGAGTGGAGATGTCACTGCCAGTGGAAGTATCAATATCGAGAGCAATCTCGCAGTGGGAGGAACCATCAAATTGAATGGTGTGACATACACCTTCCCGAGTGTGCTCGGTGCGACTGGTACCATCCTCCGTACCGATGCCAGTGGAAATCTGACATGGTCCAAGAGCACGGGTGCTGGTAGCGGAAATATACTCTCCTTGAATCCGCAGTACTCCGATGCTGTTTATTTCTCGAGCGGCTCCACCACTATCGGACAGCTGACCTACAACTATGACACGGTAAACAAGCAGAACTACTACCGATGGACATCCTCCAGGACTGCGCTCAATGATTACTGGATCTCTGTGCGCGTGAAGGTTCCCAAGACCTTCCTACGCTGGAATGCTAGCCCCGCTCCTATTACTTTTACGTACCGCACAGGTGACGCGAGCAATACCAAGAACTACGCCTCTGTTCGTCTGCTTGATACTGCTGGTGTGAATGTCCCATTGACCAGCGGTGAACTCCTCGCCAATACATCCTGGACGACTGCGAATATCACGGGAGTGCCAGGAGCAGGAACCTATACGCCCGGAGGCTTCATGACTGTTCTCATCAAAGCTTCCGCAGGAGTTGTCAGCGGGACAACCGGAACAACTGACATTGGATCTATGACCTTCAACTGGACGTCGACTGCACCGTAGTAATCAATCATAATAGAACTGAACTGGGGGGGGCCGAGAGGCTCCCCCTTTTGGGATCAGCAAGAATCCCGGTGGAACAACATAGCCAGAATATATTTTGTATCTCTGATACCACTTCGCATTTGAATTGCTACTAATCTTTCAGAGGTAACGGCTACATTTCTTTGGCTTATGTAAATGCTTCGCGGCATGGGAGGAGGCTGTTTTCTTGTAGTCGAATGAGTATCCTTTTCATTGCAACTTGGTATGAGGCAATTGAGGTTCATCCTCCGGCACGTTCGTTTAACCGCCGGTGAACGAACGCTTTGCTGTATGGCGCATCTCGCGTCGGATGGTGCATTCAGAACTTATCGTGGGCTTTTGTTTTCTTACGAGCCCTGAGTCATGCGAACTGCAATAACTTTTCTCTATAAGTTTCGCGCACTACTACGACGTGATCGCCTCTAGGATGCCGTATACGCAGGAAGGAATTTGGTTCAATCAAATCATGCGATTCACAAGCGATCAGCGGATGATCGTTTGTTTGAGTTTGGCTGCGGTACCGGCAATTGCCTACAGTCTCTCTCAGTCTTATATACTATGTGATTGCAGAGAAGGGGAGAGGTGTATTCCACATTATTCATTCTCATTCTCTTTACAGTAGCACTCGCCTCAAGGCTCCATTCCTTACGAATGGACTTATGAAGAAGGAGGGCTATTTTCGCGTGGAAGGTGGGTGAAGGCTTGGCTCCTCGATGACACTCGTATGATGATTGCGCTCGTGCGCCGTCATTTTTCATCTTTGGACAATCCCTATCTCTTTGCAGAAAAGGCAGGAAGGGGAGGAAGGGGAGGAAGATTTCCTGTATCTTCATCATTTGGAAATATCTGGTGCGCTCCATGTATTGCTCAGTGAATAATCATTCTGTCTATAGATGATCTATGTCTCTATGAAGCCAAAAAGATTAGTAATACAGGATTATCGAGATGTGCAATCACTGTAGCGCTTCATCTTCTTCTGTTTTGCAGTTATGAGAAAGAAGGAGACTTTATGACTATCCTAAGCCTTCCCCAAGGTCCAGAAGAGGAGTATACTCATGAGATTCCCCGGTGTCGCGCGACAATCAACACACATATCCTTCATGCTCAGACCAACCTTCGATCGCGGCCGCATCCTCAAGCTTCTAGAGCAGTCTCTGTCTGGTGATTGGCCAAAAGAAATCGCCGAGAGGTTGCGCTGGTTGCTCCATTACGCGGATCACGGGTGCGTCCTTTCGACATGCAGACATTTCTCGATCGCCCGCAGCACGCTGTATCGCTGGATGCGACGCTTCAATCCAGACGACCTTACGAGTCTTTCCGATGCGCCGACACACAGGTTTCCTCCTGCATCAACGAACAGAACGACGACTGTTGATTTGGTGGAACGACATGCGACCGCCTTTGACGAACACGTCGATCAGATTCCCACCGTGGATGGAGAGCAAGTATCTGAAGGGCAACCTCAATATAGCACTCCTGCTCGTGCACTCAATCGTACGAGCATTCTCACTACTCTTGAACGAGCACTCAATGATGACTATCCCGCGGAAGTGATCGAGCGCCTCCAATGGCTGCTCTACTTCACAGATCATCCTTCTGTCCAGGAGACCTGTCGTCACTTTGGCATTGCTCGCAAAACATTCTACCGTTGGATGCGTCGTTTCGTTGCTGAGGATTTATCGAGCCTGGCGAATGCTCCGACGACCGTGAGGTACGCATTCATCCAACCATCGAGACAGCCTCAGACACAGAAGGGGGTCCTCCATCCTGCGCACACTACGTCCGCATATTCCTCGGGTGATAGCACCGTCAGGGCACCTGCGCACACTATCAGCTTCACATCTATTTCAATCGAAACGTCCCCCGGTGCTTCGCCTGCTTCCACTTCGCCGGAAGCTTCCTCTCCCCATTCCTGCGTTTACTGTCGCTCTGCGAAGGCCCTTCGTCTGTCTCTCAGCAGGATAGGTTTCCCGCTTTTCTTGCTGGTTCTCCTCCTGAATGCGATTGCGATCCTCTTTTTCTCCATGCCGGTGAAGGCAGGTGCTGCGAGCTCTTGGAACCCCACCCTTCTTGTGAACACCGAATCATTCGAGACAATCGATACGGGAGACGGCACTACCAGTATCGAGATGCGCTTCGGAGATACACTGAACCGTCGTCTGTACTTTGACGTCACTGCGCAGCGTTTCACCTTTACCGCTCCACTCACTGTGGCTGGCAGTATCACTGCTACAGGGTCACTCAGCATCAAGGGCGTGATGTCCGGTACCACTCTCCGTGTCGATAAGAACGCAGATATCTGGGGAAATCTCTCCGCGAGCGGAACGACCAACTTCAAGAGTGCTGTAACCTTTGGTTCCACCATCAAGCTCAATGGTGTCACTTATGCGTTCCCGACCACTGATGGGACTGCATCGGGAAAGGTTCTGAAGACTAATGCTGCCGGACAGTTGAGTTGGAGTGATGGGGGAGTAGCACAGGGGGTCGCAGATAGTCGCTATATAAAGAAGTCTGGCGACACCATGACCGGTGCACTGACGATCAATCTGACATCGGGCTTCATAGGGCTCAATGTCATGCAGATGCTCTCGGGTTCCATCCTCCATGCGGAGAAGGCACTCACCTCTTCTGGCACGATCATGTCGATCGGCAATATTACGACGCGTGGCACGGCTTCCGGCAAGAACCTGACGTTCATGGGGGCGAGTAATTCGTACATCCTCGGAAATCTTGGAATTGGAACAACCGCTCCCGAAACCAATTTGGAAGTGGTGGGAACCATCAGTGGCTCCACCATCAAAGTACAGGGAAACTTGAGTGTTTCGGGTTCCATCATGACAGAGCTGAATACCGGTGGAGGCGTCGTCTATAGTAATTCAGGGACACTGGCAACGACTGCGAAGGGAGCGTCGGGGCAGTTGCTGATCGCACAAGGAACCACTGCGCCTCTCTGGCGTTCACCGGCTACTTCCATGGTCTGGTATCTGGATGGATCGATGGCAGTGGGAGGCAATCAGGGAGCCGCCGTCACGATGCCGTACGGATTCACGCCAAGCAGCGTTAACCTGCGGGCGACAGGAGCACCGACAGGAGCATCACTCATTGTGGACATCAAGAAAGACGGCATGACGATCTTCGGAACGAAGCCGCAAATCTACAATAATTACTTCACCGGCGGCACCGGTGCCGTGCTGTCCATCACAGATCTTTCCATCGGCTCCATCATCACCGTGGATGTCACGCAGATCGGCAGTACCTTCGCGGGATCAGGGGTGACGATCCAGTTGAACGGGACGAGGAAGTATTAACTGTCTGGAGCCATGATTCTCTGAATTGAAGGATTACCTTGATACATGCACGGGGCATCGGCGGGGATTATGATCTTCCTGCGATCAGACACATGAGGGTCACTCCCATTTTTCTCTGATCGTGATACCATGTTCGCGTGCTGAAACAGCATATTTCCGGCAAGGTCTATGCCTTCATTGATGCGCAGAATCTTCATTTGGGCGTACAAGCTTTGGGCTGGAAGCTCGACTGGCATAAATTCAGAACGTATCTCACACATAAATATCATGTGGATAGAGCGTTCCTCTTCATTGGTTTTCTTCCGAAGAACCAGCATCTGTACAGCGCTTTGCAGCAAGCGGGGTTCATTCTTATTTTCAAGCCGGTCATTGTCGCCCGCGATGGCAGCGTGAAAGGCAATGTCGATGCTGAGCTGGTTTTGCATTCGATGATCGAATATCCGAATTATGATCATGCGGTCATCGTCACAAGTGATGGAGATTTCTCTTGTCTTGTGGAATATCTCGCTGAGAAAATGAAATTATTGAAAATCATCAGTCCATGGTATGACACCTGCTCGGTTCTGCTGCGAAAAGCCGCCAAAGATCGTATGGCATTCTTATCCGACCTGAAGCACAAACTTGTGTACGTACAAAAAATGGGGAATCGCGGAGGGACGCACCCACATCCGCAAGGCCCCATCATATGAATTCCTCCTCATGATACCAGTACCCATGAAATCGTCAAGCATTTCGACCAAAACCCCCCCGACCGAAGTCCGGGGAGAAGTATGACTCCTTCAGTATAGTCCTATGATCCTTTTCCAGTCAATAATACGCAGTAAAAATGGGGAATCATAGAGAGAGACACCTCTGTCTGCAATGCCCAATCATATGAATTCCCCATTACGGTACCAGTGCCTCTGAACACAGCACAAACAAGCGGCGATCAACATTCCCAGCCAACACCGGTGGGGACGCTGGCAGTACTGAGTGGCTTCTGCCTTCTGTCGTTGCTCACTGTCTTCATTCCGTCCGCCCATGCACTCCTCACCAACGGACAGAACGTAGCGAATCCGCTCAGACAAAAGAGCGTCCAACAGGATGTTGCGTGGGGCGTCCTCGCCATGAACACGGATAAAGATCGGTATAGAGCCGGAGAGGTGGCGGCAGTGCAGATCGGCGTGCTGGATCCTGCGGGGGAGCCCGACTGTTCCGCCACGCTCATGCTCACTGTGGAGCGGAATGGCAGGAAGATCCTGACGCGCTCGACCAAGGACGGATCCATCGAGACGACAGCTTCATGCGGCACGAAGAAATCTGAATCCATCGCTCCCGATTACCAAACATCCTTCACCGTACAAGATCCCGGAACATATACGCTCACACTGACGGCGAGCACGGGGAAAGGGATGCGTCGCAGGACTCAACAGCTGGATGTGGATGGGGTGCAGGCAGGTTCCTCGATTTCCTTGGGCTCATCATCCTCCTCGGTAGCCTACACCGTCATCCGCCGTACCGGCGCAACCCGTCTCTACCCCGTCGGCCTCAGTCCCATGACGATCGACGTCGAGTTTTTGAAAGATTTTACAGGCGAAGTGACGGACAGTGTGCCGGCAGGATTTTTGATCGATGCGGCACTGGGCGGCGCCCGCATACGTACCGATGACACCGCAGAAGGTCTGACCACGCTGACATGGACAGGTTCGTGGAAAGCGGGAGAGGCTACGACGCTCTCGTACCAATTCGATGCACCGGACATCAGTCCTCAATTCTTCCTCATCGGTCCGCTCTCTCTCACTCCTTCCCCAGCTACCAGCTACCAGCTACCAGCTACTTCTCCGACTGAGGTTTTTGCAGCATCATTCTTTGAGGCCCGCACCTGGCAGATCGCCAACGACGCCGTCGCATGGGCAGCCTCCCTCAACGGCTTCTCCACCCGCCGCCAGCTGACAGTCGCCAACTCCTCCGGCGCCGACCTCACAGACTTCCCGCTCCTCGTGAAGCTCACGGCACTCACGGGACTCAAATCCGACGGTACCGACATCCGCTTCGCAACCGGCACCGGTATGGTTCTTCCGTATGAACGCGAGGAATTCCACACCACATCCAGCTCCGGCTCCGGCATCTTCTGGGTGAAGGTTCCGACGATCAAGAATCAAGGAACCGGCAACGGCTCCGGCGCGACGATTTACCTGTATTATGGTTCGGGATCGGCAGTGGATGGAGCGAATAGGACACAGGTGTGGGATTCGAACTTTAAGGGGGTGTGGCATCTCTCCGGATCGACATTGAGCGCGATGGATTCCACGAGCAATGCGAACAACGGGACAAATAATGGAGTGACGGCGACGACAGGAATTGTAGATGGAGCAGGAAGTTTTAATGGGGCAACCTATATAGGTATACCCGATAACTCAACCCTTCATTTGCCAGGGCAATTCTCAGTCAACTTGTTTATTTTCCCGACTGGATTTTCAAGTAATCGAGCATTATATGCGACTACGCAAGGTGATAATGGGGTAGGAGATTTTAAGATATTACTTGATTCAAGCGGGAATGTTCGATTTCTTGAAGAGCCATATCAGGTTTGGGGAATTATAGGCTCACATGCCTTAAGCCTTAACGCATGGAATAATGTATGGCTAGTGAGAAATGGGAATAATTTGATAACTTTGTATATAAACGGAATCAATAGCGGTTCAATGACAAGTACTCAAAATTATTCGGCCACTTATACCCACTTAATAGGGGGCGGCGAATCTCAAGATCTTTATGCACTTGGCCGCATCGATGAAACCCGCATCTCCTCCGTTGCCCGCTCCGCCGCGTGGATCAAGATGGAATATGCGAACATGAATAACCCGACCGGAACGGTGACATTCGCTGCTCCCGAACTGAGGACATCGGCAACAACGCTCACATCGTCACTCCATCCTTCCACGTACGGTTCCGACGTCACCTTCACCGCCACCATTACGCCATCGAATGCGACTGGCTCCGTCACATTCAGGGATGGAACGGTGACGATCGGTACCGGATCTGTCAGGTCAGGAAGCGGAACACTGCGCCTCAATTATCTTGCGCTTGGCAGTCACTCACTCACGGCAAGATACAACGGCAATACGACGACAAGCGGCAGTACATCCGCTTCTCTGAGCCAGACGGTGAATGCCTCCCCGTGGGGACTCTCCGGCTGGACCGACCGCAAAGCCATCACCGTCTCGAAGCGCAATGTTTCTTCTGACCTCAGCAACTTCCCGCTCCTCGTTCGTGTCACCGCTGATACTGATCTCGGAACCATCGCATCATCGACGGGCGCAGATATTAGATTCACCACCGGTACTGGCATGATCCTTCCGTATGAGAAGGAGGAATACCACGTCCGCGCAGGATCTGGTTCAGGAATCTTCTGGGTGAAGGTGCCGTTCGTGTCGTCGCTGCAGAATACGACGGTATATATGTATTACGGGAAGCCCGGAGCGGCGGATGGGCAGAGTAGGACAGCGGTGTGGGATAGCAACTTCAAGGGGGTGTGGCATCTCTCGGGTTCAACTTTGAGCACGATGGATTCCACGAGTAATGCGAATAATGGGACGAATAACGGGGCGACTGCCACAAGTGGGAAGGTGGATGGGGCGGGGAATTTCAATGCGGGCAGTAGCGCTGCTCTCAGCATGGCCGATGCATCCTCTCTGAATCCAGACCAGAAAACGCTCTCGGTTTGGGTGAATGTCCCTTCCTATCCCACATCGAATTACCAGCATGCTGGGAAAATTACTCTGGGTTCGAACGGGTATATGTTGTATTCCGAAGCAGTCAATCATAAGTTCTTCTTCTTCAACTATGGCAATGCACCTGCATCTGTTGCCGATTCTTCAGCCTATTCACTCAATACGTGGTACTACCTGACCGGTGTCTACGATGGATCGAATCTGAGGATCTACAGGAATGGTCAACAGACGAATGCCATTGCCGTTACTGGTACATCGTCTCCGAGTACACAACCGTTCCAGATGGGATTGTATTCCACGACCGGGCAGTATACTAACCAATCCGCAGATGAAGTGCGTCTCTCTTCCACCGCCCGCTCCGCCCCTTGGATCGCCTTTGAGTATCAGAACATGGCGAGCGGCAGCGGAGAATTGATTACTGGTTTACAGGAAGGAAAGATCGCAAGCTCGGTGGCTCTGGCATCTTCGGTGAATCCTTCGATCTATGGTGCGAGCACGATCTTAACTGCGACGATGACGCCTTCTGCAGCTACCGGATCAATTACATTTAAGGATGGAGCGACGACGATTGGGAAGACGACGCTGGGACAAGGGAGCGGCTCCATCACCGTTTCCAATCTTTCTGCCGGAAGTCATTCATTGACGGCCATCTTCACCGGCAGCGGGAACTACGTCACATCGACATCGAATACGGTGACGCAGACGGTGCAGATCCCGAATCTCTACGGACATGTCTTCAGCGACGAAGGCAGAACGCCGCTTG
>JBAWYM010000033.1:0-20457 GCA_037143575.1 Candidatus Peregrinibacteria bacterium | reverse complement strand
ACCGTCGCCCTCCCGCATGGCACCGGCAACACCGTCCGCATCGCAGCGTTCGCTCCTGAAGATCGCGAGAAGGAAGCCCTGGAGGCCGGCGCAGATGTAGCTGGAAAGGAAACGCTCATCGAAGAAATCATGAAGGGCAACATCAATTTCGACGTCGCCGTCGCGGTGCCGGAAGTGATGAAGGAGCTGGGGAAGATTGCCAAAACTCTCGGACAGAAAGGCCTGATGCCCAACCCCAAGGCTGGAACCGTTACCACCAACCTCAAGAAGACCATCGCGGAGCTCAAGAAAGGCCGCATCGAGTGCAAGATGGACAAGTTCGGCATCATCCACGCCACATTCGGCAAGCTCTCCTTCGGATCCGAGAAGCTCCTGCAGAACCTCGAGGCTCTCCTCCAGGGAGTGAAGGACGCCCGTCCCTCCGGCATCAAGTCGATCTACATCCTCACAGTGACCGTTGCTCCCACAATGGGGCCGGGAATGAGGATCGAGATGTGATAAGACCAATGCAAATATCATAATCGAGCTTTACACGGAAAAGTGGAGTGCTAGCATCGACTCCATTTTTCCAATCCTTCTATGACTCCATATTCTTCAGATGTTTGTACACTTGTAGATAAAAAAACATTGATCGCTGGTCTCAGGGCCGATAATATTGCTTTCAATCGCAGACAATTATCCACCAACCAAGAACACGCAACGAGAGTCCTTGCACAGTATGTCCATACTCAAATGAGTAAGATTGCTCGTCTTCGCGATAGTGAAGCACAAAACCTGGTAACAGAGGACATCGAACTGCGTATTCTCCTCCTCACACAAAAATACGGAGCTCAAGCACTCATGATGGGAGATCAACGATTGAGAAGAGTTCGCGAAGCCGTCGCTAATGGAGGCACCGACGAAGTGGAAGCTGAGCTTGGGGACTACCTCGATTCCTATCTTGATATCGGAAACATCACTCCTCAGGAAATCGCCACTGCCATTGATCAAGGAACGCACGGCTTCAGACATCTGTATGCCCCCACAGCCCGCGATGTCACCAATGCATTGCAACACGACAAGAGTGGAATATCGAATAATCAATTCACAGCAAATCTCGGTGGGACGAATGAAGATATCATTTCTGGAAATGCTACTAGCGGAAAAACCCACATCGAAGAGATAGGCAAGCGCCCAATTGAAAAGGGAAGAATCTGCGACACATGGGATGTCTTCTGGGATCTGCACTTCCCGGAAGAAGTACTCGTGAAACTACGGCAATGTGATCCGGGTTCGACCACACTGACCATCGGTCTCGCCTTCCCCGTCGAATCATTCAAATGTCCGGAAACCGGAAGGACGGATGGACGCGTAGTAGATTTCGCAGACAAATATGAAGGACCCATCGGTCGGAAAAACGCGCAAGCGGAAGCACCAATTTCGCAGCTCTCCAAAATACCATTTGCTGCTTCTCTCAATGCCTATTTGAAGAATAGAACCAGTAAGGATTTCAGGAAAATTACCATTGTCCCCAATGACTGCACATCCGGGAAAGTGGCTTTTGCCACGATGACGGGAGAAAAGTACGAATACAATGTGAACGGAACGGGCACGAATAAATCCGCTGAAGACAGCGACGGGAATGTGTTCAATCCAGAAATGGGACATTCGGATATCTACCAAGCATCTCCAGCAGACATGGTTGCCCTAGCCTTAAAAGGAAGAACGAATTTTGACACAGAAGTCATGATCAGCGGCGCAGTGCTGCCGCTAACCTTTGCAACGATGATTCGAACCGCAGGCGGAGAGCACCTGTACGGCAGACTTCCGACTGATCATGGTGCTCGATCCCGCCTTCTCTTTGATCTCGCCTATGGAAGAGACCCGGAAATCCTCAGTAGTTCCACTCCTGCAGAACGAATGTTGCTGACGACTCTAGCACGGAGAATACTCGATAGAACTGAGGATAGCTTCGCAAGACTGCTCGCAGCAGACAGACTCCGAGACGTCATAATCAATTTCGGTGAGGGAAGCATGCTCGAAGATGATTTTGTAGCTGCAGTGAACAGACGAATCAAAGACTATGCCCCAATTGCAGGGGGCCACTTCCTCAGGAAAGAGCGCCCCAATGTGACATTTGCCCGCACTGAAGATGAAACGGAATGGGGAGATAAAGTCACGGCAAGTGCACTTGGTAATTTCCAGTATGGACTTGGAGACGATCTACTCACTCAGAATGTATAGAGTGTGTTAAACATTACGGAGAATCTCCTCCACTTCCGTCATCTTCTCGACTCTCACGAGCCTCGCCCGCAGCTCCGCCGCGCCCGGAAACCCTTTCACGTAGAGCGCCAAGTGCCGTCGCATCTCGCGCATCCCCCGCTCCTCCCCTTTCACTTCTATCGCGAGACGACAATGCTCCAGAATGAAGGGGATTTTCTCTGTGAGGGATAACCTCTCTACGGTGGGCACATTAACAACAGAATTGTCACAGTGAGCGTAGTCGAACTGCGACAATTCGGCGCATGCCATGGTTCGACGGAGTTCATCCTGAGGTACGAAGGGCTCACCATGACATGCTTCCTTCATTGTCCGAAACGCTTCCCCAATATCCGAAAGAATCCATGGATTCCCCATCGTCGCCCGCCCCACCATCACGCCATCCAAATTGCCAATCATGTGAAGAGCATCAGCAGCACACCGAATATCTCCATTCCCGATAATTGGAACTTCAGGAAAAGCCCGCTTGAGCGCGTAGATCGGTTCCCAGTCTGCTATGCCCTGATATTTGTCGACAAACCTGCGGCCGTGAATCGCGAGAGCATCGGCACCGGCTTGCAGTAACCCTCTGCAGAAAGAAATCAGAGAATCTTTGGTGTCCCATCCCAACCGCGTCTTCACGCTCACCGGAATCGTCACGACCTTCTTCACCGCAGCCACAAGCTCACAGGCGAGCTCCGGACTCTTCATCAACGCAGAACCGTGGCAGGAGGAAACGACTCTCGCCGCAGGACAGCCCATATTGATATCGATGCCACTCGCGCCCATCTGCTCTACCACCTTTGCCGCTTCTAAAAAATGCTCCGGCTTTTTGCCGAAGATCTGGACGATGAATGGAGACTCAAGAGCAGGATCAAATTCCATCATCTTCATCGTCTTCTTCGCGCCATACGTGATCGCATCGGTGGAAAGGAATTCGCTGTAGACGATGGCTTCGGGGCAGAGCTGCTTGAGGAATCTGCGATACGATGCATCCGTCACGCCAGCCATCGGCGCGAGCGCGATGATGGGGCGGGAAGTGGAGTGCCAAGAGAACGAGGAATTCGCAGAAATCATTGGAGCATGAAGAATACGTATGGATTGAACCATTGGCCATTGATTCAATGCACATTTCGCGAACGTTCGTTAACCGGCGGTTTAAACCGCCGGTTAACGAACGAACTCACCAGAAGAACACACTTTTCTTGCGCTGACGAGACAATCCATCGTACGAGCTATCGCATACAAGACCGTCTCTACATCAGAATGCGGCGAGATGATTCACTCTTTCGTATCCTTCCTAGGCATCCCGCACGCTCTCGCTCAGACGCCGAGCTTCATTCCTTCGGAGAATATACCGGGCTGTGACTTCTTCTCCGGCAATATTCACGCAGCGTGTGTTCCACTCTACATCGCTCACGTCATCCAAACGATCTTCGGATTCTCCGGAGGAATTTGCCTCCTCCTCATCGTCTATTCCGGCTTTCAGTATCTCTTCAATTCATTACCTGGAGGCTCTGGAGGAACGGAGGCCAAGAGCACATTGCGCTGGGCGCTCTTGGGATTCATCATCAGCTCACTCACCTTCTTCGTCATCGATTTCATCATTGGTACCCTTGCTGGCACATGACCTCTCCTCGCAACCCATCATCGGCGTTCTCCTCCTTCCGCATCCTCGGAAAGAAAGCTCAGCTGCTCCTCCAGAAAGCCCGTCGGAGTGTGCTGCAACCCGACGAACGGAAAGCGAAAACCTCCTCGCTCCCCAAGGCAGATAGCCTTCCGACACTGGTCATGCATCTCTCGACGGGCAGTGTGGTCCGTGCCTGTTTCGTCATTTTGGGCTTCCTCCTCGGCGCTTGGATTCTGATGCAGCTCTCGGACAAAGTTCTTCTTCTCCTCATTGCCGCATTCATCGCCGTCGTCATCGATAGTGGTGTAGCTTTTTTGGAACGCCTCCATGTTCCCCGCGCTGTGGGAATCCTCCTGCACTATGTCATCGGTCTCTGTATCCTCATCTTCCTCATCGTCTCCATTGTCCCGCTGCTCGCCAATCAGCTTCAACAGATCGCAATTTTCGTCAATGCCGAAGCGAATGTCTTCCTCGCTGATCCGCGCATCCATCTCCCGCTCCTCACCGATGACGTCAACCTTCGTCTCACATCCTTCGCGAAGAGCACGCTCGAACAACTCTCGATCCGCGATTTCACGGACGCCCTGGACCGCGCCAGCGGACACCTCTCTGCAATCGCAGGTGGATCGTGGGAATTCGTGAAGTCCTTCACTGGATCGCTCGCCACCATCTTCGGTGACCTCATCATTGTCCTAGTGCTCGCCTTCTTCATGCAGAATGAGAAAGAACGAATCCTGAAGTGGTTCCGGGGCTTCCTTCCCGAACGCTACCGTCCCTACGTCAATCGGAAGCTGGAGCTGATCTACGTCAAACTCGGCCAGTGGGCACGCGGCGAAGCAATCCTCATGTTTGCAATCTTCACGCTGACCCTCATCGCGCTCCTCATCCTCCGCATGCCCTACGCGTTGACCCTCGCAGTTCTCGCCGGGTTCTGCGAATTCATTCCTGCCGTCGGCCCTCTTTTCGCAGCAATCCCTGCCGTTCTTCTCGGCTTCACTCAGGGCGGATTGATGTGGGGTATCGTCCTCGTCGCGGTCTACTACGTTATTCAATGGTGTGAGAATAACCTTCTTGTTCCTCTCATTATGAAGCGCGCCGTCGGCCTCTCCTCCATCGCTATCCTCTTCGCGCTGCTCGTCGGCATCAGCTTCCCAGCGACGATTCACCCAATGCTCGGCGTGATGCTCGCCATCCCAGCCACCACAATTGTTGCAATTTTCCTAGAGGATCTCAATAAAGAGAATGACTGAGAACTCCTCGTATCATCTCGACGAAGTTCGCTTGGATCATTTCCTTTATTGACGGGTTGGTAGTGGATAGTGAGCCTGCTCTGAGCGGTGTCGAAGAGTAGTGGGTAGTTTTCAGTATGCAAAACCCTTTCTACTCACTACAAACTACACACTACCCACTTGTCCGAAAAAGGAAATCCAACACTAAACATCTAGTGAAGCACTAGCATGAATTGGCGATTCTGTAGCAAAGACTTGAAACTTCCGAAGATAGCAAAAAGGTAGTTTTACTTAACATCCTTCCACTGAACAATACCCTGCTCACCACGCCACTGCCGTGCGAGGACATCCTTTGGTAAACTGATCTGACTTCTGGTGTGATTGGCACTCGATCTGGTAGAGTGCTAACGACAGAATCACGGTACAATTCCCTCGCGAGAAATCCTGCGCGAAGCATCGCGCGCTCAAGAACAAAAGAAATCATCAGCCTGCGAAACCTTTCTGGCCTTTCTAACCTCTATCACCTTTCATACCTCATCTATGCATCCCTTCGATCGCTTCACCCCCAACGCCAAGCTCGCACTCCAGATCGCCGAACAAGAAGCGAAGAATCTCAAGAGCTCCTACATCGGATCTGAGCATCTGCTCCTCGGCCTCCTCTCGATCCCGAAGTCCCTCGGCTTTTCGATCTTCACCGGAGCCGGAGTGACCCTCGAGAATGTCCGCATTCTGCTCAAGGCCAGCAAAACCGCCAATCTGGAAGGGGCACAAGTCCGCCACGGCCTCTCGACATTTCTCCACACCGTCATCGAACAGAGCGTGATCACTGCACACAAATTTCGCCATGCCAACGTGGGAACAGAACACCTGCTCCACGCCCTCGTCTCCACCGGAAAGAACGCGGCAACTGCGCTCCTCTCGGAGATGCAGGTCGACCCGGATGATCTGAAGGCACGTGTGGAAGAGATGTTCGGGCAAATCAATCAGTTCAAGCAGCAGACCCGCAACATGGAGCAGTCACTCGAGGCGTTCTTCCAGGGATTGCAGGGCGCCATCGTCGGTATGCAGGGGCCGGGAGGATCACCGATGGACCCCGAAGGCCTCAAGCGCCGCAAGGAACAAACCAAGAGCAAGACCCCCGTCCTCGACTACTTCACCGATGACCTCGTGGAAAAGGCGAAGCAGGGCAAGATCGATCCGATCATCGGACGTGATAAGGAAATCGAACGTCTCATCCACATTTTGAACCGCAAGACGAAGAATAACCCCGTGATCATCGGCGAGCCGGGTGTGGGAAAGACCGCGATCGTGGAAGGCTTCGCACAGCGCATCGCTTCCGGGAATATCCCCGCGAGCCTCCGCAACAAGAAAGTCCTCCAGCTCAACATGGGCTCCCTCATCGCGGGGACCAAGTATCGCGGGGAATTCGAGCAGCGCTTCGACGACATCATCAAGGAGGCATTGGAAATGGAACGTGAACTCATCCTCTTCATCGATGAACTGCACACGATCGTCGGAGCAGGTGCCGCCGAGGGATCCGTGGATGCAGCGAATATCCTCAAGCCCGCCCTCAGCCGCGGAGCTATCCAGGTGATCGGTGCCACCACCACCACCGAATTCCGCACCATCGAGAAGGACGGAGCTCTCGAACGCCGCTTCCAGTCGATCCTCGTAGAAGAGACGAATGTGCCGGATACCATCACGATTCTCCAGGGCATTCGCGGGAGCTATGAGGAATTTCACCATCTCTCGATCACGGACGATGCCATCGAGAAGGCCGTCACCCTGAGCAAGCGCTACCTGCCGGACCGCTACCTGCCCGACAAAGCCATCGATCTCCTCGACGAGACGGCAGCCGGCAAGAGCCTCACGCAGGAAGTCCCTGCCGAAATGAAGAAGCTCGAGGACAAACTCGAGAAAGTCGTCGTCAAGCAGCAGCTGGCTGTGAAAGAGCAGAAGTATCACCAGGCACTCAAGCTCAAGCAGGAGCAGCAGGATCTGCAGGACAAATTGAAAGAAGCTTCCGGCCAACAGGACGGCGACAAGCGAACGCCCATCCAGATCACCGGCGACGATATCGCCATCACCCTCGCGCGCATGACCGGGGTACCGGTGACCAAGCTCCTCAAATCCGAGACGAAGCGTCTGGCCAATCTCGAGCTCGTCCTCAAGAAGCGCGTCATCGGTCAGGATGAGGCGATCACGAAGGTCGCCCGCTCCATCCGCCGCAGCCGAGTCGGTATCTCCGACTCCAAGCGCCCCATCGGCTCGTTCCTCTTCCTCGGTCCCACGGGGGTCGGAAAGACGGAGCTGGTCCGCACCATCGCGTCCGAGATCTTCCACCGCGATGATGCGCTGATCAAAATCGACATGTCGGAATTCATGGAACGACACAACGTCTCGCGCCTCACCGGAACCACGGCCGGATACGTCGGCTACGAGGAAGGCGGGCAACTGACGGAAATGGTCCGCCGCAAGCCCTACTCCGTCGTCCTCTTCGACGAAGTGGAGAAGGCACACCCGGAGTTCTTCAACATCCTCCTGCAAATCCTGGAGGACGGCATGCTCACCGACGGTCAGGGAAAGCAGGTGGACTTCACGAACACCATCATCGTGATGACGAGCAACATCGGTGCCGACAAGCTCACCAAGCAGGCGGCCAAGATCGGCTTCAAGGTGGAGAGCGAAGCGGACGCGGAGGAGCGCGGGTACGAAGAGAAGAAGACCGAAGTCCTCGCGGAGCTCAAGGATCACTTCCGCCCCGAGTTCCTCAACCGCATCGACCACATCCTCGTCTTCAATGCCCTGAACCAGGAGCACATCCAGAAGATCGTGAAGATGCACTTGGATCTCCTCACAAGCCGCCTCAAGCCCCAGGGCTACCACGTCCAGGCTGATCCCAAGGCTGTCGCCGTCCTCGCCAAGCTCGGATTCGATCCGGAGTACGGTGCCCGTCCCGTCCGCCGCGTCATCCAGGAGAAAGTGGAGGACGAAATCGCCGAAGCGATCCTCAAGGGAGTCTTCCGCTCCGGCGATACCATCCGCATCATCAAGAACAACGATGACACCGTCTCCGTGGTGCATGGCGAACCGGTCGAGGATGAGAAAGAGGCAGTGTCGGCGGAGAAGGAGGAGAGTGAGGTGATGGCTTAAGAAACCATTAACTATTTGCCAATTTGTCACAGTGAGCCGTGTCGAACTGGGACAAATTGGCAAATGTCATGGTTCGACACGGCTCACCATGACATGCTCAAGAATTTTGCAGTGTTTCCCTAAAATTACTGAATTCATGAGCGCTTTTCCGGAATCCACTCATCGACCATCCAACCTTTCGCACCAAACATTTTCCCGAATCTCTTCTGGAGTTCATCGTAATCCAATTCCCACTTCTCATCTGCGCTTTTTTTCATAGAGGGATCTGTCACATCAAGCCTGGTCGTAGTGTGTGAAGCGGGACTTTCGGGTGGAATATATTCCAGACGCATTTTACAGGAGCCCTTGAATACTGCTCGTCCAGTCTCACGAGGATTGATAGAGACCAAATTATTGATAATCATCAATTCATGTTTCGTTAACGGCTTAAATTCCCTTTTCCATCCTGTTACATCAAAAGGTAAGCTCCCCGTATCCAATTCCCATGAAGCACTTGTTGAGTCTCTCCGTAAAAGAGGATTCTTCAATTCAACTTTCACTGCCGAATCTCCGATCTGTGAATGACCTATGACATTGCAAATTCCTTTATACTCTCCAATGAGAGGATTATTTTTGTTGATCTCGACATCTCGCTCCTCAATTCGAGTTGTTCGTGTGTTTTGCTGCTCTTGGATCTGAGCAGCCAGTTCATGACGCTTCGCAGCAGAATTCGTCTCGACCGATTCAGGAGAGACAACCGCTTCAGACACCTTGGAGAAATTTTCCATTTCGAATGGGGGTATGTTTGATGATATTATATCCCATTTTATAACATTCGTCCATACCCTCACGATTATCAGCATTCCAAATTCATGGTAGAATAGTGAGATTTATGCCAATAGAAGCCGTCAAAATACCGCAGAACGTGAACGTGGAGGACCGCATCGTCGGTCCGATCACCCTCCGTCAGCTCATCATCCTCCTCGTCACCGGAGGGATTAGTTATGCATTGTGGACTGCGGCCAAAACGCAGCTGGGAGTGGCGAGCATCCCCGTCACCATTATTTGCTGGATCCCGGCATTCATCGGCCTCGCATTCGCTTTCGTGAAGATCCAAGGGATCAGCCTCCTGCGCCTTCTCCTCCTCATGGCCGAAGGAACGCAGAAGCCGAGCAAGCGCATGTGGGGACCGAGGCAAGGTATCGCCATCAATTTCTCGTTCTACACACCTTCCCAGGAGCCCGCGAAAACCGTCGCACGCGAACCGCATCACGACAAACTCGAAGAGCTCAGCGCCCTCCTCGATCGCGGACCACTCTCCAATGAAGATGCCATTTCCGAAACCCCATCCATCGAAGCGAGCACCCATCCTGTGGATCCTTCACGCTTCGCGGTAAGTACATCGCCTGCCGGACAACTCGTGGATGATCTGGCTCCGATCGGATCAACCAAGAGGAGCAATCCCGATCCATCAATGGAATCCAACAATCAGGGATTCATGGACATCCTGCCCTCTTCCCCAACACACACGTGACCGAACCCACAGTCGAACCAACGGCGACTCCAGAGGCGACTCCATCTTCAGGATCGAAGGCGAAGGATACCGTACGCAATCGCCATGCTCTGTCCCTCGCTGCGACCCAGAGATTCCTCCCCATCGCCGAAATCCGCGGCGATACCGTCATCTTGAAAAATGGAGGGCTGCGCGCCGTCATCTCTGTAGAAGCGCTCAACTTCAATCTGAAGAGTGAAACGGAGCAGAAGGGCATCATCGCCGGGTACCAGTCCTTCGTGAACACGTTGAACTTCCCGATCCAGATCGTCCTGCGATCGACCAAAATCAATATCGATCCGTACCTCAATAAACTGAAGGCAATTGCAGACAAACAGAAAAATCTCCTCCTCAAGGAACAGACAGTCGAATACTCGGCATTCATCGAACGCATCGTGGAAGCGGCGGATATCATGCAGAAGCGGTTCTTCGTGGTGGTCCCTCTCGATGATTCTCCGGAGCGTAAATCGGCCTTCGCTTCCTTCATGGAATGGATAGGACTCGATGACTCCAGCGCACGGGCCCTCAAGAGACATCAGCAATTCGAGCGACGCACGACTCCGCTGCGCGACCGCGTGAGCCTCGTGGAAACCGGATTGAATAACATCGGCCTCGTCACTCGCCGTCTCAATACCCGTGATCTGATCGAGCTCTACTACCAAGTGTATAACCCCGCCACGAGCCAGGAGCAGAAGCTGAGTCCGATGGGGACGCTAAATACGGCACCGCTAGTCCTATGACCGGTTTGTTGGTTGTTAGTTATTAGCTGTTAGTTTTTTGCAAACAATGAGAAGTATTGAATGATGCCAAACTAATAACTAATAACTAGAAAACTAATAACTTCTTCGTCGCGATAATAGTTGACCAAACTCTCCAAAAACCGGATACTGACGCCGTCGATCGTTGCTCGTGCGGGAACGGTCTTCAGCCTTTATCTTCTTCTCTCGCACCCCACTTTCACTATGGCACGCACTCGAGCACCCCAGAATGCAATTATGGATCAGCTCCTCAAGGAAGCTGCTCCTATTGTCCGTGTAAAGCCCGGAGAACTCATCGAAGGTTCCGTGGTCTACAAAGGCAAGAACAAACTCATCATGGATATCGGCGGCGCCGCGACCGGTATTGTTTCCGGCCGTGAGCTCCGCGATTCCTTCAATACCTTCCGCACCCTCCAAGTCGGTGACCTCGTCGTCTCGCTCGTCCTCGAAGAAGAGAATGAAGAAGGTATGATCGTCCTCAGCTTGCGCATGGCCAGCCAGCAGAAAGCTTGGGACCGGTTCCACAAGCTCGTCGAATCGGACAGCACGATGGACTTCTGCGCACAGGAAGCCAACAAGGGAGGCCTCCTCGCCAATATCGATGGCATCCGCACTTTCCTCCCCGTGAGTCAGCTCTCTCCGTCCAATTACCCACGCGTAAACAACGCCGATGCGTCGGAGATCATCGGCAAGCTCAAGAAATTCATCGGCACGAACTTCGTCGTGAAGATCATCACCATGGATGAAGAAGCAGGGAAGATCGTCGTGAGTGAGCGCGAGGCGATGGCGGAAGAACGGGCAAAGGCCCTGGAGCACATGAAGGTCGGTGATGTGAAGGAAGGCCATGTGAGTGGCATCGTGAAATACGGCATCTTCGTCTCCTTCGACGGACTGGAAGGGCTCGTCCACATCTCCGAGATCGCCTGGGGCCATGTGAAGAATCCCTCGGAGTTCGCAGAGCTCGGGGACAAAGTGACCGTGAAGATCATCGGGCTCGATGGCGACAAAATTTCGCTCTCGATTAAACAACTCACCAAGGATCCCTGGGAGGAAGTGGCGGAGCGGTATCCGGTCGGCAAGCGCGTCTCCGGGACCATCATCCGCTTCACCGACTACGGCGCATTCCTCAAAATGGAGAAGGACATCAACGGTCTCGTCCATCTCTCCGAGATTGCCCACACCAAGGTGACCGACGCTTCGCAAGCTCTGACGATCGGCCAGAAAGTCGACGCGCAGGTGATCAATATCGACATCGACGAGCGCCGCATCGGCCTCTCCATCAAAGCCCTCCAGCCCATCGACAAGGCCACCCTCGAGCGCATCAAAAAGGAGCGGGAGGATGAGGCGGAAGCAGTAGAGGCAGCGAAAACGGCGAAGGAAACGGCGAGAGTATCCGAGGAGAAGGCTGCTGCAGAAGAATCTGCTATTGAAGAGAAGAAAGAGACCAAGAAAGTAACCAGTACGAAGGATGCTGCATTCATCGCATCGAAGTCCGGCAAGAAGTACTACCCCGCCGAATCAGCTCACGCAGAGAAGATCCTCGAGGATAATCGGCTCTCCTTCAAGACTGCAGAGGAGGCGGAAGCTGCGGGATTCAGCGCATAAATGATCAATCGAAAGTCTGTTCAATGAAACCTCAGGCGAAGCAAATTTGTCACAGTGAGCCGTGTCGAACTGCGACAAATTTGCGATGTTCAACAAGTGTCATGGTTCGACAGTGCTCACCATGACACTTGTTGAACGCGCTCAGACATTGATCAATGATTCAATGGCCAATGTTCAATGATGCTCTCTATACTCCCCCCATGCCCCCCCGCGCCGTCATCTTCGACTTCGACGGAGTGATCGTCGATAGCGAACGCTACTGGCAAACCGAAGAGCAATCGTTCTTCAAGAAGATCCTCACGGGATGGGATGGCTCGCACCATCACGACATCGTCGGGCTTTCGGTGGAAGGATCGTACCGCTACTTCAAGGATGCTTTTGCGATCGAACTCACGCTCCCCGAATACCTGGAGAACTACGCAAGGATCGCCGACCGCGTGTACGCACAGTGTCAGCTCCTGCCGGGCGTTGAAACATTCCTGAAGATCCTGGAAGAAGCGAAACTCCCTCTGGCCATAGCTTCTTCAGCACGACGAAAGCGCATCGAGCACATCATCGACAAGTTCGAACTGAGAAAATATTTCCAAGTCATCGTGAGCGCAGAGGATCTGCCGCCAGATGCAGGCAAGCCGAAGCCGACGATCTACCTCACGGCAGCCAGCCTCCTCGGGATCAAGCCAGAAGAATGCGTAGCTATAGAAGATGCGAAGAATGGCGTCCTCTCTGCGAAAAGTGCGGGAATGAAATGCATAGGACTGCGAAATGGAGTCAATGAGGAGCAGGATCTGTCTGCGGCGGATGTAGTCATCAGGGAATTCGCAGAAATGGATGCGGAAATATTCAAGAAACTCTAGAGACCTATGAGATCATCCTGAAACTCTAGTTTTGAATTTTGGAATATTCCTTCTCGAATTCAGCTTTGAATTTCATCATTTTCGCACCCTCCTTCTTAAGCAAAAGGACCCGATCGATAATATCCTTCTCGGGCTGTCTAGTTTGGAGCATATGAAGCTCCAAGCCCATCACCGGAAAATCGTTTTCCATCGACTTCAACTTTTCACTGATTCTTATTAACAAACGAGGTTTTTCACGTTTCGTAATCCCTCGTAATTCTGCCTGAGCTGGATCTTTAATAAGATTAAATAAATCCAACATTTCGGTAAATATTCCAATTGCGTTATCGGAAATCAATCGAATATTTGGTAATGCCTCTTTTGCAGTTTCCCATTCATGGAGGCTTATCTTTTCTAAGTCTTCTTTGATCATAACCTCTGCCTTAGTAATCGCATCTCGATCAATGTTCCTCCCATTATCTTTCGCTTTGGCAAAGAGCCTACTGAGCTGAGCATAAGGTTCTCGCTTCGTGCGAAAATTGCCCGCGAGTTTCCTAATTGATTGGTTCGAAGAACTGGCATCGAGTGACAGAGTGCCGAATTCACTTTCTGCTCCTGCCGACTTTACTGCTGCATTTATAGCAATATTTGCCATTCGTACTCTTTGAACAGCATCTTCAGGATTCTTCAACTGCTCCAATTCTAATCGCTGCAAATCTTGTTCTGTATATTTGGAAATATTAAGTGAATTATCCATTGTTTCGCTCATAATATTTATTTGGAAGTGTTAACTATATTATACATAATTCCTAACTGGGTTTCAAGCCAACCATATCGTTTATTCTCTCATTCCCTCAGCTTCTGCTCGCTCAAGAAGTGCAGGTGCAAATAGAACACCTCCTGCCCGCCACCCTTCCCCACATGGAAACGAAGCTGATACCCATCAATCCCCTGCTCCTTGGCGAATTGCTGTGCTGCACGAATGAGGAACAGTGGAACATGTTTAGTCGCTTCGTTCACATCGGCAATGGAAGGAACGAAATCGCTATCCTTCTTCGCGATGAAGAGAATGTGTGTGGGAGCTTTGGGATGGATATCCTTGAATGCCAAGACTTCGTCGTTCTCGAAGACGACCGTAACGGGGATCTCGCGGTCACGGATCTTGTGGAAGATGGTGCGATCGAACATGGGAGAAGAAATGGAACCTAAAAGTACAGAGAACGTACCTAATCCCTAATATACCAATCCCCAATCCCTTCTGAATCCCAAAATCTTTGACTTTTACGCTATTTTGAGGGAAAATAGAGATAAATGGCAACCGGGACCACCCCCGACACGCACACCGACCTCATCCCGACGATTGACCGCCCGGCGCTCACCGTGACGCAGCCGGACAAAATCGCGAGCCTTCTCGAAGTCCTCGGGACGATTGACCAGATGAGCGAGCGCCTCGGCGAGGACCGCTCGGGTGATTTGGGTGGTGGTGGCGGAGGAAAAGCTACAGGCGGCAAGAGCGGATCGCAGGCCAAGCTCCCCTCCCCCCGCGACCTGGCAATCGCCAATCTTCCCGTTGCAGCGGTCATGCAGGAGAAGCTCACCAAGAAGATCGAACAGGAGGTTCACAAGCTTCAGCGCCAGATTCGCACGAACCCTTCGGCATCTACCCCCGGATCAGCGCACAAGCTCAATAAGCTCTTCGCCAAGATCCGTCGCCTCAATAGCCTGCTGGGCGAAATCCTGGAAGCATCATTCGACGTCCTGCGCCGGATCTTCATCCGAGTGTTTATCGATGAGCAGCCGATACTGTAAAAAGTTAATAGTTTCTAGTTATTGGTTTCTGGTTCTCTTGTATTAAGCTGACACATTATTAAACCCAAACCAGTTACTAATAACCAATCAACCAATAACTATTACGCTTCCTTCTTCGGATGCTTAATCGCCTTCTTCTGATGCGATTCGACCATTTCGACCAACCATTCCAGGATCTTATCAGCCATGGAAAGTGGCTTCATGATCACCCCTTCCACCTCACGGGTGATATCCTCGAATCTCCGGAAGATCTTGCGTAGATCCACGGCAATGAAGATGAGGTGATAGAGCACGATGAGAACCAGAACCGCGACGGCGATCCAGAGGCCCAGAAGAACGGTGGACATGTCGACCATGAGGAGTGGGGAACGTACAATGGCGAAGCTTACGGCTCAGAATCTCTATGCGCAATCCGCTCCGCAACTTCGACAGGCTCTTTGCAAGCAACTTCGACAGGCTCTTTGCAAGCAACTTCGGCAATATCAGGGCAAGCTGGTTCTGGCTTTTCCCGCGAAAGACAATCGTTGCGCTCATAACGCTATACCAGCGCACGCTCTCGCCGGATCACGGACTGCTGCGCCATCTCTACACCTACGGCTATTGCCGGCACTCACCGACGTGCTCAGAATACGGGAAGCAGATCATTCTTTCGCGAGGAGTAATCATCGGGGGAATAATGACCCTTGGCAGGGTAATCACCTGCAATCCTTGGCGAAAGCCTTCACCAGAGCGAATTATGGAAATTTCGCACCGAGGCAAAGAATGACGCTGGGGTAACGAACCCCAGCTGCGGTAGGAATTGGCCTTAAATGCATTCAAAGAAGCTTCACAATCGATGAATCACCGACTATGCTTCCGCAGCACTTCTCGTCTTCTTTGGCTTCATCGGCTTCTGCTGCCTTCAAGCGGGTATCGTACAATGGTAGTACATCAGCCTTCCAAGCTGAGGACGCGGGTTCGATTCCCGCTACCCGCTCCATTTCCAAGCACGCAAATGCAAAAACCGCCTTTATTGGGGAGAAAATCAATGCTCAATACTCTGTATCGATTTTTGCAAAGATACGCACATGTCCAACGATGGATATTTGATATTACAGCGACAATGATCATTCCGGTGGCTTGGTTTTATTTTATAAACAGTATGGGTACGATCGATCATTCAAATTGGATATCTGGTGCAATCATGAAATCAATCATTAAATATCTTCTTGTGGTTTTTTACCTCATCTACTTGGCTTTAGCCATTGGGGCGATTGGCAGGAAACAATGGGGATGGCTGTTTTTGTTGATTATAGGATGCACAGGCATTCAAGTATTCTTCTTTTTTGTTCTCTACTATTTTGTTTCGTACAGGAATTTTTTAACAAATATAATTCCAAGCATTCCCTCTCAAAACTTATCTAGCTGACTTCAGATTTACAGATATTCATTCCTACAACGTATTGCGGTTGTAATAATTCCCAGTAACCCGCTCCATCCGGCTTCGTTCCGCATACAACCACCTAAGAGCGTGAAACAAACTGCAAAATCACATTCCCCAGCATTCTACTCCCCGCAATCACCAGCACGGCGATCGCCAAATGCCAGAGCGTGTGCCGCAGAGGATCCAGCTTCTGTTCACGGGCAATGAGATAACTGAGCAGCGCAAGTAACCCGAGCCCCCAAATTGAGGAAACGATGAGCGCAACATTGGGTGTAAAGAGCATGACCATGATGGCGAACGTGAGGACGATCAGGAACCGCACGGCAAAATTCCCAAAGGTGGATATAAGCACCTCCTGCCTAGATGCTCCTTCCGATTCTTTGTAAATATGGATACTGAAGGAATCGGACAGGTTATCGGCCACCGCGATGATCAGAAGTCCCGTGATAATTCCGACCTTCGCATCGACTCCCTGCGTGAGACCTGCGATCAGCCCCATACTCGTAATGATGGCCGCTGTAGCGCCGATGCTAAATTGCTTGATGTTGATCATTGCTCAATGATACATCACTTTTTTCTCTGCGGCTTCTTCGCCTTTGGAATCGGCAACTCCTTCTCGGTAATCCTGATGAGCTCACTCAACCACGTCCTGTCTTCCCAGCGATCCTCATCAATCAGGAAATAGGGCTTGGAACCTGGATAAGGCGGAACTTCTTCGGGATTTCCTGCAAAATCTTTACCACCCGCCGTCAGCTTCACGAACAGACGATCATCACAAATCAACGCAACGACTTTGCCATTGCAGTACACAGCATACTCGCCAAACATCTTGCGAAGCCGGACAGAGCCGGCATCTGATAATTGCTGGAGGACGTACTCGGCGATGGATTGCTGAGTGGACACCTGCACAGTATACGTCATCGCTCTGTAATCCATGCCACAGTGGACGGAAGATCAATGATGAACAGAAAACCATAGGAAAGAGCAATCGAGCGGAATGTGAAGCGTGTCTTCCTTCAGACTCCTCACCGCAGGTTTATACTAGGATCGAAAAAGCTCCTTCCGATACCCATGACCATCAGCATCATCGTCCCTGCACACAACGAGGAAAAGTTCATCGGCAAATGCCTGAAGAGCATCATCGACAATGCTCCGGATAATCTTAAGGAAATCATCGTCGTGGATAATGCGAGTACCGATCGTACCAGAGAGATCGCGAAGAAATTCAAGGATGTCCGTGTGTTCTCGGAGCTACGCAAAGGAACCTCTTTCGCGCGCCAGAGAGGTTACGAGCAGGCCAAAGGCGATCTCCTCGCGTTCATCGATGCGGATACCCGGGTCAATAAGAAATGGTTCGTAACGGTGGAGAATAAATTCCGGAAGGACCCGGGGCTCGTGGGATTGAGTGGCTCCTGTGAGTTCTACGATCTTCCCGCTTGGAAGAATATGTTCGTCCGCTGGTACTGGCGATTTCTGGCGGAGCCTGCATCACGCATCACCGGATCAGTGGTGGTGGGAGGGAATTTCGTGGTGAAGAGGAGTGCGCTCAAGAGCATCGACGGCTTCGATACCTCCATCACCTTCTACGGCGACGATACGAACGTGGGACGCAGATTGAAGTGTAAAGGTAAAGTCCACTTCCACTCCAAGCTCTCGGTACACACCTCCGCCCGCCGCTTCGCACAGGAAGGCTTCATCCGGACGGGGACACGCTACATCGCCAATTTCCTATCGGAGACGATTATTCACAAGCCGGTGACGAGGAAGTCGGTGGATGTACGATAGAGAATTACTGAACGATACCATGACGAGCAGTCCTTCGACCTCGCGCAGGATAAACTCCGTCAAATATCATCCTGAGCGATTTCCTTTGTCATCCTGAGCGTAGTCGAAGGATGGCAAAGGAGATCGCATGTCGCTCTTCGACTACGCTCAGAGTGACATGCTATCGCTTTGAATAATTGATAGTGAGATCCATTGGTACATTGAGAGAGTGATGGAAGAGCTTCAAAGTCCCTTCTGATCAACGCTTCCTTCTTCCTCCTAGTCCACCCCTTCACCCTCTTCTCCCAGGAAATCGCTTCGTTAATATCTCCGAAGATTCCTACGTACACCAACTTCACAGGACGCCGTCGATGTGTGTAGCTCTTAGGATCGGATCCCGATTGATGCTCGGCAACACGCCGCTCATAATCGTTCGTCACCCCGGTGTAATAGCTGCCATCGGCACAGAGGAGGATGTAGACGTAATAGTCTTTCATGAAAGTAACGTACCGAAGAGACACAGCATCGATCAAAGAAACAGTCGTACACCCTCAAACACCCAGATTGATAGGGGCTTCTGGGCTTCGATTCATAGTTCGACGGAGTTTATCCTGAAGGACCGTAGGACTCACCATGACAGGCTCTTACACTATTTAGCGCACCTCCTTCCACTCCCTGCTGTACGACTTATTGAATAGCGCCACCCAGATGAGATTGAGCGTCCAGATGAGGAAGAGCTTGCCCCAGCCCTCTTTGTGGCCCCTGCGTCCGGTGTGGTAGGCGAAGCGTTTCGCATAAAAGTGTGTCCTGCCAACCTTTGCCAGTCGCGCGAATAGATCATTGTCTTCTCCGGCAGCGAGATCTTCGCGATAGCCTTGGATCTGATGAAACACACTGGCTCTGATCATCTGAAATTCGCCGGGGGCAGTGCCACTATGCAGGACATTATTCAGGAAACGCCGGAGGAGATTGGCATACCCGAAGAAGAAACGATCGCCGAAGGTCTGGAGATGCGGGAGCACGCGGAGGGGAACGGTGAGACCGACGAGCTGCTGATCTGCATCGAAGAGAGCCAGGAGTTCACGGAAGAACATCTCCGGATCCGGAATCGTCATATCCGCATCGAGGAAAAGGAGAATTTCACCCTTGGCTTTCACCGCCCCCAGATTCCTCCCACGCCCGATCGTCTGACGCACAGGAGAAAGATCTGTGACGACCTGTGTGTCATTTTCCTGAGCAATGACCACCGTCCGGTCTTTACTGCCACCATCGGAAATGAAGAGCTCGTGGGGAATATTCTGTAATCCAGCCTGAAGCTCAGAAAGAGTTTTGGCGAGAACGGACTCCTCGTTCAAAGTCGGAATAATGATAGAAAGCATCATAAATGAGGGAAAAAGCGACGACGGAGAAATAGGCCAACTCCATGGAAAAGAAGATAGATAAAGATGATGAAGGCAATAATCGAAAATACGCGGAACCCTTCGTTAATCGTAAGAATGGCATTCCCAAAAAAATACCCAACGGAAAGAAGGATTCCGGTGAAGATCATCTGCCCGAGAACATTCAGCGCGATGAATTTCTTCAGGGGAATACGGATCATGCCGGCAGTCATGAGGATGGGTAGCGCGAAGCCAAATCCCATGGTGAGCTTCGAGAAGAAGAGAATGTTGGAGTGATGACGACGATAGAATCGCTCGGTACTCTGAAGCGCTGCTTCGGTAATGCTGAAGAACTTGCCGAATCGCGCGAGGAACGGACGGGCATACCAGTGACCAATGCTGTACCACGCCAGATCTCCGGTAAGGTCTCCGAGAATCAGCGCAATGTAGACAGGCCAGAATTGCACATACTCAAGATGGAGGAACACTCCCGAGAGCGTCATGAGGATTGGCCCTTCCAGTATCGCACCGACGTAGAACGCGGGGTAACGGTAGAGGGCGAACCAGGCGAGGAAGGTGGACGGAAGCATCGATAGAAGAATAGCACGATACGAAGTAATCCCTGTGTATTGCCATTTCTGGTAGCTAATCGGTCTTCCAATTCCAAAGGGAATTTGATATAATACTCTGATTACTCCATATGACAATCCAAGACTTTCTTCACAGGCTTGAAACATTAACCGAACTGGATCAGACCCAGATAAATACGCTCCGTGAACTTGTCACAGATTTGACCGATCAAGAGCGAGAAACAACTTATTCTGACTTGTTTATAATCAATCAGGAACTAGTGAACAATGCAGTACAATTGCGTAAGAACGATAAAGAGCTTTCAATCCTCGCGCAGGTAGTGACTAGAGATTTTCCACGCGATCTTCGAAAGGCTAAAGAGCAAGCGAATCGACACGCTGAACAACTCCCAACATTCAATTTCTAAAATTCACTATGCGGATCAGCAACAAATACCAACATAGAGAGAACAGAATGATATGTTTCGAAAACTCAACAAGCGCTGAAAGTCCTATAGCTGAGAAAACAGTTGATA
>JBAWYM010000032.1:0-20506 GCA_037143575.1 Candidatus Peregrinibacteria bacterium | reverse complement strand
ACATGGACTTCTCTTCCAGCTGGCACAGACACAGGCATTAAGTTTGGCACATCATTTGCTCGTTCCGTCACCTACGGCGGAGACAAATTTGTTGCTGTGGGAGATTCCGGCAAAGCTTCTTACTCCTCCGACGGCATCACATGGACTTCTCTTCCAGCTGGCACAGACACAGGCATTAAGTTTGGCACATCATATGTTTATTCCGTCACCTATGGCGGAGGTAAATTTGTGGTTGTGGGTAGCAACGGACAAGCCTCCTATTCCTCCGATGGCATTACTTGGACTTCTCTTACAGCAGGCGCAGACACAGGCATTAAGTTTGGCGCAACGCATGCTCTTTCCGTCACCTACGGCGGTGATAAGTTTATTGTCGTAGGAGAAACTGGAACCACCTCTTATTCTGCTCCTCCCGACTCCACCCCTCCCACCGCCGCCATCACCTATTCCACTCCCGCTCCATACAAATCCGGAGCCTCAGTAACGATCACTGCAACATTTAATGAACCCATGGCAGATGCTCCGGTTCCAAAGATTGCCATCTCAGGTTCCAACACTCTGGCTGCAACGAACATGACGAAGTCCAGCACCACGATCTACACCTACGTCCACACCGTCGGCGCTGGGAACGGGACAGGGACTATTGCAATGAGCATCGGTACAGACGTCGCTACAAATGTCGTCACCTCTGCTCCAACAAGCGGAGCAACATTCATCGTGGATAACACTGCCCCATCCACGCCCACTGCCTCCCCGTCCGGTGCCATCTACACTTCCACCCAGACAGTCACTCTCGCTTCTGATGGCTCCTCCGTCATCTACTACACCACGAATAACACCACGCCGACACTGAGTTCTCCTGTGTATGCAGGGCCGATCACCATCTCTTCGACATGCATCCTCAGCGCCATGGGCGTAGACACGGCAGGGAATCTCAGTGACCGGCTGAATGCCTCGTACATTATCCAGGGGGCGTCTTCGTCATCGTCATCTCCGAGTACGAATCCTCCGGGTGGTGGTAGAAGGGCATCTCCTGTTATCCCTCAACCATCTCCAGCTCCTCCACCACTGGAACATGCGGCACCACCTGAGCCTGCAGCGGTCCTCACCACTCCTCCACCGCCTGCCAATCTCCCATCTCTCCTCATCAACATGCGCGAGAGAATGATTCAGCGCATGGATGTCCTCGTCACGAAGCAGCCGTCTCTCAGGGCAGCCATGGAACGTGTGCTGCAGAGACTGGATGCCAGGCTCGCGAAGAGGGGGAGGAGGTGAGAGAAGGAATGAGGAATAAGTATAAAGGGGTATGGGAAGGAAAAAGGGCATATCAGCAAAACCCTTAACCCATAATACTGTTCCCGGGATACTCCCCCGGTCTCTCTGAATTGGGCAGACACTCCCGACCGATCTATACTCCCCCCGTGTCGCTCCCCCCATCATTCATCGATCTTCTCACCACACCCCTTGCGGGCTATGTGGCCGTCTTCGTGCTGATCTTCCTGGATTCCCTCTCCTTCATCGGCATCTTCATCCCTGGCGTCCCGATCCTCGTCTTCGCCGGAGCTCTGACCGCGGAGCACTTCTTCTCCTTCTGGACCCTCGCCCTCGTCTGCTTCGCCGCCTCGATCCTGGGCAAAACCGTGAGCTTCGAAAGTGCGAGGCGCCACCTCGTGAATCTGCAATCGAACTCCCCTCTCTGGGGTGAAGAAGTGGAGGAGGGCCGATCGTTGAGCCACCGCGGCAGTCTCGCGGCGTGGTTGGCGCACCTCGCCGGTGTCCATCGCCATGCCATGCCCTACGCCGAGGGAACGGAAAATGTCGACCGGGCAACATTCCAGCTCCGCAGCATTCCCACAGCCATCGCCCGCATTCTCTGGCCCCTCTTCGTCGGCATCATCGTCGGTTCCCTGTGGCATGTGGCGACCCTCTGGTCCACGCGCGCCCGACTCCTCTTCCTGGTGATCATCCTGGCCTTCGCCTTCATCGGCTGGCTCTGGGGATGGACCGTGCGCCGCGGACGGAGCATCGTCCGCTACTTCTCGTACCTCGGACAATCGCTCGTCACCGCCACGCTCTCCTATCCTCCGGTGAAAGCGTGGAGAGAACGCTCTCCGAAGCTCTCTTCCGTCATTGGTCATCGTCTGACTCCACAGCACTTCACCGGCCTACCCCTCACATTCCTCATCCTGCTCCTGAGCGATACCCTGTTACGATTGCTGCTGCTCACCCAGAGTGTCTTGAGTGACGGACTGATCACCGCCGCTGATGTCCGCACTGGCAATCTCTTCCTACTCCTGCGGGAAAAGGGATTCACCGCCCTCTTCCTCGCCATCACCCACGCAGCGTCTGCGGATGTCATGATCACTGCGGGCACCCTCACCGTGCTCCTCCTCTTCTTTCAGCGGGAGAAAATCTACGCCTGGGGAATGCTCGCTGCACTCGTAGCCAATCAGGTGACGGTGACACTCCTCAAAAATATCCTGCACCGTGCGCGCCCCGATTATGCCCTTGCAGAAGCCATGGAACGATCCTTCTCCTTCCCCAGTGGTCATGCCGCAGCCTCGATCGTGTTCTACGGGTTCCTCGCCTACATCGTCCTGCGGACTGCACGCCTGTGGAAAGCGAAAATCAGCGCTCTCTTCCTCGCACTCTCGATCATCATTCTCGTCGATCTCTCCCGACTGTACCTGGGCGTGCATTTCCTCAGTGATGTCCTCGGCGGCAATCTCATCGGATTTTCTTTCCTGATCCTCGCCATCATCGGCACGGAGTGGATCCGCTCCCAATCGCAGAAGGAAACCCGCCTGCGTCCGGTGATCACGGCCACGATCATCATCGCCGTAGAGCTCTCCATCATCCTCTGGTCCGCCTATACCCGACCGACCCCACCCCTGCCACCCGAACAGCAGAGCCACATCGATGTCGCCGAAACCGCCGTACTGCCCCTCTTCCACAATGGAACCCTCCCTCTCTACACCGAAACGCTTTTCGCCACCCGCCAGGAACCCACGCACCTCATCATCCTCGCGCACAGCGGCTGCCTCGTCCCGGCCTTCGCACGCGCACAATGGTCTCTCGCCGATCCTCTCTCCACCTCCTCGCTCAAGCGCGCAGCCGTAGCGGTTTTTCTCAATACCGAATATCTCAATGCGCCCATCACGCCCACCTTCTACGACTCCCGCCCGATCGACTTCGGCTTCGAGAAGGCGACGGATCAGCGGACCATCCGTTCCCGTCACCACCTGCGCGTCTGGCAGACGCCCTACAGTACGCCGTCCGGGGAACTGTACGTCGGGACGGCGAGTCTGGATACAGGACTCAAGTGGGGTGGAGCTATGCACACGATCGACCCAGCCATCGATACGGAACGCTCCCTGATCCTCGCCGATCTGCAGAATGCCGGTGTACTCGCTTCAAAGCGTATCCTGCAGCTCCTTCCACCTTCACTCGGAACCAACTTTACCGGGGATCCGTACTTCACCGATGGGAAGGTGGCGTTCATTCAGCTTCAATGCGAATGATATCGATTGATCCCCACGTCCCGCGGCGCCGTAGGCACGCCATGCATGGCGTGCCTACGGCTGCGACGTTATTGATTGCATGCATATTCAGCTCAATTTCCATCGCCCTCGCCGCCGACCTCCCCTGGTACACTTCCCTCCTAGGAAGATTTAAAGATGCAGGTTACGGCGCTGCGACGCTGGAACCGGAAGGAAATGCCACCCGCGCCGTCTTCGTTGATCTCCTGATCCGCCTGCAGGGCGGCAGCGTGCACGGTCCTTTCGGCACTCCCACCTTCGACGACGTTCCCGCAGCCAATCCCAACTTCTACGTTTTCGAAGAGGCCGCGAAGAACGGCTGGGTGAAGGGGCTCAAGGATTGTGCCGGAACTCATCCCTGCCTTGCTGCCCCCGGCCGCACGATCATCCGCGCAGAAGCCGCGGCTATTCTCGCCCGCGCATTCAGTCTCACCAGAGCTGAAATCTTTCCAGCTTTTTCGGATCTTCCGAACGGTACGTGGCTCTCGGATGCTCTGTCTATCGCTACCAGCCGTTGCGTTTTCCATGGGGATGGAGAGGGCAAAACGATCCGACCGGCTTCACCATTGAACCGCGCCGAGATGCTCGCGATCTTCGAGCGCTCCTTCCAGAACCTCACCTACCCAGACTGCCGTGCACCCGAAACGAGCAAGCTTCCCACCGCTCCGCAGTCCCTCCAGCTCTCCCTTCCACTTCCGGCTTCACCCGAAACTGTACAAGCCGCGGCATCATCCTCCAGTGTGCATTCCCCTGCCCCGGTGACGCAAACGTCTCCGCAGCAGGGCACGACAGGCTCCAACCCCGTCCCGAGCCCTCTATCATCACTCCCTACACTCAGCCCTCTACCGTCCCTTCCCACCATATCGGGATCGACTTCAATAACCCCCGATCCCAATCTGCAATCCCTCATCTCCAAGTACAACGAGTATGTGGCAACATTCATCTCCCTCATTGATCAAACCCGCAACCTCCCCTGGCAGACGACATTCTCCGTCCTGACATCATTGCGCAATGTGATGGACCCGCTCAGCACCTACTACCGCTACGTCACCGTAGCTCAGCAGCGCGCACTCACCTCCGATGAGCGTCAAATCGTCACATCGACCATGAGCATCATCGAAGCGGGCTTGAATGCGACGAAGCCATAGGCACACCATGCATGGTGTGCCTATGGCTGCGACAAATATCTGGGTATTGATTGAGAGGATTATTGTTGCAAGGAAAAGTAAAACACAGTTCCCTTCCTCGTCCCAGACTCGAACCACAGCTTACCACCATGAGCCTCTACAACCGCCTTGGCAATATATAATCCTAAGCCCGTTCCGTCGGGCTCATATTGACGAGCATTGTCAGCCCTAAAGAATTTTTCGAACATATTCTTCTGCTGTTCTCTTGGTATACCAATGCCATTATCTTTTACGCTAAAGATAATCTCACCATTTTTATGCTCACAACCAACTTCAACAAAGCCTTTATATTTTGAATATTTTATAGCATTGGTAATGAGATTTTCGAATACTTGCCGTATTTTATTGCCATCAATATTCACGAAGAATTTCTTTGGCGCACCTTCGCATTGAATAATGTGTATTTCTTTTTCTTTGGCGAAGAGCTGATTGTCCATCAAGACCTGATCGACAATCTCGACGATATCCGTTCTTTTCTTCATCACCGTAAATTTATTACCGGTTTCTATATGAGAGATATCAAGCAAATCATCTACCAACTTGAGCATTCTTTCGTTACTGAGATGTATATCCTGCAAATACTCCTGTTGCATTGCACTTGGCTTTCCCACTTTATTCCCCAACATCAATTCACTTAACCATTTTATGCCAATCAATGGAGTTTTTAATTGATGTGAAGCAATAGAAATAAACTCTGATTTCAGATGATCAACTTCTCTTCTACCAAATACGCTGGCAATAGAGTGAGAAATAATATTGAGTAATTGCACTTCCTCTGTTTTCCAATTCCTTTTCTTATCAACGATATCCAATCCAAAGAAGCCAAGTCTTCTGTTGCCCACAAACAGAGGAAGAAGCAGAATTGATTTTATGCCTTGTGGCTCCAAAATATCTCGTACATCTTTAGATATCGTAGATACATCATCACATTTCAACATACCCTTTTCATTAAATGCCTTCAGAAATGATGGGATGGCACTGTAGGGAATATTCTTGAGCGTATCAATCTGCGGCTTGACTCCCTTGGCACACCACTCGAAAATGTTGCTGGTCGATTTACCATCAACACTATCCTCAAAAATATACGAGCGGCCTGCATGCGTAAATGTAGCAAGTTTTTGTATGATACTATTCAATACAACATTGAAGCTGGTGTATTGATTGAGCTCAACTGAAATTTCAGATAAAAATTTCTGCTGTTCCAGATTATGACTAATTTCATCTTCCAGCTTCTTTCGCTCAGTACTATCGCGGCTAATCCCCAAAATACCAATTTTTGTATTACCTTGTTCACCATAGGGAACTTTAAGTGTGTCTAGTAACCTTTTTTCGCCATTCGGATACGTCACCCATTCTTCATTACGGCGTGCCTTACTTAATCTGAGCATTTTTTTATCATTTTCTCTAAAGGAATCCGCAATGTTCTTCGGAAAAAGATTGTAATCGGTCTTTCCAATAATTTTGTCTTTTGGATGTCCGACAAATTCTGCAAAGGCAGGATTGCACCCCAAATATACTCCATGCAAATCTTTGTAGAAAATGAGATCCGGGATCGAATCAATCAATGAATGAATGAGATCCGCGCTATGTAAAACCTCATCTTCAAGATTTTTCCGCTTCGTAATGTCTTGTACCGTTCCACGCTGACCGATGACCTTCCCCTTTGTATTTCGCACAACTTCGCCTTTGCCTATAACCCATGTATTTCCTCTGCTGGTATCAAGCAATTGAAGCTCTACCTCATAAGGTTTACCGGCCTTCAGTGCGATTTTCACAGCAGAATCAAGTATTTTCCTGCTGTCTACACTATAGAGCTTCAAATGCTCTGCATAATTTGGGGCAGGCAAATGATCATCAAGACCATAGATGTGATAGAGCTCTTTAGACCAAACAATCTTGTCTTGGATGGAATCCCATGACCAACTCCCGATTTTCGCAGTTCTTTGTGCTCGATTGAGCTGATAATTTAATTGATGCAATTGGTCTTGCTTCTCTACAGAGGCCTTCTTCACAATGACAATTTCTTTTTTAGCAATCACTAACTCGGCAGCTCTTTTTGTTTTTTCTTTATTTGCTAAAACAAGCTCAGCTGAAAGCCTGTTGTGAATTGTTTTACTAAAATTTGGTTGTATTTTAGAATTATTTTTCATTATTGAATTGAGTGAGTTCCTCTTCTTGAGATTAAATTTATGTGTAGTTTTTTTGTTTTTGGCATATGATGTTATATAAAATATACTATACCACTAGAATATATATTTGGCCACTACTACTCTATAGATACTAAGGATTTTCGTCTGATGTACACTTAATTTCTGCGCTTCTAGTAGAGCAAAACCCGATTGCAAAAGTTTCCTTACTCGCACAATCGCCGGACGACATCCAAGACAGATTTAAAACCTACTAACCAGAAAATCGCGAATAATTCTCACCTCCGATGAGCCGTAGGCACGCCATGCATGGCGTGCCTACGGCTGTTCCATTCATCAATGGAACGCCTTTGACGCGCAGCCCTAGCCTCAAACATGCACTGTGGAAAACTTTCTGTTCTCTCTCCTCTCCCCCGCTCCTTCGTATCATCGTCTACTGATGCCATCCCTTCCCCCCGCACCCGATGGCACCTTCAGCCCTCCGCAAACGCCCTCTCTCTTTCGAACCCCTCGAGCGCCGCGATGCTCCCAGCGCAACTCCTCTTCCGGTCATACAGAATGTGGCCATCGTACACGATACCACTGCGGCGAATGTCGGAACACTCCTGGCACCGACTTCACCCGCTGCCCAAAGCGCCGAAGGGGAAGCGGCAGCCGAAGAACCCTTCAGTTTTACCGCGCTCCAGCAACAGGAATTCGATACACGATCAGCAGAAGTGCGCCCACTCATCCCTGCTTTGCGGACAGCCCGGGATGTGGCAGCAGCCAAGATCTCGCCACTCCAAAAGAGCATCAGTGATGCCACTACCCTTATCGCAACCAATACCACAAATCTGAAAAATGCGCAGGATGCGAAAGAACTCCTGGATCACCCACCTGCGTATAGCATCTCGGTGAATGCCATGAGCAAAACCCTCACCCTCACTTACGAAAATTTCCCCAAAGAACTCAATATGGCGGTGAAGGATTCGTACGGCGGAACGTGGAATCGATGGGGTGTGGGTCCGGGAAGTGGCACACTTCAGGTGACGATACTCAACGGCACAAGTGCTCACGTCTATGCCTGTATGACATTCGATGGAAAGAATGATCCCATCGATTATTCCACGAGGACAGATTTCACCGTCATCCGCGGAGTCATCCAACAGAGCTGGTCTGTCCCGCGGCAGCTCATGACCAGCCTCACCAATGGCGTCGTCGCGCCCGATCCCGCGAAAGTGACGCAGTGGCAGACGGAGCTGACAGATGCCCAGAAGCGCCTCAGTGAGGGGAAAGCCGCTCTCCTCGTCGCACAGGCCGACGCCGCATCATCAGAAGAAGCCTTCCGCACAGCGCTGCGGGAAGTCATCGGCAATCCGCGGATCGAATTCGTCTCCTGCACCCCCTGGTCGGACGGATTCATCCTGACACTGCGCTACCGCTCAGCAAGCGCGGAGACCTATATCCTCGTCTCCGGAAGTAATGTCCTGCACAAGGAAAATCAGGTGCACCCGAATGGTCAGGAAGACGGACTCGTTGTCCTGAAAATCGACTCGCGCAATTCGTCCAGCAACCCTCTCACGATCAGCCTCTACGAAGTCAATGCGGATCAGGAAGTCCTCGTCGATCGCCTATTCGGCGCGATCTATCGCTACTCCGTCGGCATGGAACCTTCGAGAGCATGGTCGGATAACGAAACCGGCAAACTCTCGGTAAATGCTCTCCCCTTCGATCTCTCCGTCGCGCGCATCGAGGGCCCCAATGTCCTCGTCCGCTTCACTTCTCCGGGCGACGAGACGATCCTCAATGCCGGCAATGGTGGAATGTTTTCGGAGGAGATCCTCACGCACGAGGGCGGAACCGCTTCGGGGATCGCTCTGCTCACCTTCGGCGCGGACAAGCCCTCCGGCATCTACGCGATCACCCTGCGGGACAAGAGAAACCTGATGGAGCGCGACCGCGTGATGGTGGGCTGGAATGCAACGGCACGCACCCTCTCGCTCCAGGACTCCAAAGATCAATACACCGTCGCCGCGACCGCGCTCCCTTCCTATTCCACGGTCAATCCCGCGGACCCTCTCGCCGATCGCCTCGCGCATGTCCTGAGCGACGAAGCCCGCACACTACGCGCCGAAACAACCCTCCAGATGCTCATCAATCAGCAACAGAAACTCACGACCACCAGCATGACCGATACCAATCGCTCTCTCGCGCAATTGCAAGCCTCCACCCTCTACGGCAACTCCCGCTTGTACGTGCCGTACACTCAGGTCTTCGCAGCGTTCTGCAAAACCTACCCCGACTGGGACGAGCGCAACTTGCAGGCGACAGTTCAGCGCATGTGGATCGAAGGGGGCAAAACCAATACCACCGGCGCCATCCGCGATTTTCTCCTGAGCGGAATCCGAGATCAGGAAGACCGTCTGGAGCAGAGCTTCCGCACCTTCGAGTGGATCATGCAGGAGATCACCATGCTGGCGGTGAACGTAGTCGTCGGCGTGCATCAGGGGTATCCCGAAGCTCCGCTCATCAACGCGCTGCGCGTCCGCATCGGCAATGGCTTGAATCAGCTCGGGAAAGTTGGACAAGTCGGCATCACCCTACCCACGCTCGATGTCGCTCTCGCCGAAGGCAAGCGTCTATATCAACAGGAGCTGGGGCAAATGCTGAAATTTCAGGAGGACGACGCCTGGCTCACGCGCATGATCCATGAGGAATCGCAGGATCCCAACTTTCGCAGGGATCACAATGGCCTCTCCTTCCTGGGGATCCTCACCGATCCGCCTCCCGCAGTCCTCGTGCCGTCGGCGAATGATGCTCGGGCTCTGGCAAGGGCGCAGCGGCTGGTGACAGAAGCTCTCCGGAGGGGCACAGATCCCCGCGCACAGATGACCGTAGCCATCCGCGACGATGCCAATATTCAGCGCATACGACAATTGGCCAATGGCACTACGGAGCTTGCGCTGACCACTGCGGAAGCCAAGGGTGTCTCTGGGGCTGCTTTGGGAGCGGCGGCGGATGCGGGGGGAGATGCGGGGAAGGCAGGAGAAAGCCTCGATGATACACTGGGAACAATGACCACCAAGCTGCTCCTGGAAGCGAAATTGAAGGCGATGACTCCAGCACAGCAAACAACATTCTACGGGGGACTGCGAGACAGCGTGATCAGTACGTTTAATACCGGGATCGTCGGCGGAGCGGTGGTCGCGTCCAATGGACCCATCAACGATACAAATATCGGAACCGTCCTCATGAAAGCCCTGAACACCAGTCTGATCAAGCAATTGGGGGTCTCTATCACCAACAGTGATGAATTCACTTATCTGTTTGGCCTCTGGTATTGCAGTAATCCGGCTACGTATTTCCAGTGTATTAACCGTGCAAAGGACATCGTGGTACAGAATGCCATACTGCGCGATGGATATGCACAATCACTGAATGATCAGGAGGGGATGAAGAAGTATCATGAGTCGATTGGTTCGAATCTGCTCGCGACTGAATCTCTCCAGAAAATCATTGAAGCAGGTAAGGCAAGTAATAATGGAAATGAAGCAAGTTTACGATTAAATAATATTCATCAGGATATTTTCCTTCATCAGGAAGGCAAGCCTAACACAGCAGGAAAACTCGTCATCCTTATCCTTGGTAATGTTCAACAGCTGGATGATCCATATGCTGGCTTATCGACGCAAGCTCTGGAAGTGGCCCATGCCCAAGGATATGAAATCCTTATGTTCCGCGTTGGGGATTTTGTAGAACAAATTGCGAGCACGGTGTACCCCACTTTCGCGCTACACCCCGATGTCGTCTATACACACACGCGCAATGTCATCGAAGATCGCATCAAAGGTCGCGGCATGTTCCAGGGGCTTCCTCCAATCAAAGAAGTTGTCGGCATGGCATATAGCTGGGGCGGAGGTACTGCGGACAAACTCTTCGGAACAGCGCCAAGTGCTAAAGCGCTCCTGGGATCAGCAACTCTCAAAGGAATGGCATACATCGATGCTGTGAAGCTTGGGATCACCGGATTGGGGCTGCCCGTTACTCAGAAACCTGCAGCACAGTCCTTCTACAATGCATATCAGAAACACACCATCCCGATACAGCCCTCAATGGTTCAAGGTGCTATAACGATTTATAATGTCCTTACTACTGGGGCACCAGTGCATGGGGTTGCGATCAGCGGTGCGAAGGCTCAGAAGAATTGGGGGCTTACTACCGACCATGTGAATATCGACGAACTGGAAACAAGGCCTCTGACAGGAGCAGGGATAAATACCAATGCACTCAGTATTTTTGGTACATTCTCCAAGTAATAATGATACTCACTACTCTGCCCCCACGGCAGGCTAAGCTTCGTACACTCGTGCTTTGGTCAGCAGTCATCGCTGGTCTCCTTCTATGTTTTTTCTTCCTCCAGCGCAGCTGGACGCTACGTCGAACTTTCATTGTTTTCGGCAAACAACAATTAATTAACGGGCTAGGAGTTACTCTCAACTATCCTCTACCTAAGGATACAGATACCACTATGGCATTTATCGACTCAGTTAATTCACAAGGAAAATTGCTCATTAATCATAGTGGGTTCGTTATTGTGCACGGAAATACACAGGAACAGAAACAGTGGGCTGCATCACATAAATATTATCTCTGGTCAACACCACTACATGGGAATGTTATAGCGACAACTGACAACACACTCACGGTATTTGACATCCGATCTGGAAAAGAAGAAGAAATCGTTCATGTTAATTCACCCTATTTTGGTTCGTGTTCGTGGTCTCCTGATTCGAGGATGGCAGCTTGTGCTCTCAGTGGTTCTACCCTTGAAATAATCGATATCACCAAAAAGCAAATCACAGCTCAAATCCATATGACAGCACCACTTCATCACTATCAGTGGATTTCAACGACAACATTGGCAGTATTTCTTGATATCACAGATCAACCCAATATTTTGAGAGTATCTGTCACCGATAAATCGAGTACTCCTGTGTGCATTGTAATTCCAGCTTTCAATTTTGATGGTACTCCAAAAGAGGATTTCTTCTCAAAGAATCGGGATTGCATGCAAACATCCGAATTTTCTGCTTTGTTTGGAAGCTCCAAGCTCCCCATCGACCACCTGTATAATATTTCACAACCAGCTCTAGGTCGATTTTATTTTTATAAACGTTATGGAAGAGAAAATGGGATTATTCCAAATAAAATTTGGATTGAAGCCTTTGACCGTTGGACACATACGACGATCCGTATTTACACAATTGAAAGCATGTTGAAGCGCATCTTCGGCGACAATCCGCTGCTCCTCTGGCTTTTCTCGCGAACCCCTCTCTAGGCTGAGCTTTCGCAGTTTACCCCACCGGTTCCACGCCCTCGTGGAACCGGTTTTGTGGCTTGCGATAGACGATCTTTGGCATGCCACAGATTTTCCTCGCAGAACTGCCCTCCTCGCCCTCTTCTCCCCACGGAACAATGTCCCCCTATGGCAATCCTCCCCTCTATTCGCGCCTCCTTCCTCTCTTCCTGCCTCTGGGACTGCGCCAATCCTGGTCCAGAAGCAGACAGAACGGTCATAAACAACGTTCCGGAGCCCTCTCTGCTCTTCGGCGAGTACTTCTCCACCTTCCGCGAGGCCATAGACTTCGCCCGCATCATGCACGAGGGCCAGCGGCGCTTGGACGGGCTGCCCTTCCTCTCCCACCCCATCGCTGTCCTCCAGATCGTTCTTTCCGCGAGCAAGCGGCTCCCCCGCAGTGCCTACGTTTCAGCGATCCTCCATGATGTTCTGGAAGATGGGCCGACGAGCCGCGAGGAGATCGCCGAGATCTTTGGCGAGCGAACGGCAGAGATCGTCGCAGCGGTGACAAGGCCGCGCTCGCCGCACCGGCGCTTCGTCCTCCTGCACGAAGCCGCCTACCTCATGCAAATGCGCCGAGCGACCGTCCGCAACCCCGCCGTCCTCCTCGTGAAGATGGCCGACCGCCTCCATAACCTCCGGACCTCGGAATTTCTCCCACGTGAACGCAGAGCCGCCCTCATCGAGCAGACCGCAGAGCTCTACCTCCCGCTCCTCCACGCTATGACCCCACGTGAAGCTCCCTTCGCAGCGGCACACACCAAGCTACTCAGGATGCTGGAGGAGGAGTTGGCGAGGCAGAGAGGGGGTGGACGCGTGTAGGGGGATACTGGGGAACAAAAGACAGTGTACACTCGTACACCATCATATTAATTATTTTTCGCATCAAGAATTCCTGGAGTCTTGAGATCTTTTATCTACTATCACACTATGAAGTTTACATTTATAGATCTCTTCGCCGGAATAGGAGGAATACGAAAGGCATTCGAGAAACACGGAGGAGAATGTGTTTTTTCTTCGGAATGGAATAAGTATTCATGTATGACATATAAAAGTAATTATCACGAAACGCCGGCTGGCGATATTACACAAATCCCAGCAGAAGATATTCTACCATTCGATGTTCTGTGTGCCGGCTTTCCTTGCCAGCCATTTTCGATAGCAGGAGTATCGAAGAAAAACAGCATGGGAAGGAAGCATGGATTCGAGGATAGAGAGCAAGGGAATCTTTTCTTTGAGATTGTTCGTATTGTCAAACATCATCAACCCGAATTGCTTTTCCTCGAAAATGTAAAAAACTTGCTCTCACATGATAGAGGCAATACTTTTCAGATCATCAAGGCAGCGCTGATCAATCTTGGGTATCAGGTTGATGTGAATGTATTTGATGCAGCCAATTTCGTGCCACAACATCGCGAACGAACGATCATCGTCGCCTCAAAAACCAAGAAGATTGTGCTGCCAAGAGTGCTTTCTAAGAAGAACTGTAAAGTATCCGATATTTTAGAAAAAAATGTTGATCCGAAATATACACTCAGTGACAAACTGTGGAATTTTCTTCAGGAATATGCCAAAAAGCATCGCGAAAAGGGCAATGGCTTCGGTTTCGGACTGGCCGATCTGAATGGTGTCACCAGAACCCTCTCCGCCAGATACTATAAAGATGGAAGTGATATACTCATTCCACAGACTGGGAAGAACCCTCGCCGACTCACCCCGAGGGAGTGCGCTCGTTTACAAGGATATCCTGATTCGTTTGTGATTCCTGTGTCTGATACCCAAGCGTACAAACAATTCGGGAATTCCGTTTGTGTCCCCATGATGGAGTATCTTTCCAAGATTGTTCTTGATCAGTCAGGGCTACTCGACAACAAACATTTTAAACGACGACCTTCACCGTCTTGTACAACATCGGCAGACAATCTTGGCGCAGCCGAAACTTGGTCCCGTGGTTATGGCCTGTACGAGCATCGAAATCCACAAATGCCTTTCCTTCTTCCAGCGCACGCAGCAAACCGTCAAAGTCGAAACCTTGCAGCATCATCACGCGTTCATATTTGAAGAATTCGCGACCCTCCTCCTTTTTGCTATCGGCCTGCACATAGAAAGAATTGAGCAGCTTCGTTCCTGCCTTGTTTTGTAGATCAGCAAATCCCCAATATGGCTGCGGGCTCAATTCATCGAGACCTATGCGTTTCTTTACGGACTGCAACCATTTCTTATGTCTGGCTGCCACCAATGATGCGTCAAATGAGATGAGGACTTTTTCTTCCGCACGATCTACTGCAACTACGAATCCTCTATCGCCACGTGACTGTCCGCTGATCGTCATTCTGAAGCTCATTTCCTTCTTCCCATATTTCTTCCCTGCTTCATCGTGTTTCCAACCATACTTCGGTAAAAAGATTGCAGGGACGAATCGCAATGCGCGTGGCGACGGCTCCATATGAAAAAGCGTCGTGAGAGAGGCAGTATTGATCCGTTGCGTCTTCAGTTCCCACTCAGCGGCATTGGGGATAGGGAGATTGTTTTCCTTAATTCCGAGCAAATCCTCCAGCGTATTACCAACTCCACCATCGTTTCCGTGTCGCCCGCTTGGTATCCAGCCCATTTGCACAATCGCTTTGAGCCGATCAATGAGATCTGTCTTGGAATAGATTTGCATATACTATGCGTGGAGAAGTGAGAGCTGTCCCCGTGAGAGCGTGTGTTCTTCAGGGGGAGACACGATACCGAGCCTTTCCTCAGCCATGTGGCAATACTCCGGCGAAAGCTCAATGCCTACATAATCTCTCCCTAGTCGCTTGGCCGCTACTGCCGTTGTTCCCGAGCCCATAAAAGGATCGAGAATGATCTGAGCATTCGTAGAGGAAATAGCGCGTTCAATAAGTGAGGTCGGGAAGGCGGCAGGATGGGGATTATTCATTTCTTGCGTAAACTCCCAGATATCGCCGAAAGCATTTGCCTTTGGAGCAAGTAGGAATTTTGGTTTTGTAATCAGATAAATAACTTCATACGTCGGCAAAAAATAACCTGGATTAAAATTGAATCCGCCTTTTCTTCTCCAGATGATTATTTGCCGAACAGGAAAACCGGAGACAATGTCTTGTCTATCTTGTAAAAGTCCTCCTTGAACGCGCCATTTATGGTTGTAGAAAATTGCACCGTCTTCCTTCAGAAGTCGCATCATCTCCGTAAGACAATCTCTTTGCCACGTCACATACTTATCATGCGGCATACAGTCATCATGATGTGAATAGCCATTCATAAGTGCGGCACCAGCCCACTTCCCTCCGCGGCCGTCCTTCATCCCGTTGCCCGTGGAATTTTTGAGATTGTACGGAGGCGATGTCACGGCCAAATCTACGCATGCATCAGGCATTGTTCGCATGACATCAAGGCAATCTCCGCAGATGATTTTGTTGATACAATCCATACTTGGTTGAAGTATAGACCATTTGTCGTTCAGGGGAATGCATTGTTGCAAAACAAGCGGCGCTCCCCTCACTTCCCGGATCACATGATTATTGGGTGGGGAAAGTGATTCTCTATTCTCCATTCATAAGTATGTCTTTAGTTTTGTGGATGCACTGCTTGTTTTCCCCTATCCCTAACCCTTCCACCCGCGGGGGGAAGGGAACTGTGTGTGTTTTTGTTTGTTTCAATAGAAATACATTTCAGGATGATGTGGCTCATTGAACGTCACCCTTCCCCCGCCGGGGAAAGGGACGGGGATTGGGGAATACTCGTGATGCAGCACACAGCAAGACTTTTTCATTACTCCACCCAATAATCATGTGATCCTCACTTCCCCCTCTTGCTATTGCTCTCCTCTTTCTCCTTGGCCGCCTGGAGAAGAAAATCCTCCTTCGTCGCCACATTGAGCGGCAACGTCACGAAGAACGTCGTTCCCACATTCACCGTGCTCTCGAAGCGAATCGATCCACCCTGCGCCTCGATGGCGCCCTTGGCCACATGCAGCCCAAGACCATTGCCGTCCCTGCCGGCATTGCTGGCGCGGGAGAGCTCCTTGAACATCTTTTCCTTCTCCGCCTCAGGGATCCCGATGCCGTTGTCCTGCACGCTGCAAGAAAGCACCTGACCCTTCTGCTCAACGGTGAATGCCACGGTCCCGCTGCCATCCGTGCGCTTCAGCGCCGTGTACTTGATGGCGTTATTGAGGAGGTTATCCAGCGCCGACTGCGTGTACTTGCGGTCGAGCATCACGGTGGGGAGCGTGGGCAGAGCCGAAACCTTCCACTGCACCTTGAGCTCCTTCGCATACTTCTCAGCAGTAGAGACGATTTCCGTGAGCAACACATTCAGATCCAGAGGGGCCAGGACGATCGGCAGTTTCCCGGAAGTGATCTTGGCCGCATCCAGCACCAATTCCGACTGCGAACCCATCTTGGCCGAAGCGGTCTGGATGGTGGTGATACTCTCGCGCTGCTCGGCACTGATCGGGCCGTACGTCCCGTCCAGGAGGAGCTCGGTCATGTAGTTGATCTCGGTGACAGGCCTGCGGAACTGGTGGGCGACCATGCGCAGGATGGCGTCTTTTTGTTGGTTGGCTTGTTCGAGGTCCACTGCCAGCTTCTCCGCCCTTGTGCGCGCCGCCTCTTCCCTCCGGCCGCTCCTGATGAGCAGGATGCCGAAGCCAAGGGAGAGCACGAAGGTAATCCCTGTGAGGAATTTACTCGTAGAGCTCTGGATGAAGAATATCTGCGAGCCGACGAGGATGATGAGCACGTACGCGAGGAGCTGGAAGCCGATGAGGCGAATCTTGAAGATCTCCAGATTGGTAATGGCGAAGATGATCATGAAGAGGAAGACCGGCAGGACGAAGAGGCTGTAGAGGTTGATTTCGTAAACACCAGTTTGGCTGGAGATGTATTCGGTGACACTGAAAACACTGAAGAAGAGAACAAGAGCGAGAGTAACGATGAATATTCGCCATTTTTTTTGCAAATCACACTTCCTACCACGAATAAGTGCATAGAACATAATGAAAGCAACCACCGCTACTTCAACTCCAAGTTTGTAGTTAGAAAGTAACTCGCTATTAAATGCCTCACATTGTGGCTGATTTAAAGCTCCAATGGAATTATTCGAGACTGTAATCCACCATGCCGGCAAAGCTAACACCAATAAAATGGCTTTCTGCCATAGACTTGCATCATTTTCATTAATAAAAACAAAGAAGAAATATACTCCAAAAAGATAGAATTCGATATTTATTAGATCCAGAGGCGACCATATAGCAGCTACCAAATTATAATCACCTACTGTCCATGTAATGAGGCTCCCAATAAACCAAAAGCAAAATGTCATTGAAAATAATGAAAATGCTTTTGAGAGTAATGAAAACCTAGAACGGACAAGGACAAAATAAGTGAGTAGTAGAGTAATTGAAATCGGAATTAAATGAGTATAATAGGCTATCGTATGATAGTCCTTCGTTGTCTCGAAGCAGGTATTTAGTGCGTAGTTGATCATTGTTGATTGTTGACTGGCTATAATTATACCATATAGTTTAGTAACTATGAAGACTATTTATCATTCCTGGATCCACCCAAGCCTTGAAGTAAGAACAGTCCCTTTTGGTAAAGGTCTATTCACAACAAAGAGAATAAAGAAGGATGAAATTCTTGTCATTTTTGGTGGTTATATTTTTAGCTTCGCTGAGGAGCTCTTATTTCCCCGGGGCATGAGAGACTTTGCTCATCAAATATCACCAAAATTTGTTATGGGAGTAAGAAAAAGATCTGAATTGCAGCCCGTTGATTACATAAATCATAGCTGCTCTCCTAATGCAGGTTTCAAAGGTCAAATTTTTCTTGTGGCTATGAAGGACCTAATAAAGGACGAACAAATCTCATTTGATTATTGTATGGTATTAAGTAAAGCCACAGGGGTAAAAAAGGCTTACAAATTCTCTTGCCATTGCTGCTCTCCAGAATGCAGGAAAGTTGTCACATGGAACGATTGGAAAAATCCTCTCCTACAAGAGAAATATAAAGGCTATTTTCAATATTATTTGGAAGATAAAATAAAGAAATTGAAGATTCCCAAGAGCTCTCAGGGTCATTGACTTTTAATATCCATCTTCCACTTCACAAAATCTATACAATCGTATGGATAAGATAACCAATGATTATCATTATGAGTAGCTAAAGGTAGAAGAGCTGCAATAATTGGCCTTTTCTTGGTAAATCTCCATACCTCTATGAATGCGGGCAGAAAGACTTCTCTAATAAAATCTAACTCCTTGTCTTCAAGAACAAAATTCTCAAGTAATATTCCATTTCTTACAAAGAGTGATAAATATTTAAGATAGTACTTTCTTGCTCGCTCTTCTCCTCCTTTGCGAAACCATGTAGAGGCGTCATAAATATAACCACTACTGTTAGGATATTTGAATTCTAGTAATTCATGATGAAATTCAATTAATGATTGACCCCAAATAGTCTCTACATCCCTGATTTTCATGCCTTGGCTATTGTTAAAATTTATTATTCTCTTTGTAATAATTCTAACCTGAGAATCACCTTTTTTCTGAGTAAATCTCATTTTCCCAAGAAAACGTTTAATCGGATTGATTGATGTAAAGATGTCATCCATGTATTCCATCAGCAAGGGCCGAAGTCCAATATTTTTTGCTATCATTAGCAATTGTTGAAATTCAAAATTTGGAGAAACCAATTGTCGGAAATGCACTACTCTAGATCCTTCATTTAGGGGCTCTGGAATATCGTCTTTAAGAAGTTTATTTACTTGTCGTTCAAGCTCAAGATCTTGCTTCCGTTCCGCCAATTCTGCACCAGCAATAGAGATTGGAGTATAAACAAATTCACTAAACGCTTGCCTATCTCCAACCAGACGATTAATTAGTTCAATATCAATAGTTGCACCCATTTTCATTTTGGTGCTGGGGTACAGACATCATCAACAGAATCACCGCAATTAATTGGACTACATTTAATCTGACCTTTTTCACATTCTTTAGCGCAAGAATTGTCAGAACATTTCTCAAAATCATAAGCCTTAACATAGTATTCCTTGAAGAGTGAGAGCCCATTGGGTGGACAGTTATCAGGATTGGAACAATCTCTTGAAAAGCAGATTTCGATTGATGGCTCACATGCGGCCTCAATAAGATATTTATAATCTTTTGAAAAATAATATTTATAAAAACTCGATCCTATTGGCATCAATAGTAAGAAAAAAACAATAATTATCCAAAAAAGTGATGATGCTCGAATGCCACTCATATGATCCTATTTATTCTTATAATGCAATTTTTTCAAGTTATTTTATTTGCCAGAAGCCACATTGCCGCAATTACTCACCTCCTTTCAAAATATTTTCACAACAAATTGCCATACTGCTTCTACCAAAGTAATCCCCATCAACACCGTCAGCGTCCAATACGCATTCCCTATCAGCAGACTCAATAGAAATATCTTCCAATCTCGCTTCGTGAGTCCGTTAAATTGATGTGCCCCATGCCGAATATGAATCACCGTAATGAAAGGATCAAATTTAATCGAAAGCACAACCATCAGAAAGGCATCACTTCTTTTGAGTAGCCATGAGCTCCACTTACCAATTCTATTCCCTATCTTGATCACCATTCTTCCGATTCCGCTCTCCGGCACTTCCTTGGGAATGAATTCTCTGATTCCTTTGATAGTCTCTATCCCAAGCCAATCTTTTTTCGTGGCATCATAAAAGAGAATCGTCGCATAGCAGATAAGGAATGAAAGGAAAGTCATCAAGGGCGCACCATAAAACAGGCCGAATCGAAAGATAACATATGGGTAAAGAAGAAAGTCGAAAGCCCAAGTGATTGCCCAGTTGCCGAGGAGCCCGATCCCCAAAGTGCTCACCCATTTGCCGTAAACATGAATATGCTTTTTGGCTTCCATAATATACTTAGGTCAGCAGAAGTACGTAGAGCATTCCCATGCTATCACTATCGGAGGTGGACCCACGCGAACGGGATGGCCAAAATAACAATTCACCTTTTCAGTATCCAATTCTGTATTCTCGTCATTGAAGGCAAAGAATATCCCTTGATACCCGAATATCGGATGATAATCATCAAGAGAAATACTCCCACAAAACACAAAAAATAATTGAGAGAGGTTCTTGTGAGCATCGAGATATTTTCGATCTTAATATCAACCCCAAGATTGGCAACGGAAATGCCCCGCTCATCTCTGATCGGAGAAACGGTAGTAATATATACTAGTTTCACTAAATAATTTCGAATTTAAGCGTTAGCAAAGTCTTCAG
>JBAWYM010000031.1:0-20804 GCA_037143575.1 Candidatus Peregrinibacteria bacterium | reverse complement strand
TTATACACAAGCCATTTCATAGCTTCGGTCACCAACCAAAAAAGTTACCAGTCTCTCTTTTTCGTTGAGGCCGAGGTGGTGGAGAATGGTGCGGGGATCCATGGTGTTGTCAGGAGGAATGACAGTATTCTATTAGATAATAATCGCTAATAAAAGACATAAACAAAGAATTATGGATTCATAGTAAATATTATTATGGACATATAAATGCTGTTATAGCAAAGTAGCTAAATCCTCTTACATCTATGGACTCTCTCCAATCCAATTCTCATGAATCCTGATGAAATGCCGATTCCGTGCCCCGAGAAATCACCCGCTACATCAGATGGCACTATCGAGGGACTTCTCGAGGCGATTCGTGTGCATTTGGACGAGATCGCAAAACTGCAAAAAAATGAAGAGTCCAAGGACCCCCTAGGCACAGTCCATCATGTAGTGAGAATTTTGAAAAACCTAACGTCAATCTTGTCAGACGTGCGCGAAAGTCTTTGGTATTCGTCTCCATTTGCCCTTTCGCATCTGGAAAGAGATCTACAAGAACTACTGTCCACTCCAGTTCGTCAGGCATTTATAGGGGTCGAGAAGGATGACTGGTGTGGAATTTTTGAATCTGAGAACTTTACTCGGCCACCGTTCGAATTTAATAATTATCCTTCCGATGTGATTTCCGGATTGAGGCAGGATACGCATAACTATGGAGTTGGAATCGGGATATGCATCGATGTTGGCGAACTATGCCGACGATATGTTGTTGGCATCAAAGTCCGTCGTGAATCGGTAACGCAGGACATTCTGCATCTGATGAATTTGTCTTGCGCAGGTCTTATTGAACCCGGGAAAGAACCCATTGAGGAAGCCGCGCAAAAATTGAAGGGTAAGGATGACGCATTACTTAAGGCAGCACAGAATTTGATCGCAAAAGAAAAGCAAGACCGTTATTACTCTCGACATGTTCTGGGGATTGGCAGGGTGCATCACGGTAATTAGCATTCTGTGATATATGCTCCGCCCCGACCTCATCTCAGAAGTGGCCAGAGAAGAAATCGGAGAATCTGTTTCCGCTGCTCACATCATGCTCACGAAAAATAGCTGGTTTATGAGAGTGAAAAAAGCCCGCTACGAAATCAAGCAAATATTGCTTTCTCATGAAGAGGTAGTAAGTCGAAATTCTTTCGGAGGGATCAGTGTGGAAAGCGTAGGAGAGATTCCAGAGGAAATTGCTGCCGAATTTTATAAGCTACATCGCTTGGAAAAACTCTGTGAAGTAATCCAAGGGAGAGCCTTGAACGCCGTATTCAATATTATTGATACTCTCAATCGAGCATCTGTAGCGAAGCGTTTTGATACGCTCGCCATTGAAGATGCTCTGTTAGAACTCCTGTCGAATGCTGTCCGACATGGTTCCGTATGGGGCGAAAAAGGTTGCGTTGATGTATCCGCCGAACGCGGCGCAAATGGATTCATGATGACATTTGAACAGCCTCTCCCAGGACCAGATTTCCCACAATTGTATGAGAGGGTTTGTAGCGGCTATTCCCAATTCTATTACCGCAAAGATAAACGCTTGGGTGGTGCAGGAACAACAATGATCTCAGAAAAAGATACGCCGTGGGTGTGGGGAACTCCTCGCCCCGGCGGAAGATTCATAACAACTTTTCTGGAAACAAGAAGCGCTGATCAGATCAAAGAACAGCAGCGAGCTTCAGTATAACAGGCGCTAAATCTATCTCTGTTGTCAGAAATACCGACAACTTCATAACATCGAATTACCTCTAGCATTGGGGCTGATCTCACTATTCCTATGAATGCGATAACAATATAATTGTCGTCTTCTACAAGACGTGGTTATCTATCCTCCATGCAGCAGTCCTGCAAACAGTGCTCAGTGGTGTTCGAGATCTCTCCGGAAGATCTCAAGTTTTACGATAAGGCTTCACCAGTCATCGCGGGGAAGAAATATCCGCTCCCGCCACCAACGCTTTGCCCTCATTGCCGCGAGCAGCGGCGCCTCGCATTTAGAAATCAGCAAACACTCTACAAGCGCACCTGCGATCACTGTCACAAGCCCATCGTTTCTATCTACTCTCCGGATAAGCCTCACAAGGTCTACTGTCCCACGGACTGGTGGTCGGATAAGTGGGATGCCATTCAATACGGACGCGACTACGACTTCACGCGCCCGTTCTTCGTGCAGTTTCGGGAGCTCATGGTGCAAGTCCCGCACATGAGCGTGCTCATGAGCAACTGCCAGAACAGCGATTATACCAACCAGTCGTACAACAACCGCGATTGCTACCTCTCCTCTGCGATCAAGGACTGCGAGGGCGCGATCTACTGCCAGAATTCCAATGAACTTACCGATTGCATGGATAGTTCGTACTGCTTCAAATCTCAATTATTGAGTGAAGCGACGGACACCTACGATTCCTACAACTGCACGCGGGTCCGCAATTGCATCCAGTGCACGGACAGTGCTTTCCTCTACGACTGCATCGGGTGCAATCACTGCTTCGGGTGCGTGGGACTCCGTAACAAGAGCTACCAGTTCTTCAATGAGCAGCTCACGAAGGAGGAATACGAGCGCCGCCGGATGCAGTATCCGCTCCAGCAGCGGTCGATTTCACAAACCATCCAAAAACAATTCAATGAATTCATACTGAAGTATCCGCACCTCGCGGCGTGGATGCGTAACTGCGAGAACACGACCGGCAACAATGTCCGCAACAGTCGTAACTCCACACACTGCTTCGACTGCAACGACATCGAGGATTGCCGCTATTCCACGTGGGTCTTCCAGAGTAAGGACGCCGTCGACTGCTACGGCATGGGCGGAAGTCAGATCACCTACGAGAACGTGGGTACCGAGGAGGTGAAGAACGTGCTCTTCAGTTTCGGGACGAGCATGTCGTACGAGTGCATCCACACTGATCTTTGTTTCAGTTGCCACCACTGCTTCGGGTGCGTGGGACTCAGGAACAAGAGCTACTGTATTTTCAATAAACAATACACGGAGGAAGCGTATGCCGAACTCGTTCCCAAAATCATCGCACACATGCAATCAACCCGAGAATGGGGAGAGTTCTTCCCTGCATCGCTTGCAGCATTCGCTTACAAAGAGAGCAAGGCGCAGGAGGATTTCCCGCTCGCTGTGAAAGAGGCACGCGCTCAGGGATTTCACTCTCCCGTGACAGCTTTTGCCTATAACGAGACCAAGGCATTTGAAGATTTCCCGCTCACGAAAGATGTTGCACTCGCTTGGGGTTTTTCCTGGAAGGACAACGTCGATGAGCCGGTGACGGTGGAGAAGATTATTCCGGGGGATCGGCTTCCGGATAACCTCGACGATATTCCCGACGACATCCTCAACTGGGCTATCCGCTGCAGCGAAACAGGACGTCCGTACCGCGTCACCAAGAAGGAGCTCGCGTTCTATCGCCAGCAATCGCTTCCCGTTCCGACGGTTCATCCCGACGTGCGATCACGCAATCGTTTAGCTGCCCGCAATCCCCGTGAACTCTGGAAGCGCAACTGCAAGAAGTGCGGGAAGCCGGTGGAGACGACGTATGGACCGAATAGGGCGGAGATTATTTATTGCGAGGAGTGTTATTTGAAGGAGATGTATTAAGTAGGGGTAAGGGGTAAGTATTATGGGACAGGGGAATATCAAAGAAGCCCTTACCCCTTAATACTTATCCCTTCATACTTCTCAGTCCGCCCCTTCCCTCTTCAATATTACCCACGCCGTCCGCCACACGATCCACAGATCCAGGAGCACGGACCACTCTTCTACATACTGCATATCGAAGCGGACTTCGTCTTCGAAGGGCAGATCGCTTCGGCCCATCACCTGGGCAAGCCCTGTGATTCCCGGCTTCACGGCAAAGACTCTGCGCTGGAGCGGGGAGTAGCGTTCCACTTCCTCCGGGAGGTGCGGGCGGGGCCCTACGAGCGACATCTGGCCGATGAGGACATTGAAGAGGTTGGGCAATTCATCGAAGGACCAGCGGCGCAGGAAACGCCCGAAGCGGGTGACGCGCGGATCCCCTTTCACCTTGAAGAGCGGACCGTCGCTGCGGTGGCTCAATGCCGTGAGTTCCTCTTTCTTGGCATCGGCATCGCAGCACATGGAGCGAAATTTGAGGACCGAGATTCTCCCTCTGCCGCGTTCCCCCACTCTGCGCGAAACGTAGAAGATCGGTCGTCCACCGTCGAGGAGGACCCCGAGAGCGAGGAGGAGGAAGAGCGGAGAGAGAAGGATCAGGAAGAGGATACTGAAGAGAAAATCGAAGACCCGCTTGAGGACGCGGCCCCAGCCGTCGATGGGAGTCGGCTGGAAGCGCAGGAGCGGGAGCATGCCGAGCCGTTCTACCCTGAGCTGGTGCGGGACATCGGCGAAGACTGGCGGCAGGAATCCGTAGCCGATCTGGTGACTGCGGCAGTAGTCGATGAGGCCGATGGTTTCGTCACTGCCCGGGTTGGGATCGGTTTGGATCACGAGGTCTACGACGGGAACGTGCGTCAATTTTTGGAATGAAGCGAAGTCCGGCAGGTGCCCGACGTAGCGGTAGCGAATGTCGTGCTTGAGGGTATCGCGCGCGACCGAAGCAATGGGATGGTGACCGACGGATACGACGATTCGGGTGCCGATCCCTGCGAGGAGGAGCGCGCGCTGGACGAGGACGAGCGCCATGCGACCGAGAATGGAGAAGGTGATCGCGAAGAAGACGGCGTGGAAGAGGAGGATGCGCGAGTAGAAGAGAGACTTCTCCACGAAGAAGAACCACGTCATCACACACACAAGCCACAGGAGGACGGCGAGGATCACGCCGCCGATTTCCCGAAATGCACCACGGGTGGATCGCAGCTGATAGAGCCCGAGGAACGTCGACATCAGGAGGAAGACTGCGACACTGGGCAGTGCGAAGAACTTGAGGAAGAGCCCGAGCTCCGGGAGTGTTTTGGCCGGCTCGAGAAGCTGATATCCCGGGATGAGGTCCACCTGTGATTCGCGCAGCCGGTACGCCAGCAGAAGCGCTGTCCATATGGCCAGCGCATCCACGGGAATGCGGGCGAGACCGAAGGAGACCTCGGAGCGTTTCATCGGGTCGATTTTACACGGAAGGGCGATGGGTGGGAGGAAAAGATTGCAGGGAAATGAATGAGAGGAAATCGAGGGAATCGAAGAATACGAGGAGGGCTATTTGTGGCGTATGGATGCGATCCAGGCGAAAAATATCTTCAGAAATCGTTCACAGCGTTCATGTTCTTCTTGTGTGAGAGTATCGATGAGCTCCTTCCTCTTCTCTTCCAGGATGATTCCATCGAAGCGGCGCGTGATGTGATCGACACCAACGAATCCGACTGTTCCATTCCAACCTTCAGGTAATGTTTTGAATCCGAATGTTTGGAGGGGGGGGTCCCAGGTGATATCGACATCAATCCAAACACCATTTAGGTCGATCTGGAGAAAATTATGCCGATGCTCCCAGGTTCCTTCCTTCAGAATATTCTGGATGTCCTCCGGATATTGGATAGGCTGATCAATCCACTGAAATCCACAAACAACGTCACGAACCGGAATGCCGATCTCTCTCAGGCATTCTCTCAGTACCAGATGTTTTCCAAGGCAGGTTCCTCTATTCTTCGTGAGCACTTCATCAATAGTCCTCGCCTCGCCCCAGGGAATTTCTGCAACACGCCTCACGAGCGCCACGACGTCATTTGACGAACGGATGTCGTGATCGTGCAGGAATTGGGAGATGAGCGGATGAGAGATCATTCGCAGATAGTATAGCAATTTACCCTGAACGCACCCGTTTTGACTGCATCTTGATGATCAGCGCGGCCCTTCGTGGCCGCATCTTTTATGGAAGACACCATTTTGTTGCTGATTTGACCTTGAGCTTGGTTTGGAGTTTTTCAACGAGGAAGTAAACCATAGCAGCCAGAATATTCGATGGAAGCCATGATGCTTCTGAAGCGCACCCCGGAGCTTGCGGTGAGCCGAGACGAACTGCGGGTGCAGCAAAAATGATGTTTTCCGCCTAAGATGCGGCCGCGAAGGGCCGCTCTGAAAATATTAATCAAAGAACCTGTGCCGCAGATTCATCACATCACGATACGGCACCACGCCCACGAGCTTGTCATCCCTGTCCACCACCGGAAGCGCGCGGAAATCGTAGCGGCGGAAGAGGGTGAGGGCGTCGCGCAGGGTGGAATCCGGCCGCAGCTTCACCACGTTATCCACCATGAATTCTCTCAGCTTCTGCTCGGGCTTGGCGCGGAGGATTTCCTTGAGATTGAGGACTCCTACGAGACGGCGGTCGTTCTCCACGACGTAGATATTCAGCACCACGTCGCGGTCCTTCGCTTCCTTGAGGAACTGCTCCACAGCTTTGGCGGCCGTCTCCGTCGCCGGCAGATCGATGAGCTTATTGGTCGTGAAGTTCGCGATTTGCTCCTCCTGATGCCCGAGGATCGCTTCAATTTTGCGCGTGTCCTCCGGATCCTTCGCTTTCAGAAGTTTGAGAATTTCGCGTGCTTCATTGAGTGGCAGGACGGAGAGAATGTCTGCCGCCTGGCCCGCGGTCATTTCGTCGAGCAGGACGGCTGCGCGCTCCTTCTTCATCGATGCCACGAGATCGCGCTGGACGGGAGGATCGACTTCTTCGAGCGTATCCGATGCATGGCTCGTCTCCAGCTCGCTGAAGAGTGCCACGCGCTGCGGGTTATCGAGCTCTTCCAGAATATCTGCGAGATCAGCGGGATGGATTTCTGCGAGTTTCTCCTTCATCACCGTCAGCTTCACATCACCCTTGAAGCTTCCGATATTTGGCGGGAGCGGCTGCACGTATTCCCAGGGAATTTTCTCATCACGGTCCCCGCGCAGGAAGAAGTAGATGGCCTTCGCGAGCCACTTGAGCCCGAGGCGGCGGAGCAATCGGTATCGACTGATATTCACGGAGCTCACGAGGAGATTCCCGCCCTGCACCATCATCTTCACGTCGTAGACCACCTCCACATCGCGGTCCTCTACATCGACGACTTTCTTGTCCAGGATATGATCCCGCAGAAGCACATCAGTCGGACCGGGGATGCCTTCGCAGGAGGGGATATTCTCGAGGCGCACGACGATTTCTTTGGCTCCGAATGCCATCACACGGTCCCAAGGAATGAGGAGAGTGGGATCGCCGAAGGGACGGCGCACGAAGAGCTTGGTGACGACCGGAGCATGACCGTTCTCCACGATGATGATGTCCTGTAGCCGTCCGATGGATCTGCCGTGCGAAACCACTTTTACTCCCAGAACGTCACTGAGGTAGTAGACGTGATCGGCCTTGCCATGGCTGGTGTGAAATTCGGTGATCATGAGGGGTGGGCAGGGAGGGGGGGCGAGGGCAGGAAAGGCAGGAAGGTATGCATCTCATCGGATAATCGTCACGAATTTATAGCACAGCACGGCGACGAGGAAGATCAGATAGAGCCGCAGGAAGAGGAGTGCGAGTGAGACACCCGGGCTCGTGTGAATGCGTGGTTTGGCGTAGCGCCGGTTGATTTCGCGGATCTTCTGAAACCGAAACGGGAAGAGCGTGCCGATCTTGCGGAGGAGGGAGGAGAACATAGGATTCCGGGAAGGCTGGGATCAGGCCGCGAAGAGGGAGGGGAAGAGCGCGCTGAGACTATAGAGGGTCGAGAGGAGAATGAGTGCAACGACGATCGTCACGCTGATGATATTCTGGAGGAGCGAGTTTCGGAATTTCCCCATGATCGAGGCGTCGTTGAGGAGGAGGATCAGAAAGACGAGGGCGGCCGGGAGGAGTGTCACTGCGATGACCTGTACGAAGAGTGTGATGAGGACCAGTGGCGCTCCAGGGATGAGGGTGATACTTCCCGCGGTGATGAGGGTGAGGAAGTACGATGCATAGAACCACGGTGCTTCCTTGATGTTGTGGTTGAGGGAGTGCGCCCAGCCGAAGACTTCGCCGAACGCCCAGGAGCTGGCGAGTGAGATGCAGATGGCGCCGAGGAATCCGGCGTTGAAGAGGCCTATCGCAAGGAATGTTCCAATATAGGTATTAACCGTCAGGAGTTGAGTGGCGGCTTCTGCGGCGCTCTGGATATCCACACCTTTCAAAAGGGTCCCGGTGACGACGATGCAGAAGATTGCGACGAGGACGGTGAAGAACGCTCCGATCATCGTGTCCAGTTTTCCCCACGGGATATCTTTTTCCTGCAGCCCTTTATCCACCACCGAACTCTGCTGGAAGAAGATCATCCACGGGGCGATGGTCGTGCCGATATTCGCCATGAGGAAGAAGAAGAGCTGCGCGGAGAAACCGCCCGGAAAGTTCGGGATCATTCCCTGATGGATGATGTCCGAAACGGACGGATGCACCATGAAGGCGGCCGGGATGTAGACGAGATTGAGCGCGCAAAAGAGGAAGCTGATCTTTTCCCATGTCCAGTACTTCCCGCGGAGCACCATGATCCCCATGATCACGCAGACCATGATGACGGTGAGGATCGGTGGGACGCCGAAAATGGAGAGCGCCGCCGTCATGCCGATGAATTCCGTGACGAGGGTGAGCCAGTTCACGAGGACGAGATCGAGCAGCGAGAACCAGCCCCAAAACGAGCCGAATGCATCGAAGATCGCCTCGGCGTGACCGCGTTTCGTCACTGCTCCCAGACGCACTGTCATCTCCTGGACGTAGTAGGCGATGGGTCCGAGGAGGACGAGAAACCAGATGAGCGCGTATCCATACTTCGCGCCGGTCGCGGCATACGTGGTGATCCCGCCGGCGTCGTTATCCGCGAGCATGACGATAATCCCGGGTCCGGAAATCATCAGGTACAGCCGGATGGCTTTCCAAATGCGTTTAAACCGATAGTAGAGTCCGGAGATCGTACGCATGATCAGGGCAGAAATTCGTCCGAAGTTTGGGGAACCCTATTCTCCGTTTTGGTCTTTAGCAAGGCTTAAAGTGACCGGAATACGTGAATAATTATCACATTTTTGCGGGATGGGAAGGACCTGCAGAATCGGTAGTGAGGAAAATGAAGGCGGTTTCTGCAATACCGATGCTCATCATTCCGAAATAATTTCCTCAAGCATCCTTTGAGCGGTTTTTTGGAGAATGGGAATATCTCGCTCCACAACAATCCACACTGTTGATAAATCCGTTTCGGAGTAATCATGGATAACAATATTGCGCATCCCGATAGTTTTTCTCCAAGGAATTTCCGGATATTCCGCTTTCAGAGTGGCAGGTAACTTCGCTGAAGCCTCTCCGATGATGGCAATCTGATAGAGGACTGCGTCTTGAGTTTTTTCATCGGCGATGAATGCATCTTTTCCCTCCCCGGTATATTCAATGATTTTCGCAATCGCGGTGAGAATATCTTCCAGATACAGCCGAGAATTCTTTGGACTCTTCCTCATAAGAGACGTGCATCGGCAAGGATATTTTCACGAAGTGCGGGCTTGATGGAGCGAGCAGGGACTACATCCACTTTTCGCTTAAGGGCATCCTCCAGATCAATCTTCAATCCAGAAAGATCGAGGAGGCTCATGCCTTCGGGAAGATCAACGAGGAGATCGACATCGCTGGTCTTTCGCTGCTCGCCTCTGGCAAACGATCCAAAAATGCGCACGTTTGTGACGCCGTACTCTCCGGTGACGCGGAGCACGATGGGGCGCAGCTTCGCGATGGTGGGGATTCGCACTGACGCCGTGGCTGTTTTGCGAGAACGCATATTCATGAAGAAAGTAGTTCTATGGTAGCACAGGCCGCATCTTCGGACATCTGTATGTTCCTCGCCAAATGCGAGGCACAAAGCCCCGACACTTGGGTCCCGCTCTTCTGTACTCCGGGTTCTGTCCTCCGTTCTATGGAGAACGGAAGGATGATCATCTCTCTAGGACAGCAGTTACCTGCGGCCTCAAGCGGAGGGGCCGGTGGTGCAGCGGAACCACTGCAGATTCCACCAACCCAATTCCTCCTTGCATCACCTAGAGTTTGCCAACCGTGGATTCTTGCGAATCCACAGCCTCGGTACTCCGAGGCGTTTCACCCCCTTGCGGGATACGTCTCTGTGGCACTGGTCCGTACCCGTCTTTACCGGATATATGACGGGCAGGTGGGCATTACCCACTAGGCGTTCCATTGATGCCCGGATGTTCCTCTTGAGCAAAATCTGCCCAAGCGATCATCCAAAGAGCGGGAAGTTTCATTGTCCTTCTCCATTGCGTTCCGGGCAAGGAATTCGTAGGCTTCTTCCATCTGATCATGACGATCGCGCCACCGTAGCTCAGCGGTAGAGCAACTCACTTGTAATGAGTAGGTCGGGAGTTCAATTCTCCCCGGTGGCTCCAGTTATGAAAGCAACTCACTTGCCTGCCCCGCGAAGCCCCGCGGAACGCAGTGGAGTGGGGTGAAGTGGGGAAATGAGTAGGTCCGGGAGCCTGTGGTGAGCGATCGAACCATTCAAATCCCCGAGGCGGCTCCAGCCTACGCGAAGCGTAGGCTGCCGGACGAAACGCCGCGCGCGTAGTCTGGCTTCTCGCCAGTTGTGTCGCTTCGCTACGGCTGGCAAGCCATCCAGTGCGAAGGCGGGCTTTCAAGTGCAGTTCCCATACGTTATACGCAATACGTGATACCTCATACTTTCTTCTGTTTCCCCAGCGGCAGCGCGAGCGTAAATGTCGTCCCTTCACCGATCTTGCTTTCGAACGTGAGCGAGCCACCGAGCTGTCCTGCGATGAGGTGGGAAATATATAGACCGAGGCCCGTGCCGTTCGTGTCCATCTTCACGACATTGGATGCGCGGAAGAGACGACCGAAGATGTGAATCTTGTCCTCCTCCGGGATGCCTACACCTTTGTCCGCAACTGTGACTTGTACCTGCTGCACGTCTGTATGGAGACCTATCGTCACTGTACTTCCCGGGTTTGAATACTTCACCGCATTGCTCAGGAGATTGTTGATCACCATCTGCACGAGAGTGGGATCCGTGTTGACCATGATGGAATGCTCGGGAAGAATTATGGAAAGTCCGATGGAGCGGTCTTTGGCCTGGCTCTGGGAGTTCTCGGTACTTTCGCGGACGATCGTCACGATGTCTGTGGGCTTGAGAGTGGGGGTAATATTGCCGCCTTCCAGCACGGAAGCATGCAGGAGATCGTCGATGAGGTGTGCCATTCTGCTCGAGGCGTCCTGCATTTCCTGCACGTACGATTTCTGCATGGCTGTAAGAGGTTCATGCTCATCGGAAGTGAGGAGTTCGAGGTACCATGTGATGGCAGAGAGTGGCGTGCGCAATTGATGCGAGGCCAACGAAATAAATTCCGACTTCATGTAGTCGAGCTTGCGCTCCTCCGTAATATCATGAAATACCGCAATTGCACCGAGGAACTCATCCCCAACCATCAGCGGGCTTACCATGATCATGATGGGGACACGGGAGCGATCGGGCCGCAGGATACTCAGCTGATCGTTCGGTTCTTGATGGATGATGTCGTGGGCAATGAGACAACGCTGCACAGGATGTTCGCCGATGGGAAGGATTTTTTGATGTCGGGAGAGCACGAAAATCTGATCGAAGGGCCGTCCGTCGACACCAATATTCTCTTTACCGATCATGGAGCGTGCTGCGGGATTACTATCCTGCACGATTCCCTGCGCATCACAAACCAAGATACCATGATGAATGGACGTAAGTATGGTGCGATCTTTCGCTGATTGTATGCGGATGGTCTCTGTTCTCTTCGTCACTTCTTCCTCTAAATATTCGTACGTCATCCGAAGTCTCCTCGCCATATCGTCGATCTTGCTCTCGAGGAATTCCACTTCGTCACCGGTCTTCAGTTTCCTCTGGAATGACCAGTGCTCCGCATCGAGCTTCTCCACGGCGCTACTCAATAACAAGAGAGGTTGCGCTACGCCGCGAGCGAGGAAATGTGCGAGCAGAATAGCGAGCAGAATGATAAACGTGGTGACCGTGACGAGGGTATTGACGAGGATGATGATATTTTTTTCCGTCGCCAGTAGCTGAGCACCACCCAAAATCTGCTCTTGTAGGATAGCCATCATGACATAGTAGGCTGCAGAGACGCACAGCAGCACTGCAAATACGGCGAGAAGAAGGAATTGCCGCAGCAGCTGCCAGTGGATGGATCTCCGGATGGGGACGGGGAGCAGTGGCGACATAGCTATGCCGGTAGAGATAGGATTTTCGGAGATAGACATAGATGTGTGTTTTCACACTATTGTAGCAGAGAATCGCCTATAGAGCAATGACGTCACCCACTCATGGGCTTCCGCGCATGCAGCGCGTACAATTTGTTCGATGACCGATCTGAAACGGCAATTACCTGCACCGCTACCCAGTGTAACCGCATTCCCCGACGCGGGGTGAATTCACGACAGGCAGGAAGCCTTCCCCGTCACAATCCTCCGCACCCGCATGCTTCTTCGCGCATTTCTTGCATAGCCAGGACTCCACGTCATTCCACTTGCACATGGAACAGACGACGACGGCCTTCTGGCCGCAGGATTCGCACCGCATATCGGGCGGTTCGTTGCGAGCTAGAAGCTCAATAGTGCTCTTCGTCTTACCGAACTTGCCCGATGAAATGACTCTGAGCCGCAGGGTTGTCGTGGTACCGAAGTCATAGTCATGGGAGAAGACGAGTCCCGGCCGCAGCACTTTTCCGAACGGGATGTCCATCGTCTCCTCTCCGTCAAGCGCGCCGAAGACATCCATTTCTTTCAGACCGGAAAATGACACGTTGTACTGCCGTCCCTCAATTTCAAACGCGCTCAGGTGCCCGCAACACTCCAGCCAGATATCACGCAGAAAACGATCTAACATCATCAACGAAGCTCCCGCAGGAACTATGACATCCATCCAGAACACATCATCGCCGCCGTCGATTCGGAGGTGGAAGGCAGGTGAACATTGTTTATTCTCCTCGCGTTGCTTGAGATGTGTCTCAAGATGCTTGCTCATAGCTCTCGCACTTTTCGTTTCCTTGCAGATCGCGCATACGGCGACCGTCGCGAGTTTCTGTTCACAGATGCGTGGCATATGATGGTGGGAAATGATGTCACCCATGGTATGTGCCAGACGTCCGCGTGTCACGCGAAGAATGCGCTATACTCATTCCCGATGCCGCGCCCAAGCCACATCATGTCTGTCAAAGCATTCTTCGACGCACTGGAGGAGAAGCTGAAGCATTGTTCACGGGAAGATCTCCTTCTGATTATCCGCAACTCCGCTCGTATCGTCGCTCCACCGGAACGTGAGAAATTTCTGAACGAACTCCTCCCCACGGACACAGGGGCGGCTCATGTTCCGGACATGTTCCATACCGGCAATCTCCTCGCGGATATCGATGACCTCATCAAGGAGATCGAACACACGCAGGAGAACGCCGACGAATGGGAGCAGGAACATTACGGTTTCTACGATGGGTACGACGATGAGGATTCCCTCGGTCCGTACGAGGATTGTATTGTCAATTTCGAGATGCTCTTCGACCGGACGCGCGGAGTATTCGATTGCGGGGATTTCGCCCTCGTACGTCAGGCGTACGTGAAACTCTTCGAAGCGCTCGGTATGCAGGATGACTACGGCCGGGGCATCAGCGTGCATGATCTCGAAGAAACGGCCATTGATGAGGAGTGCAGCCGGTATCTGCGATCCGTCTACGAAACCGCCGAACCCGCGCAGCGTGTACACATACTTTGGAAGGAACTTGCGCATGTACGAGAGCTGATCATGCGTCGTCCGCCGCCGCTTAAGGACGTGATGAACGTCACGACGAAACCGTTTCCGGACAAGGCGGAATTCCTGCGGCAGTGGACTCGGTTCCTGCAGACGGAGAAGGGAAAGCGTGCCGACGCATACCTTCGTGAAGCGATTCTTCTCGCAGAGGGGATCGACGGCATGGCGTCTTTCGCGCGCGAACATGGCAGGGACCACACACGTGCGTACTTGGATTGGGTCACTTCTCTCGCACGGAGCGACAAATACGATCAGGTCGTCACGGTTGCACGCGAGGCTCTTAACGTACTTCCGGAAGATCTCCCGTTGCGTGCCGCGATCGCGGACGAACTCTACGGTGCAGCGCAGTACCTTCACGATGAGCCGATCATGCGCGAGGCGCGGCTGACGGCGTTCAACGCAAAACCGGAACTCCGACGTTTACTCGAACTCCGTGAAAGTATCCCTCAATCTGAACGAACACAGCGCATGAACGAGGCCGCAGAACACATCGTTGCGTACCGACGGCAGCGTCAGCAAGAGACGCGCGAACCGATGCCCATCAGCGAACAGGATGACGATATTGAGCGGAAAGTCGACGTGTCGGAAGACGTTCTCGCACATGCGCTTCTCTTTGCGCAGGATTGGGAAGGTGCAAAGCAGCTTGCACAAACTCAGAAGGAAACGCTCGGGTGGACGTCCGGCTGGAATCCGCAGAGTATCGTCGTTCCCGCATTTCTCTACTTGCTCGCCGGGAACAGGGAAAAGCTGCCTGCGAATCTTGATCGGCTCTGGAATGACGCGCTGGAAAACGGTTGCGGCTGGAGTTGTGACGATCGCGAGAATCTCAAGCGCAGACTTGTGAAAGCATACGGCGATCTTGCAACAGAGGCTGCGTTTACATCAGAGGAATGGAAGACGCTTCTGCAGTGGTGCATGACCATGGCGAGGAAACGCACGGCAGCCATCGTCGGGGAGCAGTATAGGAAGAGCTACGACAAGGCCGCGCGCGTCGTCTGCGCTTGCGCGGACGTACTGCGAATAGCCGGTAGAGAGCAAGATGCAGCTGCTTTTCCAGAAACCGTTCGTCTGGATTTTCCACGCCATGCGTCGTTCCAGAAGGAACTGCGGGCCGCCGTTTCATTGAGCACACCGAGACCACAGGAAGCGTGATGGAGCTAGGGATTCGAACCTGGATATGCCGATGATTCTGTAGTCTGGAAGCGGCACGGACGCGTGCCCGTGCTGGCGGAGGGAGAGGGATTTGAACCCTCGAGACCCTTTAGGGGCCTACACGATTTCGAGTCGTGCGCCTTCGACCACTCGGCCATCCCTCCGTTGCAGAGATTGTAACAGGTTCCAAAGAAGAACTGCCACCAGTCGGACTCCTAATTTGAATTGCTAGCGGTAAGCCACTTAGCCATCCCTCCGTTGCAGAGAGCAGCGCAGCATAGAAATGATGATCACCTACAAGAGACCCCTCATTTTTAGGATGGAACCTGCTCGCTTAGCCGTCCTGCATTCATCTGCAAGCCGCCGTCACACCGGCCGCCCGGAGCGGTCGCGTGGCATGCTCGAAAATGAGCTGCTTGCAGAGTTTGGGGAGAGTGAAAAAATTACCGATATTCACCGTTTCCTGCGTGAGCCCTCGCGCGGAATGCTCCAGAAAGAGCTTCTCTTCTAGGGAGAGCTTCTCGAAAACGTCCGTGTTGGTCGTTTCTGCCAGAACTCCGAGGAGCGAGAGCGTGCGGATGCAGAAGGAGAGGAGATGCTGCGGCTGCGGGAATGGAAGAGTGAGGAGTTGCCGGAGGTTATCAAAGATCTCCGGAACAGGTTCTTCATCTTCGAGGAGTGAAAGAAGGAGCTCGGAGGCTTCGGTGCCCATGAGGAAGCGTGCGAAAGAAGGTTCTCCGGCAGATGCCATCAATACCGCACTGGTGATCGTTCGTGACGATGACGACTCATGGATTTCCACGGTGACCGCGTGGAGCGGGAGGAGAGTCCCTCCGAGGCGGCTTCCCAATTTTCGTACTCCACGGGCGCGGGCGGTCAGTCTTCCTTTCTCACGTGTGAGGAGCACGAGGAACCGGTCGGCTTCCCCTACGTCGTAGGAGGCGAGGATGATGGATGTCAGGGTTTGGGCGGAGGACACGAGGTTTGAAAGGATAGGTTGTAAAAGTTCTAAGGGTTGTAAAAGTTTCGGTTATTCCGATATTCCGCTATTCGATCCCTCGTTCACTCAAAGCAATTTTCGCTCAACATCACACATGCAGCGACGTCGACCGGATCGATGGCCGGATGCCCAGCCAGGCGCCGAAGCATGCAAGGAACGGAGAGGCAACGATCTCGCAGAGGAAAATTATCGGAAGACCGATGCGCAGAATGGGGATCGTGACATTGGTGAAATTGGCGAGAGCTCCTCCACTTGCAAGAGCCGGAAGCATAGTCGGAAGGAAGACGAGGAAGACGACGAGCAGCCCGCCGCTCACGATGATACCCAGCCACAGGAGGACGGTCACTTCCGTTGCGAAGGGAAGGAAGATTGTCATGGTCTCCGCACCGACCAGCCGTTCCACCAGTACTTCTTCGCGGCGATTGAGGGCGTTGCGCCGCGTGAGCTCGATGATCGTGAGGAGGAGGACACCGCCGGCGATCGCGAGCAGCAGGAGAAAGAGCGCCTGGCCTCCGTGGGCGATGGAGAGAAGAGAGCGGATATCCTGCTCCTGCGTGGTGGACTCTGTGAGATACGTCGGGTTGATGATCTGCGACCACTGTGGTTGTGCGAGGAATGTCGTGAGGGCGGGGAAGACATCGAGGGATGTGAGTCGCACGTTCACGGTGTCCGGGAAGGGATTGCTGATCCCGAATTTGTCCAGGAATGTCGTGAGGGCGGCATCCTTCTCCTTCGCCTGTGCGTACGCCTGTTCGCGGGTGACGTATGTGACGCCGGTGACTTCGGGCAGAGCCTGCAGAGCAGAGAAGAACTGTTGCGCATCCGCCCGCGTCGCTTCCTGCCGAATCTCGAGCTTCACATCCGTACGGTTGAGAAGGAGGACCTGGGCGCCTGCGAGCCCGAGGAGAAAAGCGATGAGGATCTGCAGGAGCAGGAGGACGCCGAAGAGGGACCCAAACCCCAAACTCCATCCTTCGCGCTTGTGACTATCGCCGAAGAGATCGCGCTTGAGAGTGAGGAAGCCACGGGCGATCCCGCGTTGAATAATGAGGAGTGTCGAAGATTCCATGCTCGGCATGGAAAGGAGTATAGAGGATGTTTATCCTGAACGGGAAATTTAGCGGTGAGCGATCAACGGACAGCACGCATTCTTCATATTTTCCTATTTCATCATTTGAGCGATCGATTTTCTCATGGTGCGTCTTCTTCAGTTCTCCTTTGTCTGTTACCGTTCCGTCGACTTCGCGCTCCCGCTATGTCCTTCACTTCTTCTCTTTTTCTCCTCTTCTTCCCGGTGACGGTGGGATGTATCTTTTGTACCCCCCGGAGGTTTCGGTGGGTCACACTCCTCATCGCGAGCTACCTCTTCTACATGTCGTGGAAGCCGTTCTATGTCCTGCTCCTCGCGTCTACGACTCTCGTCGATTACTACGCTGCGCGTTTCCTGTTTGCCTCCATACGTCCCGGGGTGCGGAGAGGGTGGTTGCTGCTGAGTTTCTGCTCGAATCTCGGCGTCCTCGTCTATTTCAAATATGCCAATTTCTTCGCGGCATCGGGATCGGAGATGCTGCACTTTTTCGGCTGGTCCTGGAGTTTTCCTTCGCTCCACGTCGTCCTGCCTGTGGCGATTTCGTTCTACACTTTCCAGTCGCTGAGCTACATGATGGATGTGTATCGCGGAGTCTGTCCGGCGGAGAAGCATCTCGGACTCTTCGCGCTCTATACTTCCTTCTTTCCGCAGCTCGTCGCCGGGCCGATTGAACGTGCTCCACATTTACTACCGCAATTCCGGGAGATGCCGCGGTGGGATACCGACAATTTCTTCTCCGGGTTATCGCGTATGCTCACCGGATTCTTCAAGAAAATCGTCATTGCTGACAGCCTCGCGCGCATCATCAATCCTCTGTACGCCGATCCTCAACTGCACAGCGGTGCATCGCTGTTCTTCGCAACAATCCTTTTTTCTTTCCAGATCTACTGCGACTTCTCGGGCTATTCCGATATCGCCATTGGGGCTGCGAAGGTGATGGGCTTTTCCCTCAGGGAGAATTTCCTCCATCCGTACGCCGCATTCTCGGTCGCGGATTTCTGGCGACGGTGGCACATTTCCCTCTCGTCGTGGTTCCGCGATTATCTCTACATTCCCCTCGGGGGCAATCGCAAAGGGCTTGTGCGCCAGTGCGGCAATCTCCTCTTCGTCTTCCTGATCAGCGGACTCTGGCACGGAGCCAGCTGGACGTTCGTGATCTGGGGAGGGTTACATGGCCTGTACCTAGTCATTGGTCTTCTCACACTACGGCTTCGCACGCACATTGCCGCAATCCTCGGGATGTCGTCGTTCCCGCGTCTTCATCATTTCCTTCGGGTGAGTGTGACGTATGCGCTCGTGACGTTCGCGTGGATCTTCTTCCGTGCCGCGACTCTGCGTGATGCCCTCTATATCGTCACACACCTGTTCTCGGGATTCTCCGTGAGCGTCTCTTCGGTGATGCACGCGGAATACGGCGTTGCGCTTTGGGCGGTGATTGTCATTTCGGTATTGCTCTTCTGGCTTTGGGAAGCCTTGGTACAGAGCACGTGGGCTCAATGGATTGCCTCACGACCGGTCTATCTTCGTTGGGGCATCTATTACCTCGCGATCATTCTCCTCCTCGGCAGCGGCAAGCCGGAGACGTTCCTCTACTTCCAATTCTGATACGTGAAATATTTCTTCCGCACATCATCAGCGTTCTGCATCGGGCTTTTCTTGTTGTTTGGAATGTTCTCTCTCTACAACTATGTCCGCATTGTCCGCAACGATAATTTTTCAATGGAGTTCGACCGTTTCGTGAAATTCTCGAAGGATCCCCAGTACGTCTTCCTCGGAGACTCGCATCCCACATTCGCGATTGTCATGGACTCCGCTCATCCGGAATATGCCAACTTCGCCTATCCATCCGAGAACTGGCGCGATATGCGGCTGAGAGCGGAGCTGGCATTGTCCCTCAAGCCTGGTATCCAGTATTTCGTGGTCCCGGTGGATGACGTATCTCTCACCTCTTTCCGTGAGCGATCGGATCATCTCCTCGATATGCTTCACGTCGCGTCGATCGCGCAAATTCAGCGAATCTATCAACCCTCATTCGTGAAGCTTGCGATGAATCTCGGGAAATATACTTTTCCCTTGCTCGACACGCGCAATCGCCAGACGCTTCGGAATGTGGTGATCAATGATGCTGCTGATTTGCTGACTGGGAAGACGAAGGAGAGGGCAATCGCTATCGACGATTCGGGGAATTTTATGTACGCCGATCAGAAGCCCTGGAATCAGTATACGGCTACGGATCGCCAGGAGAGAACCAAGGGCGCACTCGTGCAACAGTTTTCCGGGACGCTCGTCGATCCGGTTCTTCTACCAGTCGTCGATGACTTCTTCGCGTTCGCCGCTTCGCATCATGTGCAGGTGATTGGGGTGAAGTACCCCGTGACATTAGAATACCAGCAGTATGTTTCGTCGATGTCGGTGAAAGAAGTCTCTCAATTCTATACGACGAAGCCCTTTGCATTCATCGTCGATAAAGAGCACGTGTTTGATCATCAACAGGAACAGTTCCTCGACCCCAGTCATCTTACGGGGAGCGGAGCACGGTTATTTACTCCACTATTGATGCGGGAGATCGAGGGGAGGGTTACGCCCTCGTCGTCTCCATCACCTTCCTGAGCTTCTCCATCATCTTCATGCACTCGCGGGCGCGATCGCTAGTTGGGTCCACCTCCAGGGCAAGGCGGAAGAGGTCGGTCGCTTTGGACATGTTCTTGAGCTGGAGGTACGCCACTCCCAGGTCGCAGAGCGTGAGGGGATTGCTGTGATCCAGATTGAGGGACCGCTCGAGGGTGACTACTCCCTGTGCGCGCTGGCCGGCATGGAAGAGCGCCCAGCCGAGGCAGCGGAGAATCTCGGGATTATTGGCGTGGAGCGTATTGGCGGCCTTGAGCTCGCGGATGGACGCCTGCCAGTTGCCTTCGTGCGAGCGGATGAAGCCGAGGATGTAGTGACCGGTGTAGCTCTTGTCACAAATCGTCACTGCCTCCCTGGCCGCGCGTTCTGCACGGGAAAAATGCCGGAGGCTAAGCTCATTATCGGCGATCTCCTCAAGCGCAGGGACGTTTTCCGGGTCCTCCATCAGCAGCACTTCGAGGATCTCCAGCGCTTCCGGATGCTTCCCCTGGAGCTTCAATTGCTCAGCGCGCTCCAGTCGTTCCAGGGTGTCGGGAGGAGGAGTGGTGTGCATGAGTGTGCATTCTACTACGGGGACGGAAGAGCAACACTATTTTTCGGTTTTTTTCTGTGTATGGGATTTTGCAAAAAATTGGTTGGCGTATTGGGGAGTATGAAGGGGCAAGTATTATGGGGTAAGGGTCACCTCGAAGAAGCCCTTAATACTTCATACTTATCCCTTTATACTTTCCTCATCCCCAGATAAAGAACGCCGCCGTCCTGATCATTGCCTGTGCACCCAGGACGATCCCCAGCCCCACAAGGGAGCCGATCATCGCCTTCTTGCCATTGCTGTTCAAGTTCTGATCTACACCCGACATAGTATAGAAGAATGCACCCACCACGAAGACCGCCACAGCGGCGATTTCCACTGTTCCGGTGAGCATCGTCATCACATTTCTGAGGATGTCTGCCCAGTTGAGCTTGCCATAGCCCCATGAGGAGACGACGAAGCTGCTGCTGTCTTGGGCCAGGGCTGCGGGGATGAAGAGGGACATTTCTGGATATTGTAGCATGATTTCGGAGAGATTGCACTGTTGTGTACCTCGCCACACTACCGTCCAAAGAAATTCCTGCCTGATTTGAGGTTCGGCTCTGGCTCATAGC
>JBAWYM010000030.1:0-21781 GCA_037143575.1 Candidatus Peregrinibacteria bacterium | reverse complement strand
TAGAACCTGCGGATGTCTCACCGGCATAGCCGGTGGATTACGAATGATTATTTATATTGTGAAGATGGCTGTATCAACCGACGAGAAGCTGTTGTGCTTTAGATGCAGTTGAAGCACGGGCCGCTTTAACATTCGCTGTTATAAAACGATTACCATTCTCGCGAATAACGCTGTCAAAATGAGCATGCAATTCATGAATATGATCAACCACATCAGCATTACCATCAACAATATCACTAACGCAGCTTCTGGCTTCTTCCGATGGACCTTTCGCCTTAGGAGGATGCCTGTTTTTTGACCGTCCAGGACTACTTGTACTTCGAAAATTGCCAGTAGAAAACCTATTCCTATCCCGGCCTTGAATATTTTCCTCGTCATGATCAGGCATATATATTGGGAGAAATTTCTAATGTATCCATCATGGATATGGGCACAAGAATAAGCGATTATTGATAGTATCACAACATTTTCTATGAGATTTTCCATATCCCGTAAGCATCAATCACTCTGAGTCCTTTCACCTGCATACTGCTTCCTGCATACTGCCAACCGTATGATTGACCCTCATATCTTCCGGGCCTACCGGACCTCCGCCCTCTGTATCTGAGCTGTTGAAGTGATGAAAAGAAACACGCATTTGTTGGAAGGCTCCGGCCGGCAAGCGACATCTCTCACCCATCAACCACATGATTGACCCGCATATCTTCAGGGCCTACGACATCCGTGGAAAGGCCCTCACCCAGCTCACCGAAGAATCCTGTGAACTCATCGGCAAAGCCTTCGGATCCATCGTTCGGGAGAAATATGCGCTGGATCATCCGAAGATTGTGATCGGACGCGATATGCGGGCATCTGGCCCTCTGTTCGAAGAAGCCATGATCCGCGGAGCGGTCTCCACCGGTTGCCAAGTCTTGGAAATCGGAGAGACTCCAAGTCCGCTCAATTACTTCACCATTTGCCGATTGAAACTCGATGGAGGACTGCAGATCACGGCGAGTCACAATCCATCGGAAGATAACGGCGTGAAGCTTCAGATCCGGGATGCTGTGGCTTTCGCAGGAGAAGATATTCAAACTCTGAGGAAGCGCATCGAGGCAGGGAACTTCCTCACCGGAACCGGCTCACGGGAATCGGTGGATGCAGTGACACCTTTTCTGAATTGGGTGAAGAAACAATTTGGCGGGAGTGGAAAAGGGCTCACTGTCGCCATAGATTGTGGTAACGGCATGACCGGGCCAGTCGCGATGAAAGCGTTTAGAGAAACCGGATGCAGCATCACCGGCCTCTATACCGATCCGGATGGAAACTTCCCCAATCACCTGGCGGACCCGAGTAAACAGGCGACACTCAAAGATCTGCAGGATCTCGTGAAGAAACAACATGCCGATATCGGCTTCGCCTTCGATGGCGATGGCGACCGCGTGGGGCTCATCGATGAAAACGGGGAAATCCGCTCAGCGGATGAAGTCCTCCTCTTTCTTGCACAGGACTACCTGCAGCGCTTCCCCGGCAAACCCGTGATCTTCACCGTAGCGATGTCCTCTACCCTGGAGACCGAAATCCGGAAATGGGGAGGCGAACCGATCATGTGCCCTGTCGGTCACTCCTACGTGGAACATGAAATGCGCAAACATGGCGCTCCGCTGGGTGGAGAACAATCGGGACACTTCTTCTTGGAGGATATCGCCTTTGGCTACGACGATGCCCTCACTGTCGCACTGCAGATCCTCGCCATCCTCAAGCGCGAAGGCAAACCTCTGTCGGAAGTCCTCGGCTCCTATCCCAAAGTATTCATCGCCCACGAACGGCGTCCGCACTGCGAGGATGGGAAGAAAGCTGCCGTGATCGCCTCCGTGATCGAGCACTTCCAGAAAACCTATCCGACGAACACGATGGATGGGGCACGTATCGACTTCGGTGAAGGCGCGTGGGCGAATATTCGTCAGAGCAATACGGCACCCAAGATCTCGATCTGCGTGGAAGCGCGCAGTGAAGCGAAGTTGAAAGCGGTCGAAGCGGAGATCCTGGAGCACATGAAGAAGTATCCGGAAGTGGGGAGCGAATGACCAAGAACCAAGCGCCAATGACCAAGGAATAACCAAGTTCCAAGCCCCAATAGCCTAAAATACAATTTTGATGATTTGGATTTAGTCTTTGGGATTTCCCTGGTCATTGGGATTTGAGATTTGGTCATTCCCTGAAAAGTGTCACTCCTTCCCCTCCTCGTCTTTCTCACTCTTCCTCCCCACAATCGACCCGATCGCCCCACCAATAATCAAGCCAACAATGAGCCGTTGGACCGGCTTCTTCCATCCCTTCTCCTTCTTTGGTTCCCGACGGCGAAAGGGCCACATGGGGGCATCATAGCATAGATCGATGTGTGTGACGGAAGAATTCTGAGTGTTTAGAAATGACCAAGGACCAAGCGCCAATGACCAACCCAAAATCAAAACAACATTCATGGAAATTGGGCTTCGGCGCATATCGAGACAAACCCATTTTTGCTATACTTCCAGCGTGGGAAAAATCATTTTCGTCGGCTCTTTTTGTCTCTTCGCATTCCTCATTTTCCCGCTACTCATTAACAGAAAGAACAAAAATTCAAAACACAAACCCACACTGTGGAGTTATTACACGCAATTGCTGAAAGCGTTTAAGCCTAAGCGCATCCCGCTCGATTATGCTGATCCCGTACTACTAAGAGTGTCCCTAACTCCAACAGGAGTGAAAAGGGGACGCATATCATCCTTCATCAGTCTATTTCTGATTATCGGGATATATCTCATTGGCAGGGAACAGCCAAATTGGATATCGCTTTACACAGTCTTGCTGATCTCTTTCCTCTCTCTCGCAATCGTCAATCTGATCAAGTATCAGCGCATCCGTTCGTTTCAGACATCACAAATACGAAAACTGCATATTGAATGCCAATATCGCTATCACTATATCGGACTGATTATCGCACCACTCTTTCTTGGAGATATCATCTATCAGGTATTTATCCTGAAAGAAAAGCATCCCACGACTGGAAGCCTTCTCTTTCTCTCGATAGTTCTTTTGTCCACTGCAGGAGCGGTCTTGATCGCGGATTCATTGGCTATCACCTCTGTATCAAGACAAGGGAACGTCAACAAACAGCGATGATCATTCATACGGCTCCGCAATAAAAACATCATCAATGGTTGATGGAAGCTATCCTCAAATAACGGCGTAGCTTCGCCGGTATTGTGTAATGAAGCATATCTCCGAAAAATGCTGTTTATAAAGCGAAGCCGTATCAGATATGGACATTCCCTGGTCATTGGTGCTTGGAACCTCTGAAAAATTGCCAATTTGTCATAGTGAGCCGTGTCGAACTATGACAAATTGGCTCGTAGCATGGTTCGACGCGGCTCACCATAACATGCTTTCGAGTTTTTCAGAGGTTCCATTGATTATTGGTCCTTCGTACTACTCTTCCAGCTCACCCACCAAACTCCTCTCCATCAATTCCGTCAGCCTGTGCGGTGTCTTGGTCTGTGTCAGCGCCCACATCATCTTCACAAGCGCACATTCGAAGGTCATATCCTTACCCGAGATCACGCCGATCTGCTCGATGGCAATCTGCTTGCGGAAATGGCTGAGATCCACTCTCCCACGGACCATCTGCGATGTCATCATCACCGGAATCTCCTGTTTGGCGGCGGCACGCAACCACGGAAAGAGGCGCTCCGGGAGCATGCCCTGACCATAGGCTCTCATGAGAATGCCATGGGGATTGGTCGCGAGAACGGAATCGAGGAACGGCAGTTCCAATGCCGGATGGAGGGTGACGACGGCGACCGAAGGATCAAAAGTTGGCTTGCAGGAGAGCTGACGCTTGCGCCGGACGAAGCGGTGCTCCCAGAGGTGAGCGGACGTATCGAACTCCGCCAGCGGCGGCATGCGGTAGGTATCGAACGTGGTAAGGAAGGACTGATCCACTTTCTTCGCCCTGCAGCCACGGAGAACCCGGGGACCGAGCGCCACACAGACTTCGGCAATATCCAACTGCGCGGTGCGGATGGCGTACATCAGGTTCATGCGACCGTCGCCCGAGAGATCATTGATCGGGAGCAGGGCACCGGTGAGGACGACGGGCTTACTGAGGCCCTGCAAGGCAAAACTCAACGCTGCTGCTGTGTAGCTCATGGTATTGGTTCCATGCACGACGACGAAGCCCTCGAAGTCGTCATAGAGATCTTCGATCGTTCTCGCAATCTCCACCCAATCCGTAAGGGTCACCTCCGAGGAACCAATATTGCGCAGCTGGTAAAACTGGAGCGCCACTTCGCGCTGCAATTCCGGAAGGAAGCGGTGAATTTCGGTGAGGGACTCGATGGGCTCGATACGTCCGGTCTTGTGATTCATCGTCATCCCGATGGATCCACCGACGTACAGAAGTGCAATTTTGGAACGTGCCATGGATTGCAGCAGGGAAAGTTGGGAGAAGTCTACTCAGTGGGGAGGAGAGTGCAACGAGAATGAATCATTATTTTCTGGTTACTAGTTATTGGTTTGTGTAAAAATACTGCCCTGCAGCAAGAAACTAGCAACTAACAACTAGTAACAAATAACTTCTCATGTGATCGCATGTTCGACTTCCCCAATCGTCCCTTCAAGCTCCCCTTCCCGATTCACGATCCTCGCATCGCAAAGTGTAGAAGCCTCTATCTCCCGATCCATACTCGCCACTCTCCTCGCAAGTTCATCCTCAGAAATCGGCGCGCGATTGCGGATACGGGTGATCAGTTGCTCACGATTCTCCGGAAGAATGAAAATTGACATCATTGCGTACGGTGCATCTTGCCCGGAGAACAAGCGATGAGCACGAATGCTATGAAACCCCTGCACATCCACTTCCCGCACGACCGTCTTCCCCGCTTCGATCGCCGGAATGATTTCATCCGCCAAAGTTCCGTAACGGGCTCCTCCGTGAACTATTGCCCACTCTAGGACTTCGCCCTTCTTCACGAGGGTATCGAATTCCTGATCGGACACAAACCGGTAGAGATCATCCCCCTCTCCCTTCCTCCGTTCTCTCGTGGTCGCGCTGCGCGGAAAGACGAACTCCGGATGACGCGCCTTAAGCTCACGCAAAATCACACTCTTCCCGACCCCGCTGGGGCCGATAACAAGAACAAGTTTGCCTGCGGAAGAATGTGAAGGGGTCATTACTGATCTTCATCTTAGAGGAATCAACCACATTGTTGAATTGTTACATTGTTACATTGTTAGCTGAAACAAAACTCCAACACTCGCTTGCGAACAATGAAACAATGAAACAATTGAACAATTTGCCCGTCGACCCGAATAATCGATGTCAATTCCCCCTGTCATTCATTCACGTTTTCTGCTATCATACTTGGATTCGTTCATTCACATCTCCCTCGTGCAGGGAGCGCAGAGAAGTGACACCGTGATTGCCCGGATTCGGAGGCTTCGGCTCCCGTCATCCAGGTGATCCGGCTCCTCCTGAAGACTCTTCAGGCCGACCCCCACGGGTCGTCAGTCACTTCTCTTCCCTCCCTGTACTCCCCTCACTTCCCCCTCGGGGAATTGGGGATCCTATCCCGGCTCTCGGCGCAAGCTTGGTACCGGGGATGCAGCCGACTACTGCAGCAACACTGGAGCCCCTGGCTCCGGACAGAACAAACACAAAAGCTGTCTTCTCCAGCCAATGAGAAGGCCGAAGCCCGAGCACTCGGGCTGCAACAAACACCCATAAGCGGTGCGCGCCCGAACTTCAGCGCGCGAGTAAAGGGAGACCGATACTGGTCACATCGGAAAACGTGGCTTCGGCACATCACTCTCGTGCCGGGTCCACCCGGGGCACTCGCCTCTTGAGCTCATAGAGCTTAAGGAGCGGGTGCCCCATTTTTATGGTGAGCAAAGAGAAAAGAAAATACGTAGGACAGGAATATTCCTGTCCTACGTATTTTCTTTTCTCGGCTCTACCGTACGACAAACGGACTAAACTTCGTCTCCCGATCGTAATAATCCTCCTGCTCAGATTTCTTGAGAAACGCAACCACCCGATATGTCACGGGCGTGAAAATGACCTCGATGAGCACTTTGAAGATGTAATTGGCTACGGTAAGGCTCCAGAAGAGCGACCATGGAAAGACCCCAAACGCGCAGGCGACGGAGATAAACGTCATAGTATCTACCGCTTCTCCAACAATCGTAGAGCCAATAGTGCGCGTCCAGAGCCACTTCCCCTCCGTCCAGATCTTCATCTTGGCGAGGATGTACGAATTCGAAAATTCACCGAGGAAGTAGGCAACGAGACTCGCCACGATGATCCCGCCGCTGGAGACGCCGCCGAGAATCGCCTGAAAACTCTCATTGCCGGCATAGGTCATCCACTTCTGATCCCCCGGCATGCGCAGCAGAGCAAAGAGACAGAGGCTGAGCAGCAATGAACTCCCGAATCCCGCCCAGATCACCCTTCGGGCCTTCCCATAGCCATAGACCTCCGTGAGGATATCTCCAAAGATGTAGCTCAATGGGAAGAGCAACGTGCCACCGTCGAATGACAGAAGAAGCCCAAAGAGGCTGATCCCGAAATCCACGATCTTGGCTGAGGACGCGATATTGCTAATCAGGAGCACGGCGACGAAAGCGACCATGATCAGGTCGAAGTGGCGGTAGGATTTCATGGGCGGCAGTGTAGCTGCGAACCAGGAGAATCCGAACGACTAACGCTGAAAATGATTGTTTTCCGGTTGATCGCAATGGTAGGCTCTCACCCGCAGGCTTCCACTGACCGCCTGCATGTTCTTTTCCTTATCACGTGCGCCCGTAGTTTCCGACTTCGTCCTTCGACTCCGCTCAAGACTTCGCCGGACAGGCAGCCCTCCCGGGCTGATTGCATTTGATAGGTTGGTCGTTCTTTTTCTCACCAATGTGCGCCCGTAGTTCAGCCCGGATAGAACGCCAGGTTGCGGACCTGGAAGTCGTAGGTTCAAATCCTGCCGGGCGCACCATTCGACTCGCAGCGCTGCGCGCAGTGCTCGCTCATGGCAAGCCATTCATGGAATTGTCGGGGCTTGCCCCGTATCGGAGCGCAGCGACAGGTACGGGGCTGTAGCTCATCTGGTAGAGCGCTTCCATGGCATGGAAGAGGTAAGGGGTTCGAGTCCCCTCAGCTCCACCAATCGGTCTTACAAACATTGAAAACTATCTTTATACTCACCGCATGCTCGTCACCCTCCTCCTCGGTTCCAAATCCGATCTCGAATTTGCCGGAAAGATTCAGGAAGTCCTGAAGGAATTCGACGTTCCATCCGAAACCGTTGTCGCCTCAGCACACAAGGTTCCCGAGAAAGTGATCGAGGTGATCGAGAAGCTCAATGCCGATCCGCAGCCGCAGGTCGTCATCACGGTAGTAGGAATGAGTAACGGGCTTGGCGGAGTGGCTGCCGGAAGTTGCGTGCATCCTGTGATTACCTGCCCGCCCCTGAAGAACCTCGAGGAGTATCAGGTAGATCTCCATTCAAGCCTGAGAATGCCCTCCGATGTTCCGGTCATGACTGTGCTCCATCCCAAGAATGCGGCACTGGCGGCGGTGAGGATTTTGGCGGAAGGCGATGCGGGGTTGAAGCAGAAGATTCTCGATCGGATCAAGAGGCTGAAGGCGGAGTATTGAGAAATAGAGAATTGTCATAGTGAGCGTAGTCGAACTATGACAATCGCAAATTTGCCACCCTTCGACTACGCTCAGGATGACAAATTTGCTTCGATCTGATTTCCATCCCGTTCACTGAAAAATGCCCCTCACCCTCCAAACCCTCCAAGACCATCTCAAAACCTGGAAAGGCTGTGAGCTGGCCAAAACCTCCAATCCCGTCCTCGGGGAAGGCAATCCCAAGGCGGAAATCCTGTTCATCGGCGAAGCGCCGGGGGAGCAGGAAGACAAGCTCGGACGGCCCTTCGTGGGACCTGCCGGCAAATTCCTCGATGAACTCTTGGAATCCATCGGGCTCAAGCGGACAGACGTGTATATTTCAAATGTCGTGAAGTACCGCCCGCCACAGAACCGCGATCCGACCCCCGAAGAAAAGGAACAATGCATGCCCTGGCTGGAGCTGGAAATCGCACTCATCAAACCCAAAGTCATCGTCCCGCTCGGCCGCCATGCGCTCGGGCACTTCTTCCCGACCATCAGCATCTCCGACGCTCACGGTAAGGCACAAAAGCTGAACTCAACTATAACAGTCTTCCCCATCTACCATCCCGCGGCAGCATTGCACAACGGAGGACTGCGGCAGGCACTGTTCGATGATTTCCGGGCATTAAAAGAATTCCTCGATGGCGGTCAACAGTTAACAGTTAACAGTTAACAGTTAACAGTTCACTGCGACCTTCGATACTCACCGCTACTCGCTACTCGCTCACCGCTTCGACAATGACTTCCCTCCTCTTCGGACTCTCGCTGGCAGCCTTACTCTCCATCACGTCCCTCCTCGTGATCCTCTTTCAGATCAGCCCGCTCACAGCACCCGGACAGGCTATCCCGGCGTTCTTCTTGAGCTTCTTTCTGACGATCGCCGCCGTGAGCGCGCTCCTCTTCATGGCGCTCTGGAAATCCCTTCCCTTCCATCATTGGGACACGGGAAAAATCGTGAGCGTCTCGCTGCGGCAAGGTTTGCTTCTGGCCGTCGCTTGCACGATCCTCGTGATCTTCTTCCTCCTAGAGCTCCTGACCTGGTGGATCGGCATCCTGATCGTTGTCATGTTTCTGCTGGTGGAGGTGGCGATGGAACAATAGCCAGTTATTAGTGGTCTGTCTTGTTGTTCTCTGGACAATCGAAGTGTCACGAAAGGCAAGAGGGAAAGAAGGCAATAAGGCAAAAGGGGTTCTACGTATTGCCCTATTTCCTTTTTGCCTTATTGCCTTAAGTCTTTGGGACTGTCCAAAAATCTTGGAGACATAACATGAGTTTGTTAGTTGTTAGTTATTAGTTTCTGCAAATTCGGGCTGAGGTATGAGAAGAAACCAAACCAATAACTAATAACTAGTGAACCAATAACTTTTCGCTGTACACTCTCCCCGTCATGCCCGACTCCCCCACCCCCTGGCAATCCTTCTCCGACCGCATCCATGCTGCTGCAACGGCGGATGAAATCGCACTCGTGGAACATGAGCTCTTCGGGCGCAAAGCCGGTGCCATGACCAATGCCCTGAAAGCGCTCCGCGATGTTTCACCGGATCAGCGCCGGACGGTCGCCGAGGACCTCAACCGTTGGAAGGGTGCACTGGAAACGCAATTAGAGACCCGCAAAAAAGAACTCGGATCACCATCCGAGGAAAAGATGAAGACCGCCGATGCCCTCGACACGTCCCTCCCCATCCCCTCCCGCGAACGTGGTCACCTGCACCTCATTCCAGAATTCATCCGCACCGTCGAAGAAGTCTTCGGACGGATGGGCTTCGATGTCGCCACGGGACCGGAAATCGAAACCGAAGAAATGAACTTCAATAAATTGAATATCCCCCCCGATCACCCGGCACGCGATCTGCAAGATACCTTCTGGATCAAGTCGGAGAATCCGGAAGAACGTCTCCTCCTGCGAACGCAGACCTCACCGATGCAGATCCGCTATATGCAGAGCCACACGCCGCCGCTCCGCGTGATCGCCCCGGGCAAGACCTACCGCAAGGATTCCGACGCCACGCACTCCCCAATGTTCCACCAGTTCGAGGGATTGATGATCGGCAAGGACATCACCCTCGCCAACATGAAAGCCGTGATGAGCACCGCCATCCGCGAGCTCACCTTCCCGGACGCCGAGTTTCGGTTCCGCACAGGATTCTTCCCGTTCGTGGAACCGGGTCTGGAAGTGGATATGCGCTGGCGAGGTGACGAGGGCAAGAGCCGCGAAGGGAAGTGGCTCGAAGTGGTCGGCTGCGGGATGGTCCATCCGAATGTCCTGAAGAACTGCGGCATCGATCCCAAGAAGTGGCAGGGCTTCGCGTTCGGCTTCGGGGTGGAACGGCTGATCATGATCAAGCATCAGATTCCGGACCTACGCGCGTTTTTCTCTGGTGATCTACGTTTTCTCAGGCAATTCTAAACGACTGAGGAACGCTACGGCCGGCAGGCCCGACCTTCGCGCTTTTTATAACGGAGATCTGAGGTTTCTCAGGCAGTTCTGATTGATCAATTTTCATCGACAAACTATTGACGTATAAGCAGATAGTACTATAAATATATCATGTACATCGATGAACCCAGACTCGAACGAGAGATTGCACAGACAAAAAAGAAATGTAGTGAAAATCCGAAATTCAAAGAAATTGGCCCAGCATTCTCTTTAGGCTCTCCTCTTAGAGGAATCGCTGCTGAATGTGGAAAAGGTGTCGATACTGTCAATGCCAATATCCAACGATTGGTAGAACTACTTGGTACACGAGGGAATCTTGCTCTTCTTTCCGCCTTACTCCTTTCGGATGACATCATTTGCCATCCTCGTTATAAAGCGGTCATTGATACAAATGGAATTCATCAGAAAACCACTTTGAATGCTTCTGAAGAGGAAGCTCTCTACAGACTCGCCGAAGGTTCACATGTGAATATTTTGACTAGAACAATTAAAAAGCCAAAGCAAAAATCACTTCAAAGCCGCATTCGACCGATTCTCTACAAAGATGAATTTCTTACTCTATTTCAAAAATTGGGCTTAATGATAAATGATACAAGATTGAATGTAGAGAAAAGCCGTTTAGCCACAACCATGGCCATTCTCAAAGGAATCATCCCCACCAGAGATGCTTGGAGAATTGTGATTGAAAAGATGTATGGAGAAATTGAAGATGAAAAAAAAGATGAGAATCAAAAAAAAGCTTGGCAAGTATTCCAACGCAGTCTTGGAGAAGAGACATATCCGGCATACCTCGAGAGAATCTGTAAAGGAACACGAGCAAAATGGAGTGACAGGGAACATAACGTGAGAGCTGGAAGGGCTGAAAACTTACAGGAGGCCATTGAAAAATATGAACAGTGGACCACTCCACATATCTCTGGCTGTAGTGAAGATGAAGGGGCCACTGATCCAAACATATGAAGTCAAATCACCGCCACCCCTCCGGATTCTTGATGAACGCTGCTGCAGCTTCGGCATCCTCCTGAGAAATGCGATTTTGCTCGACGGCCACTTTGAGGAGAATCGAGAATGTGGAGAGCGGATGCAATTGCACTCTTGCCTCTTGAGCCTTCTCCAAAGCAGATTCAAGCTCATAGCTGAAGATCGCAACCACATCGGTCACGATCGCTTTGCCCTCTGATCTCAGTGTTTCCACGGATGAAGCGGCACTGCCTGCAGTGGAGAGAAGATCTTCGATCAGGACGACATGCTGCTCCGGCTTGAGATCGCCTTCGATGAGCTTCCTAGTGCCATGCTCCTTCGCTTTGGCGCGAACGTAGATAAACGGCAAATTCATGTGGTCGGCAACGAGCGCCGCCCAACCGATGGCCGCCGTCGCGGTCCCGGCGATGACATCCGGTTCGATGTGCAGGCAATGCACACGCTGCACCAGGGCATCCACCACAAACTTCCGCGCATCGGGATGGCTGTAGAGCATACGGTTGTCGCAGTAGATCGGCGACTTGATGCCGCTCGTCCACGTGAACGGCGGATCCACCGAGAGCTTCACCGCTCCGATATTGAGGAGGAGTTCTGCAATGCGTTGTCCGTGGGGCATGACATCAGTGTAATGGAAAACCTGTGGTGAGAGAAGACGAACCATTGATAATGGAAAATGGAAAATGTACGAATCCAGACTTATGTCACCCCCAGATCAAAAGAATTGCTACACTCTCCCGGTGCCTCCTCTTTCCCCTGAAATCGAACAACGGCTACATGCTCTCGTCACGGCGTTCCTCGCCGAGAATGCAAATATCAACCTTTCTGCTTTCCGCACGGAAGAAACCTGCTGGAACGGGAATGTGCTCGATTCCGTTGCCGTTCTCGATGTGATCGCCAAGAGAGCCAAACAATCGACCAAAATCCTCGACCTGGGCACTGGCGGCGGCTTCCCGCTCCTTCCACTCGCGATCAGCCTGCCGCACTGTCACTTCTATGGGGTCGATTCTGTCCAGAAGAAGATCTCAGCGATTGACCGGATCATGAAGACCTTGAACCTGACGAATGTGTCCCTGATCTGTGGAAGGGCCGAAGAACTCGGTCGGGATGCCGCGCATCGCGAACAGTACGATTTCGTGACGTGCCGCGCGGTGGCGGAGATTAATGTGCTGGTGGAATACGCCGCCCCATTCCTCAAGGTCGGCGGCACGCTCCTGCTCTGGAAGAGCCTGACAATCGATCAGGAGCTGAAGGATTCTCTCCTCGCCCGCGCCGAGCTCTCCTGTCACCTTCAGGATTCGTATCAGTATGAACTTCCGGGAGACTGGGGAAAGAGACAAATTCTCATCTTCCAAAAGGCGGCCAAGACGTCACACAAGTATCCGCGGGAAGTGGGCATTCCGAAGAAGGAGCCGTTGAAATGAGGAATGAGAGGAAATCGAAGAAAGAGAAGAAATCGAAGAGTATGCTGCATGGGATGCTTGAAACTCGTATTCCTCGTATTCCTCGTATTCTTCGTATTCTTCGATTTCCTCGATTTCCTCGATTTCTCCTCATGTCGGTCACGCGGGAAGCCATTCGACCCCGCTCATGACAGGCATCCCGCGCTCGAGAAAATGATAACCTCACCACCATGCCCAAACCCTACATCCCCAATGACGAATGGAGCCGCAAAGCCGCAGCCGAAGGCTACCGTGCGCGGTCGGTGTATAAGCTCATGGAGCTCGATGAGAAATTTGGCCTGCTCAAGCCGGGGATGAAAGTCCTGGACTGCGGCGCCTCACCGGGAAGCTGGCTCCAGTACACGGCAGCGCAGATCGGTCCCAAAGGCCGCGCCATCGGCATTGACCTCACTCCGATCGCGCCAATCGCGGACAATGTGAAGACGTTTATCGTGGATATGAAGGATCGGGTGGCGGTGGATGAGGTGTTGAGCGAGGAAATGAAATTCCCCGAAAGAGGGCAAGAGGGCAATATGGCAAGAGGGCAAAACGTTTCTCCACCTGAATCAAATCCCACCTATCAGGCCTCTCCAACCTCTTTCCTTTCCTCTCAAACCTCACCATTCGACCTCGTCCTCTCCGACATCGCCCCATCCACCAGCGGCATCGCCGACGTGGATCAGTGGCGATCTATCGAGCTCAATCAAATGGTGGCGGAAGTGGCCCAGCACTGGCTCAAGCCCGGAGGCCGCTGTGTCCTCAAGGTCTTCCGCGGCGCGGACTTCGATCAGTTCCTCTGGGAACTCAAGCGGAACTGGGCCGAAGTGAAACCGGCTCACGTGGCGACGAGCCGCGACCGGAGCAAAGAGATCTATCTGGTGATGCGGAAAGCGCCTTCATCCAAGCCATAATCTGTGATACAATAGAAGAAAGAAACAGCACTATGGGCGACATCAATAAACCCTCTTCGGCATTTGATACGAATGAAACTCCCAAACCGGGTGCAGCTGTACCAGATGCGCCAAAACAGAAGCCTCTGCAAAAAGAGAGAGCAGTACCCTACGAAACCGTCCCCGAAGCCCCCGGCATCCGGCGGCAATTCCTCTTTCCCAAGGAATTCAACGTCTACAAAGATCCTATAGATGCAAATGATCGCGTTACTCCACTGAAGAAAATCGATGCCGTTCCTGCGCTCTATACCATCCTCGAAGCACCAGATGCGTTCAAAGTTCGTGGCGAAAGCAGAATCGCTTGCGTTGGGGACAAGGATGGAAAACAACTCGGATGGGTGAATGTCCGTGAATCAGGGGCGCAAGAGTGGAATATCCGTTCTGTTGCTCGTTCATTAGAACCATCGGCGCAGACGCCAGTTTCCCTTTACGCCAATACTGGCGATGTGAAACCAATTCGTGTTGAACAGCCATCAGATACCAACCTGTATCCGGTTCTTGCGCATCAAGTAATCAATGGCAATGACTGGTACAGAACCGTCGTTCCATTTCCTAATTTGAATACGGATAGTTCAAGAGAATATTGGATAAAGTCACAAAATGAAAAATATCAACCAATCTTACGTGAACAACGGGTCTTGGCATCAGAAAAAGAAGTCCGCCGTCTCTCCGGAAGACTGTCATTAATATCCGAACAACTTCCTCAGTCCAACAGAAGCGAAACAGATCAAAAAGCTATCGATGATCTCGTGAATGCGAGTCGAGTCGCGTGGCTCCAATTTCTAGGAATTCAATCGGGAAATGAAATGCAGAGTAACATCACGTATCTACAACAGCATTTTGATGGACTACCCACTGTCTTTCAAATCAAAATAGACGACATCGCAAGGCTTGATCAGGAAGAATACGCAAACTGGAAAAATTCAATAATCAAAAGAACTCAAGAAATGATTGCAATTATCGATCACAAATTACCGTGTCCAACAATAGAAATATCTAATCATGGGACCCAAGAAAAATTGTTCGCAATGTTTACAGCAGGTGGATATTAAGGCACGAAGGATTCTACTTACAGAAACCTTTCAGGCTTTCCTAACCTTTTCCAAACCTTTCAAACCTCGCAGGCCGCAGGCCTACGCTATTCCCCCTTCTCCTTCTTGCTATACCCTCTATACAGCAGCGCCTTCTTCTTCTCGGGAGAAACTGTTTCCAGATACTGGAAGAACTCCTTCACCACCGGATTCTCGTGGGCGCGGCGCATCGTCATTTTCTTATCAATGCCGTAGAGACCCTTGATACGCTCCTTCACGATCGCGAAGGTATTGGGGATCGGTTGGCCGCCACCGCCGATGCAGCCGCCGGGACAAGCCATCACTTCCACGTAATCATAAGCACGGGGATTCTTCTTGAGTTCGTCAAGGAAGATCCGCACGTTCTTGGCCGTGGCCACAACGGCAATATTCACTTTCCGATTACCAATCTCGACAGTCGCACGTTTCACACCTTCAAATCCACGGGCGGGGAGGAAGTCGATCCCCGGGAGTTCCCTGCCCGTAGCCATTTTGTAGGCCGTACGCAATGCCGATTCCATCACGCCGCCGGAAGCACCGTAAATCGCCGCAGCACCGGAATACGTTCCCTCCGGATCTACCTCGCTCTTCTTCAGATTCGGCAAATCGATTTTGCGCGTCTTCAGCAGGGAAATTATTTCGCGCGTCGTGAGGACATGGTCGACGGGAAGATTTCCATCGATCGCAAGCTCGGCGAAACCAGCCTCGTACTTCTTGGATGTGCACGGCATCACCGAAACCACAACCACTCTCTTGGGGTCAATACCCTCCCGCTCCGCCCACCAGGTTTTGTACGCTCCACCGGAGTGAATCTGTGGTGAGCGCGCCGTGGTGAGATTGGGAATGAGATCGGGCCGGTAGAACTCCACAAACTTCACCCAGCCGGGGCAGCAGGAGGTAAACATCGGACCATCGATGGGTGGATCCTTCCGCTTGCCGTCGTCATAGTCCCAGCGGTGTTGCAGCCGTTCGATCAATTCCTCCGCCTCCACCATCGTCGTGATGTCCGCGCCCATGTTCACATCAAAGATCTTGTTGAACCCGAGCATGCGAAATGCTGTGAAGAGCTGGCCAGAGAGATCCGTGCCGGGTGCCACGCCAAATCCCTCGCCGATACTCGCACGTATGGACGGTGCCGCCTGGACAATGACAGTGATCTCCGGATCGTGCAGCGCCTCCGCCACGGCTTCCAGATGACTCTGCTCGCGGATCGCTTCCACCGGACAATGGGCAGTGCACTGACCGCAGTAGATACAGTCGTTCTTGGGATCGGCACTAAATCCCACACGCGTCTGCGAACCGCGGCCTTCGAGAGTTAAATGGCAGATACCAATGTACTGGCAGATCTCCACGCACTTGTTGCAAGCGATGCAGAGCGCAGGATCGAACTCCGCAGCAGTTCCCAATTTATGGATAGGCCGATGCGGATCGTCGCGCTTGTACTTGGTCGCAGAGACTTTGAGCCTCTTCATCTCCTCGATCGTCCGACTGTAGTACCCGTGCCGAATGCGCGGAGAATTGGAACGGTAATCGCCGAAGAGGAGTTCCATATTTTCCTTGCGAAGCTTGAGGACTTTCGGGGAATCCACGGTGATCCGTAGCCCCTCGGAAGCGAGCAAGCTGCAGGAAGTGACGACCGTCCCCTTCTCCTCAAGCTCAACGAGACACGTCCGGCAATTGGCATCCACCGGCAAATCTTCATGCGTGCAGAAATGCGGAATATCGAAGCCACTGCGCAGTGCAACCTGGAGCATGCTCTCGCCTTTCTCTGCCGTGACTGCCTTCCCATTGAGGAAGACCGTGACGGGTGACGAGGTGTGGAGGGGGATGGGGGGCATGCAAATATTGTAATAAGTTACAAATCAAGCATGTCATGGTGAGCCGCGTCGAACCATGGCATGCGCCGATTTGTCGCAGTTCGATGCTTCGTCCCGGCTCAGCACAGGCAGCGGCTCACTGTGACAAATCGTTATGAGAATGGAGTATTCACTTCCCATGCAGCACATTGGAAAAGTAACTCCGGATCGGCACCGGCACCGAGCGACCCAGCGCACAGAAGGACGTCTGTTCCAGAACTTCGAGGATCGGCTCCATGCGCTTCCAGGGAATCTCCTGATGTTCCTCCACCATGCGAAGTAACTGATACGTCCCCTCGCGGCACGGCGTGCACTTGCCGCAACTTTCGTGGTGATAAAACTCAAGCCACTGAAGAATCAGGGATCGAGGTTCCTCGGATTGCAGGTGAACGATGATCGCTGCTGCGCCGTGCGCCACCTCCTTCTTCGTCTGATCACTATTAAGGACAACGCCGCTTGCGCCACCTCCGACTTGGACGAAGAACGGCTCAGCAGGAATATTCTTCGAGCTTTCCAGCACTTCCCACACCGTCGATGTCGCGGGCAAATGGTACGTCCCGATGTTGGGAACGACGCCCGAAACTGCGAAGTAGCGCTTGCCGTCGTAGGTGCCATCGGCAACGCGGGAAATATCGTAGAGCGTTTCGACATTGTGAATGAGCGTGGGGCGACCGCGGTAACCCGATTCTGTAGGATACGGCGGCTTCATCCGCGGTTCGCAGCGCTTGCCTTCGAAAGCGTTAAGCAGAGCCGTTTCCTCCCCGCCGATGTACGACGGAAATTCCTCGAAGAGTCGAATCTTGAAGCCATTCTTGGCCGCATCCGCGATACACGCATCGAAGCGTGGCTTCAACTTCGACTCATACTCCGCATTCAAATTGAAAATCCCTTCAAATGCAGAGACCGTTTCCATCGCGAGCATCATGCCTTTGAAGACATCCTCCAGATGTTTATGCAAAACGTGAAAATCTTTGAACACATCCGGTTCACGCTCCGAGGCATTGGCAATGACCGTCTTGTACCGGCCTTTGGCATGCTTCACGGCTGTCCACTTCAAATGCGCCGGATACTCGGCACCTCCGCGGCCGATGATCTTGGCGTCACGAAGACGCTCGATGAAGTCAGGCACGGCGCTTGAGGACAGAGAGAATGGCAAGGGCGATGGCCCCGCCAATGAGCGCAGTGATGAGCTGCGGGAGACCCATCATGAATGTCAGAGTCGGCAATGAAGCTCCGTCGATGAACCGGCTCATCACGATCCGGACGACAGCGACGAGGAAGAGGTATTTCAGAACAGAGGCAAAGATGATGGAAAAGGAAATCGAAGAAAAAGAGGAAATCGAGGAAGGCGAAGAATCTGCCTTCATTGATTTCTTCGTATTCCTTGATTTCCTCGATTTCCCATTCGACCAAGCAAAACCCAACACATAGATGGCATTGCTGATAATAATGAACGGCACCATCGGCGCGAACGCAAGCGGTAGGAGCCCGCTCATCAATGCTACGGTCGAAGGGAACAACCCGAGTGTCACTGCTTCCGTCGGGCCAAGGAGAACGCAGGCGAGAATCAGAACGGCATTTACCAGTGGACCCGTGAGCAATTGCACATGCGCAATGAAGAACGGCGCGATCGTGATGACCGTGAAGAACGTAAGAAGGTAGATGCGCTTAGCGCCGACGACAGGCAACGGCAGCACGCGTTCGGTGGTCTGCATGGCGGGAAGTGTAGCACATCAGACAGAAAAGCCGTGCTTTTTCACTTCTTGCACAAGAGTGCTGTATTTGTCCTCTAAATCTTGCGGATGAAAATACACCACTTCGATATTCTGCAAATCCTCTTCTTGTTCCACGAGACACATAGAACGCAATTCTTCCATGCGGGTATGGGAGAAAGGACGATAAATAACGGCAATATCAATATCACTACTCGGATGCGATGAACCTTTCGCTACAGAACCGAAGAGCAAAACATCCGTAACGGGAAATCCATGACGTTCGAGTAACATTTTGAGCGTACGAGCTTTCTGCAATCCCTGAGCCTTCGTTGGTGCAAGACGCTTCATGATCCCAGAATACGTAGGAGAAGTGCTTCCGCACGAGAAACTTCCAATGGGCAACGATCTCCTGTTGAGTCATACACAGAGTATAGCACAGCCGAAATAATCGAGTGATCCGTGAGAGAAGAAAACAACCTTTCAGACTTCTTTCATCCCTGCCCCGCGTAGCCCCGCGAAACGAAGTGAAGTGGGGCGAAGTGGGGTCACCTCCTCCCCCTCTTCGCGAGCCTCGCATCCAGTCTCTGCAGCACACGTTCCATGGCTGCCTTGAGAGACGGCTGCTTCGTGACGAGGACATCCATGCGCTGAATCATTCTCTCGCGCATGTTGATGAGGAGAGGTGGGAGATTGGCTGGAGCAGGAGGGGCAATCATCACGCCAAGGGCCGCTGCATGCTCAGTCGTTTGAGGCAGAGGTGCTTTCACCTCCGCCTGCCTACGTTCGAGTGTCGCCGGTCGGGTACCTCCTCCCGTAGGTGTCGATGCAGACGAAGATGAAGCAGCCTGGATGGTGAAGACCTCGCTCATCACTCCACTGAGATTGCCGACAGCATCCCCAGCGATAGCCTTGATCATCGTTGTAACAGAGACGCTGACGGGAGTGGTGTAGATGGTGGAAGAAATAGTGGGTGTAGAGCCATCGATCGTGTAATAGATGATGGAAGAGTCGGCTGCAGTAAGGCTGACAGACTGCGCGGAGGTGTAGATGGCAGGGATCGGTGAAACTGAGGGAAGGCCGGGGGCAATACTGTCGACGGTGTAGGTGGTAGTGCGTTCTGCAGAATATTCCGTTCCATCAAACGCTCGACAGTAAATTGTTCTGGTTGCATTGCCCGTTGCGACGGCGTAGGTGCAGGTCATCGAAGAATAATCGCCGGAAGTACTCGCGCTTCCCTGTAAGCAGAGCGTGGTGGCGCCGGTGGCGGATCCCGTTTCGTTGCAAAAGAAATTGAGCGCGTCGCTCTCACCATCCCCGTGTCCCGTGGGAGTGATGGTGATGGTGGAACCTCCTTTGATAGGATCGGGAGCATCGGCAATGGAGATAAGAATCGGCGCGGTGTTAAATCCCCAGCTGGTATTGTTGAGCGAGTTGACGGAATGGATGCCTGCCATATTGATGGCCGTTGCATTGGTATTGTTGGAATCCTTCACATCTAGGTAGCCGATGACGCGCGTTCCCTGCGGATTGATGCTCCACTGGGTTGGAGTTGATGATGATCGAAGTGAGAGCAGGTTGCTTGCCGCACCGTTGAAGGTGAGCGTATTGGTAATTGTCTGCGTCGTTCCTGCGGCGAAGATGAGAGTGTCTGCACTTGTGATAGATTTGGTGAGGTTGTAGAAAGTGGTGCTTCCGGAAATTGTCTGACCTGCACCATTCAGAGTGACTGTTCCGGTTCTTGCCGTGAAGGTTCCTGCTGTGTTTGTCCAATTGCCGAAGACCGTGACAGCGCACGAAGCACCGCTGCATCCTGCAGAAGAAACATCCAGAGTGCCGGCGGTGATGGTGAGGTTGCCGGTGAGAGTGAGCGCGGCACCAAGCGTGAATGTTCCTGCAGAGTTGAGCGTGAAATTAGTGATAGTTGGAGAGATGCTGATCGTATCCGTTGCTCCGGCGTTGGTGTTAGTGACCGAGAGTGTTCCCGCAGTGATGCTCGTGAGTGTGATGGCGCCTGCGGTTCTGTTTGTATTTCCCGTTCCATCATCCATGCGGATGGTGACAGTGCCGGCTCCTGCATCTATCACTGTTCCTCCTGCCATAGTGATGACGGCTGTCCCGGAAGATCGATTTGCGTCTATGACTCCGGCTGAAGCTTTTTCGTTAGCGTAGAGAATGAGATTCCCATTATCGGTGGTGATATTGGCGTTGATCAAAATACTTCTGCCTGCCTGCAGTGTAAGAACTCCTCCGTTGCCCGATCCGTTGCTTGCGGTGATGGCGCTGGAAATAGTGATGTCGTTGTTTGCTTGAAGAGTCACATTGCTTCCGGTGTTTAAGACTGCTGTGAGAAAACCTGGGGTGAAGGTGTAGCTGGCGGAAGGATCGTAGCCAAAGATGTAATCATTGGGAGCGGAATCAAAGAGAACGCTGGAAGCGGAGTACACTTTCTGAGCGGTAGCAAAAGGAACGATGAAGTGATTGTTGACCGTGTCTTCTACGATGGTGCCGAGTCCTGCTGAAGCCGAAGGACCGAGTATGCTGTTTGCGGTGGAGATAGTGCCAGTACAACCTGCGGTGCCACTGCACAAAGTCGCGGCTCCCGCATCAGCCGTACCACCGTTGTCCCAGTCACGACTGCCCACCACATAGTTACCATTGGTGAGGGCGATGATTGTATTAGAAAAACCCACGTTGCCAACTTTATCGCTGGCAGTGGAGCCATACAGAGAGTTTGAAGTGGAGACAGCCCCGGTGATGCCGGTAGTGCCGTTACCCCATGTGACGGCACCTCTGTCTGCTATTCCACCATTGTCCCATGTGGTACTCGTCACCACATAATTACCATTAGTCAGGGCGGTGACAGAAGTGCCTACGCCATCACTGGCAGTGGAACCATACAGCGAGTTAGAAGTGGTAACAGCGCCAGTGGTGCCGGTGGTACCGTTGCCCCATGTGACGGCACCTCTGTTTGCTATTCCGCCGTTGTCCCAGAGGGAACTATAAACAACATAGTTTCCATTGGTGAGAACAGTAACAGAAGTACCCACATTATCACTGGCAGTGGAGCCATACAAAGAATTGGAAGTGGAAACAGCACCAGCAACACCAGTGGTACCATTACCCCAAGTAACTGCTCCTACATCTGTGGTGGCACCGTTGTCCCATAGATAGGCACCCACAACGTAATTTCCATTCGTTAACGCAAATACCCTAGGATAACCGGCACCATTCGTTGGTCCTGCAACTCCACCAGGAGTGGTATTATACAAAGAGTTGGAAGTGGAAACAGGACCGGTGGTGCCGGTGGTTCCGTTGCCCCAGGTGGCGGCTCCCACATCTACCGTGGCGCCGTTATTCCAATAACGGCTACTTACTACATAATTATTATTTGATAAAATTGTGATGCCATTTGCTCCACCTCTGTAGGAGGTTAGTCCCACATAATCACTCGCACTGGAGCCATACAAAGAGTTGGAAGTGGAAACAACGCCAGTGCATCCGGTTGTTCCACTGCACCAAGTTATGGCTCCCACATCTACCGTGGCGCCGTTATTCCAGTTAGAACTACCTACCAAATAATTACCATTAGTGAATAACCCTGTGTCCCGCCCTGCGCTGCGGCTCCGGGCTTGAACACAGGGC
>JBAWYM010000029.1:0-22143 GCA_037143575.1 Candidatus Peregrinibacteria bacterium | reverse complement strand
GTGGAGGAGGGAAGGGTGGGAGAGATTGTGACGTAATCCTTCTTCCTTGAGCGCGGGATGCTTCCCGCATGAGCATGAGCACAGTGGTGGTGCTGATTTCCGCGAACATTGGTGCGGCGGCTGAAAAGCTTTAGGCTGGTGCCGTCGCCGTTTCCGTGACGATTTGTAATTGCTCTTTTGCTGTTCGATTGAGCACTCTGGTCTATCATTAGCTACATGAACAAGATAGGCAGAAATGATTGTTGCCCATGTGGGAGTAAAAAGAAGTACAAAAAATGCTGTATGGATAATAATGCCAAACCAACGTTTTCTCCCTCAAGGCGAAAGGGCGTGGCTTCGGATGGAGAGAAGCAAAAAGTTTTCAGATTACTGTTTTGCCTCCTAAGGGAGGTTATGAATGCAGCAAAGTGCGATTTGGACAGAAATGATGTTCGACAGTACGCAAGCGCCCTCGCGACCAAAATCTTTCGGCAAACTTGCACAGTTGTACATTTGCTCGACGGCAGCCCTATACCCTTTCAGGAAAAGGATGAGCGCAACTGGGACTTCTCGTCGATTTCCGATCTCGCCCGTTCAATCATTCAAACGTATCTTGTTTTTCATCACCTATTCGTGGATTCCAAGTACGAGAAGGAAATCCAGTTCAAGTATTTTGCATGGATAAAAGATTCATTGCAAAAGAGAAAGGAGCTTTATCCATATCACATTTATGAAAATCTTCAGACAGTCGAGGGCATACAATCAGAATTGCCAGATGTGAATGCCATCATGGAGAGCGATGAGCATGAAGTGCAGAAGATAGAGGCAGAGATGAACAATAATCCCTTTTACAAAAAGCTGATTGAACCGACTGACGATCCCGAACTAATGAAAAAACAAGGAAGGTACAAAGATAGGATTGCAAAAGGATGGCTGCCGGGTGATTGGACCCATTTGCAGAAACTCATACCACAGCTTGATAAATTGAATGTTCATCAGAATCTCTCGCAGGTTGCTCACTGCCATTACATGCACATGCGAAAGGTTGTATTTGCGCGGAGCAGAGAGGAGCAGCTTGCTGAGTGCCAATTTAGCGCTGGCATCTTGATGGTTGTGATGGCGCGGCTCATTTTTGAGTACGCTGATGTATTTCCACAGTCAATTGAGGTGCTCAAAAAAGAAGAGAACATCGAGGCAGCAGCCGTAGCACATGCATTACTGAAACACGGAGGACAAAAAGTTTGAGGAGACACAGATTACTTCTAAGTATCAAGCTCTTCGAGCCAAAACGTGGGCAAGGCCCCGACACAATTTTTCCGTTCCAAAGCCTGAACAGTAACTTCAAGAGAGATAAAAACGGAGCAGTACTGGCCGATAAAGCCATGACCTTTAGTACGCTCCCTGAACAGTTCTACACCATTTCGATTTAGCCAAGATGACTCTGTTATGCCATCTTTTAGCACTTCACCATTTTTTTCTAGTAAAGATTGGTTGTTGCCATGATCGATATAACTGTCTATCCATGCCTCATATTTAATATTGCCTTCCGCTAATTTCTTTTCTATCTTTTCTGGAAATCGCTTCACAATCCAATTAGATGCACCTGTTTCCAAGCCAACCTTGAGAAAAAATGTTCCTAAAAGTCCAAAGGGAATTTCGGATATCAATTCTTCTGGAGAACAGAATTCATCAAGATCTAAACCAATGCCACATGGACAAATTTCGATTGTTTTACTAAAGGGAGAATCTCTGTATTTGTTATCAAAGGCACAATCAAGTCCCATCGAATGATCTTTATTATCGAACATCTTACCCATAATGTCGAAGTCTTTTACAAAACATTTGAAATGATCACTCCAAATCAATTCTTGGTTCGTTAAGCCACTGTAGAAACTTGTGAATCCAAACTTCTTTCCAGCAAGACCAGTTTCATTACTAATTTTCAAGTCCTGTTTCATCTGCTTAATGTAGGGCTCTAATTCAATTTTGTGTTCCTTTGCAATTTTCTCAAGAATTGCCATCCAATCTGGCTCGATGCTTATACTGAGTCTATAGCTGTAATTATTGTTGAACGGCTTTTCTAAGTCAGCAATCTTTTCGGGAGCTGTTTGTAGTAACTCAATTTTTTTACTGAGTCGGACGCAATACTGCCACAGGCCAATCAATGCCCCTGCCCCAATTATAAGTAGAAAATCTCTCATATTGTGAACAATATACCGCTTTTGATGGAGATCGTCTATTCCGAATACTCAATCGAAGAAAAGTTTTGCTGTTGGCGAACCGCCCAGTTCAAGCCGTCTTGCTTTTCCGTTTTTGCATGCTGTTCTGATGGAAACGGTGGCGCGATTTTTGTGTAGTTCCGAATATTGATATTAATGGAGATGATCCGAAAAAGTTTGAACTGGATTCTGCAAATCATTGAAACCAATTTGGCTTGCCAAGCGAAGCGCAGCTTTTGGCCGAGGAAGCCCCACTTCGCCCCACTTCGTTTCGCGGGGCTACGCGGGGCACACTTCGTTTTGGAAACAATTGGCGAGCCACGCGTAGCTCTTCTGAACGAAGTGAAGAAGAGCGAAGTGTGGTGGAGCATGCCGGATTCGAACCGGCGACCCCCTGCTTGCAAAGCAGGTGCTCTACCAACTGAGCTAATGCCCCACTGGAGTTATCCTACCAGATTGCAGATGCTTCCCAAATGAAATCCTTCAGGTTGTGGGATGCGGGAACAGCCACAGCACCGGCGCGAAGAAGATCTGCGTGGATCCGGTGAGGACAGCCACACAGCCGAAGAAGAGGAGCACCGCGAAGATGATGATGACGTTGTACACGCCTCCCACTTTCTCCATCCACTCCGCCGAGCCGAAGGTATCCCCCGCCTGCTCGCGGTATTTGATCATGAGGACGGAGAGGACGATGCCGAGGAAGGCGAGGAATGTTGACATTGATCGTATGGGAAGTGTGTGCCCACTATAACGAGAAGGGATCGAATGGAGAATGTATAATGTAGAATGTACAATGAAGAAGAGAGAAATCATTCTACATTCTTCATTCTACATTTTACATTTGCCCGGCGCAGCTGAAACAGCAACACCGATCCCCAAGTCATGCGATGACTTTCTCAATTTCCTGCTTCACGCTCTCCTTGGACTTGGCGCCGATGAACTGCGCGACCGGCTGGCCACCCTTGAAGAAGATGAAGGTCGGGATGCTCATGATGTTGAATTTGCCGGGAATCTCCTGATTCTCGTCCACGTTCACCTTCACGAATTTCACCTTGCCTTCATATTCCTTCTCCAGTTCCTCGATCACCGGGAGCATCATCTTGCACGGTCCGCACCACGGAGCCCAGAAGTCCACGAGGACGGGAATGGGAGACTGCAGCACTTCTTGGTCGAAGCTTTGGTCTGTTATGGGATGAGGCATGGGAGGTAGGTCGAATGAAATACTTGTCTGATAGAAGCATAATTGAAGAGTGAACTCTTGTCGAAAAATTGGATAAGTTATTAGTTTTCTAGTTATTAGTTGCTAGTTTTTTGCTATAGAGTTCTTTGTTCAAAAAAACTAACAACTAATAACTAACAACCAGAAACTATTCTTCTTTCCCCTTCGACAAAATATCCTTCGTGAACTTCTTCCCGATCTCCACTGCGGGCTGGCCGTAGGGATCGATGCGGTAGAGCTTGCCGAGGAAGATCACTTCGGCCATCAGGAGGAAGAAGAGCTGGCCGAGGTGCCGCTCATCGAGGCGGGGGAGGGTGATGGTTGCGTGGGGACGCTTGGCTGCTGTGAGGGCTGCTGCCGTGCCATCCGCGCAGGCATCCAGGAGCTTGCCGAGGCTCTTGCCGCCGAGATTGGTGAAGGGCGGTGGGAGTTCCTCGGGGAGGAAGACGCGGGGCTTGTCCTCCTCGCGTATGAAGAGGAGCCATTGTGAGCGGGGGCCCGCCATCCACTGCTGGAGGAGCGAGTGCTGGTCTTGGGTACCGATGGCGGCCATGGGGATCGGGTTATTGGTTTCCGTTTTGCCAAGGCTCTCGGCGATCAGCTGCTGATCCCAGCGAGCAATCGATGCGAGGCGCTGGCTGTAGGGCATGATTACGCGGATGGGGTAGTTGCGCTTGAGGTCGAGGATGTACTGCACGGCTGCCAGGAGGGCTGCGGGATTCTCATCGATGGAAGGGGACTGGCAGAGCGTATCCATTTCCTTAGCACCGCGGATGAAGGAATCGACATTGCCGGAGAGCAAGGCGATGGGCAGGAGCCCGACGGGCGTGAAGATCGAGTAGCGACCACCGACATCCGGCGGGATCGGGAGCATCGCGATGCCTTCGGCCAGACAGTAATCGTGGAGGATGCCGGATGCGGGGTCCGTGACAGCGAGGACGTAGTCGGACGCACGGTTGCCTCTGGCTTCCTTCAGCTTCTCGTAGCAGTGGAAGAAGAGCGCCATCGGCTCGAGCGTTCCCCCAGACTTGCTCGCGATCACGAGCAAGGTGGATCTCCAGTCGACGATCGTGGTGACCACTTGGACGATGGACGGATCCAGTGTGTCGAGGACGATGAATTCCACGGTATCGGGAGTTTCAAATACTTCCTGCAGAACTTTGGGGCCGAGCCCCGAGCCACCGATGCCTATCCACACGATGGTGCGGATGTGTTCCGCCTTCACCTTGTGGGCCGCTTCCTTCACCGCAGCCACGACGTCTTTGCGATACGGATCCATGGACCATCCGTGCCCACCCTTTTCGCGTTCACTGAGCCATTCCTGCACGTAGCGACGCATGCCGGTCCGTAGAGCCGTGAGCTCCTGATCGGGAATCCCGTGCGACGGCGTGATGGCCTTGGCGAGGGTGGCGGTGACGGAGAGATTCAGCATGTGTTGGGCGGGGAGAAGGGAATGGTAGCTGGGTATGAGTTTATTAGTTATTAGTTCTTTAGTTATTAGTTTTCTGAGCGCGGGATTCTGACCGTAGGAAAGGCAGAGTGGGTCTTCGACCCGCGACTTCATAGACTACGCAACGCCGCCGTCACCCGCTCCTCCGTCGTCACTAGGTCCTTCGGCAATGCCTGCAAAGCGCTTCGGATCGTCGGGGCATCGTAGCCAAGTATTTCCAATGCTGCGACGGCGTCCGGATCGAGACGGTGGGCGGAATGTGATGATCCCTTTTCGCTGAATATCGCCGGATATTTCTCCGCCAGAGATTTGAGCTCCAGCAGCAACTTCTCCGCCGTCTTCCTCCCGATACCTTTGATCTCCGTGAGGACAGTGGGATCATTCGTCATGATTGCCGTGGAGAGAATGCCGCGCGGCACACCGCAAAGTTCCAATGCTGTCTTGGGTCCTATGCCGGAAATCCCGATGAACTCGTCGAAGAGCTTCTTGGTTTCGCTCTCCAGGAAGCCGAAGAGATCGAAGCGGTCCTCGCGGATGTACGAGGTGATGAAGAGCTTCTGCACGGTGTTTTCCTCCAGTCGTTCCCACACATCGAGGGGAACCGCTACACGGTAGCCCGCCCCATGGATGTCCACGATCACTTCTCCCGGAGCTAGCCGCGTCATGGTACCGCGTAAGTGGGCGAACATTGGACGGGAGTGTAGCAGAGGAAAGATGAGGAGGCTTGTAGCAGTTCTTGACAGGAATGTTTGTGGGAGACGTAAGCTATAAGTCTTAAGCTACAAGCAATTGCTTCAAGCTTATGTCTTATAGCTTAAAGCTCATTGGAAAGCTCTCCCCTCCGCACCCGTTTTCCGCTATACTAGAACCAAATGTACATCACTAACCGGGTCGTCTCTATCAGCTTTCTTCTCGCAGGGCTCTTGCCTCTCGCGACGTTCGCATTTGTGCTCAATACCGACGAGCGCATCGCCGCCGAGCAGGCCTATCAGGGGGCCATCGCCAATGCTGCGAATGACTACCGGGCCACGCGCGGGCTCCCCGCTCTCGAGCGCCAGTATCAGCAGGAGGTGAACAAGGCGCTCGTCGCTCTGCAGCCGATCGAGAAGAAGCGCCGCGCATTGCGGGCACAGATCGTCGCGAAGCAGAAAGCGGAGGCGAAGCTCCGGCAGCGATTCGCGCTGAATGTGGACGGAGAGAAGGCGACTGCGGAGGAGAAGTCTGCCGCGTTCGGCACTCTGGCGCGGGATGTGTGGGAAGGGACGCAGGGCCAGGAGCTCAATGCTTTGCAGGATATCGTCTTGCGTACGCCCGCCGAGAAAGCCGGGGATGTCACTGGTCATGCCGTTGCCCGGGCTGTGCTCTTCCAGATCGCCGGAGCGACGGATCGGTCCAACGAACTGGAGACGCTTGTGCTGTCGTACGATCAGCTCCTCACAGATTCGCAGGGTGCGCTGACGGAGTACCGCGATGCGAGTCAAAATCTGAAGAAAACACAAGATCGCATTGCTGAGATTCAGCGCATTGTGGAGGAGGTGCATCAGCAAGTGATTCGCCTTCAGGGTTCCCTCGCCCGCATCGACGCCAAAATTCGAGCCAAAGTGGAGCGCGATTTGATTGCGAAGGGTTTGCTCGACCCCGGGACTATCGACCATTCCCTCGGGGCAGAGACTCCAACGTTCATCTGGCCAGTGTACGGGCCGCTTTCGGCGGTCTTCAATGATGCGAAGTACAGGGATTACTTCGGCGTTCCGCACCGTGCGATCGATATTGCCGTGGGGCAGGGGTCGCCGGTTGCGGCGGCTGCAGATGGGGTGGTATTCCTCGCGCGTGACGGCGGAGCCACAGGATTCTCCTATATTCTCATCGGCCATCGCGGCGGATACGCAACGCTCTACGGTCACCTTTCGCGGTTCAACGTTTCGGCTGGAGAAGATGTGACGCAGGGGCAGATCATCGGACTTTCCGGAGGTCAACCGGGGACGCACGGTGCAGGACCGATGACCACGGGTCCTCACGTGCACTTGGAAGTGATCGAGAATGGGGTGAATATCAATCCCAAAGGGGTATTACCTTGATGCTGTTGCACGCGTTTTGACAAGCGGATAGCGGGGAGCGGATAGCGGGTAGCAGCATTTCAATAATCCCAGCAGCACCCCTCCCGGGGTGCGGGTCGTAGCCATGAATTTTTTCTATGGCTGTTCAATGTTGTTCTTTTTGGGATTCGCGATTCCCACCGACGATGTGATAGCGGGCTCATCAACGGGCACCGCACCCGCGAAGGGGTGCTGCTGGAAGATAATAATTTGGTTTACCTCCTCGCCGCTTCGCCGATCGTCTTCCACTTCCGTGTTCCCATGAATGCTCCAGCACTGATCCGCCGGAGGCTCATCATTGTATTGGGAGATTGCAGGAATCCGCGCTCTGTCGTTACCGCTGCGGTGAAGCCGGCCTTCTCGACAATCGTTGCCAGTTTCGGGTTCCACTTGCCGTACGGGTAGGCGAAAGTATCCACATGGATGCCGAGTTTCTGCTCGATCTCGGTCTTGCTCCCGGCGATTTCCGCTTCAGCTTTCTTCAGGGAAATTCTCGTGAGGTTCTTGTGATGCACGGTGTGTGCCCCGATTTCCACCAGTCCGGAATCATTGATCTCCTTCAGTTCTTTCAGAGAGAGGAATCCGGGTCTATCGATGTAGCTGCTGATCATGAAGAGGGTGGCGTGTGCCGAGTATTTCTTCAGCAACGGAAACGCATCGGTATAGAAATCCTCGTAGCCGTCATCGAAGGTGAGAGCGATGACCGGAGACGCAGGATTCATCGTGCGGCGGAACATCGCCGGAATGCCCCGCAAAAAAATGGTTTGATAGTGTTTGTCCGCGAGATCCTGAAGCGACTTTTCGAAAATCGTCGGAGTGATGGCCATGCTGATGCGGAGCTTGTCTTTTTTCTCTTTCACGACTTCCAGGAAGTGGTAGGTGAGGATAGGAAGGGTGATTGACGAAGAATACGACCCCACTTCGCTCTTCGAGCTTCGAGGGGCGGAGGGATTCGCTGATGAAGTTTCCGGAATGACCGGTAGCCAGGCTGCGTGTGTGGGTGTAATGGAAAGCCACATGACTCCGATGGATACTGCAATAATAAGAGCCCCTGAAAAAAAATTGAGCATGTCATGGTGAGCCGAGCCTGCGCTGAGCCGAGCCGAAGTATGGAACCATGGCATTCGCAAATTTGTCACAGTGAGCCGTGTCGAACTGCGACAAATTTGCAATTCAACAGTATCGATTGTACTTGAACATTGGCGCGTGCAGCGATTCATCATGCATCCTATTCAACCTGACCTGCAGGGGACGAGGCAAGGAGATTGCCGATCACCACCACAAATTCTCCCTTTTTCACAAGCGATTCCGCGATTGCGGGGAGTTTGCTGACCGTGGTCGCAATGATCTCTTCGTGGAGCTTGGTGAGCTCCCGTGCGATGACGACAGGCCGGTCCGGCTGATCCTTCAGCACTTCGGCGAGCTCATGCATGGTTTTCCCAATGCGGTGGACGGATTCGTAGAAGACGATGGTCCGGTCTTCTTCGATGAATGTTTTCAGGAGGGTCTGCCGTCCCTTTTTCATCGGCAGGAAGCCGAGGTACAGGAACCGGTTGATGGGCAGACCGCTTACGCTCAAAGCCGCCAGGAAAGCTGATGCTCCCGGTATGGCTTCGATGTTCACACCGGCGCTCCGTGCTTTGGATACCATCACATAACCGGGGTCCGAAATGCCGGGCGTGCCTGCATCGCTCACGAGGACGAAGTGCGCTCCCCCAAGTAGTCGAGCGATGATGCCATCGGCTTTCTCGGGATTGGTGTAGCCATGGAAGCTGATGAGTTCCTTCTTCTCCAGATTCAGTAATTTCAGGAGCTGTCCCGTTACTCGCGTATCTTCGCAGATGATGCCGTCACATTTCTTCAGTGTTTCCAGAGCACGGAGGGTGATGTCGCCGAGGTTACCGATGGGGGTGGAGACGATGGAGAGCATTGTTGGCAGTGTAGCAGGTGTGTGTCGAGGTTGGAGAGTTTGAAAGGATGGAGTGGCGGGCAAAATATCGTAGGACAGGAACGTTCCTGTCCTACGATATTTTGCCTTTCGCCCCTTTTCTCTTCCCAGAAAATCTGTATCATCCTTCCGCTTCATTTGATTGCCTTTTCCTATGCCCAAGAAATCCGAACCACCGAAGAATGAGGAGAATGACGGCGTTCTGCCTCCAGAACCGGAAGTGGCTGCCAAGCCTCTGTTGCCCGACCCCACACTTCTGTCCAATATCGGGCTCGTGAAGCCGCGTCCCATTGTGGAGGAGATGGAGAAGAGCTATTTGGACTATGCGATGAGTGTGATCGTCAGCCGTGCGCTTCCTGATGCTCGAGATGGTCTCAAGCCCGTGCACCGCCGCATTCTGTACGCCATGCATGAGCTCGGGCTCCATTCCAACGTGAAATTCCGCAAGAGTGCGCTCGTGGTTGGTGATGTGCTGGGTAAGTACCATCCCCATGGCGATTCATCGGTGTACGAAGCGCTCGTGCGTATGGCACAGAGCTTCTCCATGCGCTATCCGCTTATCAATGGTCAGGGAAACTTCGGTTCCATCGATGGAGACGGCGCTGCGGCCATGCGTTACACCGAGGTCAAAATGCAACGGCTCACCGATCAGCTCCTGCAGGATATCGAGAAGGAGACCGTGCAATTCATGAGCAACTACGATGCGACGCGCAAGGAGCCGATGGTTCTGCCCGCCAAAATCCCCAATCTCCTGCTCAATGGATCCGTGGGTATCGCCGTGGGTATGGCGACCAATATTCCGCCGCATAACCTTACGGAAATTGTGGATGCCACCACACATCTCATGGAGCATCCGGAGGCCACCGTGGAGGATCTCCTCGAGTTCGTCCAAGGACCGGACTTTCCCACAGCCGGCATCGTGTATAACCGCGAAATCATCAAGCAGGCGTATCTCACAGGCCGCGGATCCGTGGTCGTTCGCGCCAAGGCGGAGATTGAAGAAGTGAAGGGTCGTTACCAGATTCGCATTTCCGAGATTCCCTACCAGGTGAATAAGTCCGCGATGATCGAGAAGATGGCGGGACTGGTCCAGGACAAGATCATCGAAGGCATTTCCGACATCCGCGACGAATCGGACCGCACCGAGAACGTGCGCATCATCATCGAGCTCAAGAAGGACAGCTATCCTCAGAAGGTCCTCAATCAGCTCTTCAAGCACACCGATCTGCAGACGAGCTTCGGGTACAACATGATCGCGCTAGCAGACGGTCTCCAGCCCCGGCTCCTGAATCTCCAGGAGATGCTTCAGATCTTCATCGATCATCGCAGGATCGTGATCCGCCGCCGCGTCACCTTCGATCGCGACCGCGCCAAAGAGCGTGCGCATATTTTGGAAGGACTCTGCCTGGCCCTCGATGACATCGATAAGGTCATCGATACCATCAAGAAGAGTGATACCAAGGAGATCGCGAAGGTGAATCTCGTGAAGAAGTTCAAGCTCTCCGACCTCCAAGCGGATGCCATTCTCCAGATGCGCCTCCAGACGCTCGCGGGATTGGAGCGCAAGAAGATTGAGGATGAGCTTGCGGAGAAGCGGAAGTTCATCGCCGAGTGCGAGGCGATCCTCAAGGATGAGAAGCGCATCGACAAGATCATCCGCACGGAGCTTGCTGAGCTCAAGGAAGCCTACGGCGATGCGCGCAAGACGACCATCGTGAAGCACGACGTCGGGGAATTCTCCGCCAAGGACACGATCCCCAATGCTCCGATGATCGTCTCACTCACGGAGACCGGCTACGTGAAGCGCCTCAGCCCCATGCAGTTCCGGGCTCAGCAGCGCGGTGGCAAGGGGGTGAAGGGGATGACGACGAAGGACGAGGATGAGATTCTCTCGATTCTCCACGTGATGAATCACGATGATCTCCTGTACTTCACCAATACCGGACGCGTCTTCAAGCTGCCGACGTATGAATTGCCGCAGGGGAGCAGGGTCGCCAAGGGTCAGGCCATCGTCAATATGCTGCAATTGCAGCCCGAAGAGCGGATCACCGCAATCCTCCGCTCCAACATGGAGGGCAAGAAATTCCTCTTCATGGTGACGCGTGAGGGGACGGTGAAGCGCACAGAGCTCACGGAGTTCGAGAACATTCGCCGCTCCGGCCTCATCGCGCAGAAGATGCCTCCGGGTGATGAGCTGCGATGGGTGGTGGCGACGGACGGAAAGAATGAGCTCATGCTCCTCACGAAGAAGGGTAAGGCGATTCGTTTCAAGGAAGATGACGTCCGCTCCATGGGTCGTGCGGCTGCGGGTGTGCGCGGGATCAAGCTGGGAGCCGGTGATCGCGTGGTGGAGGCTTCTTCCATCATTGACCCCAAGAAGTCCAAGCTCCTTGTGGTGATGGAAAATGGTTTGGGCAAGATGACGCCAGTGGAACAGTACCGCTTCCAGGGACGTGGCGGATCAGGAGTGAAAGCCGCACAGTTGACTGCAAAGACCGGAGATATCGTCGGTGGTTGTGTCTTGGAGGAAGGTGCCGATGGAGATCTGTTGTGTCTCAGCAAGCAGGGTCAGGCCATCCGCATGCAGTTGTCCGATATTCCTTCCCTCGGCCGTGCCACACAGGGCGTGATCGTCATGCGCCTCAATGGGAAGGACAAAGTCGCGACGATGAGTGTAGTGATGCACGACAAGGAGATGGAGGAAGCCGTGATGGCTGCCGCCGAAGAGCAGCGAGAGGAGGAAGTGGAAGCGATCGAGAAGGAGGAGCGGCGGGTGAAGAGAGCGGCGAAGGCGTCGTAATCGCGTTTCCGTATTTTCTCTCCTGACAAAGAAGGCCGCTTGCGCGGCCCTCAGAGTCATAGCCGGTGAGGAATGTTCATCGATTGGAAGAGGTGCTGCTGGTCGAGGAGGCTTTCTTGAGGCCGCCCATCATCCAGCCTTTTCCACGCTTGCCTTCGCCCTTGCCATTGTCGGCAGGGAGAGTCACGCCGTGTGCCGTTGCAATCTGCTGGATCGTCTGACCACTCGCGAGAGCGGCCTTGAGATCTTCTTCGGTCATACCGAGCTTGGTCGCGAGAGCAGCCGTATTCGGGCCGAGGCCCATCATACCGGGGCCGCCTTTGCCTTCACCGAAGCCGCGATCGCCGCCGAAGCGCATCATGGCGGACTGGATGGCCGGGGTGGCCGTAAGGGCTGCCTGGATGGCGGCGCGTTCATCAGTATTCGCTTTCTTCACGGCTGCATCGCGCTGCGTGTCATCGGCGATGGCAGCTGCGGCGGTGAGTGCCGTTTCGTGCGCTTGGACAGCGTTCTTCTGGATGGTGACGAATGCGTCGATGTTCGTCAGGAAAGCCTGATCCTTCGTGACCATCGCCTGCACCTGAACCTGCGTGAGGATGGGGTGCGTGAAGGGAGTTCCCGTGCCCGCTGCGTTCGTGAACTGTGAGACGAATGGGAGTGCGACCGCGAGGGTGGCGATGCCGGCGACTGCGCCGATGGTGTACTTACTGAGCTTCATAGAGAAAGGGGAGGAAGAAATACAAGTGGTGGTTAACCGTGCTCATTTTATGGGAGCGGGTATAACGATGGGTTAAGAGCCTTCCGGACATTTTATTTCCGCGAGAGATGTCGGTATCTGCACACCTTCGTATTTGCGCAGCGGTGTTCTATAGAGATGGAACTGCAGGAGCTCGAGGGCAAATTCCTGTGCCTGATCGCGGGAGAAACCGCGTTGTTCGCCTGTGGGAATGATCTTACGGCGGTCGCTTCGGATACCCATTTTGCGTGCGCAGTTTTCTAGGAACGCCCCTCCGCAGCGGATGATGACATCACCGGATTCGATGCTGCGGACGTGGCCAAGACCCATGGTTTTCGGAGAGCGGACCAATCCATCTCTGGTCGGCGCGCCGGCGTCGGCGAAAGCCTGAAGCGCTTCACGGAGGGGAGCGTCGAATGCATCCACGAAATCTTTCGGTGACGGGTAGCGCTGCTGTTGGTCGAGGTAGAGTGCATGTCCTTCGCGCACATGAGAGACGACCTTCATGAATTGTCGTCCGTTCTCCATGTAGATTTTGAAATTGGGATGATTCCTCAGATATTCACCTAGAGAATGAGCATTCTGACAATCGGCTACCCCATTTTTGCTTTCCGGAATCGTGACGACGTGCACGACGTTCGTTGTTTCTGGCTGGAAGATCATGCGGACATGAGCTTTCGGATCATCGATAACCACGATATTCCCTGTGCCGACCGTGAGATCCTCTGCGGTGAGCGTCGAGAGATTCTGAGTTTGCGATGGCTCAGAAGATGGCGATTCAGTTCCTTTAGTGAATGCATCTGGTGTGCGGAACCGATAGATGAGCGGATCGCGTCCATCGCGCGTGAATGCATTGATCGCAGCATGGAGGGCTCGGTACTGACGTGGCTGCGCTGGCTCATTTTCGCTCTTTTGTGTTCGAGCGCCCGGTCTCTTTATTGGAGCGTTCCCGTCAGCAGTTGTTCCTGTGATACCGCTGAAGAGTGGTATTGCGAGAGGCTGAACTCTGAGATTCTTTTGGAAATGTTGCAGAGATGGAAGGGTGATGCTGCGCGTGGACATTGTGGTAAATGGCTGACCGATCCGGGCGCAGAGTGCTAGCGTTTCATCGGCAGTGTGCTCTTTGTGCGGTGACGTTACCCAGCCCCAATCGGAGTGTGCAGAGATGATGTGGATGCCGTCTTCGGCGAAAATTACCGTGGAAGATTGCAGGAATTCCGGATGTTCAAGGAGATTGGGACAGACCACGTCTAGAGATTCCCGCACGAACGCAGCGAGGTGCGGAACTCTTGATGCAATGGTCCCGAACTGCTGTGCGTACAGTGCTGATGGAGGAGTCACCCAGGGTGGTGGGATATTGATCACAGCAATCGTTCCGGCGTGGTCGATCTGGATCCCCGGGCAGGTCCCGGGATCACCCGGAGAGATATGCACATTCCGGTGCCGGGTGCTGCTGTGTATCTCCGTTTTTCCCTGCTGCATGACGTAGGGTATTTGAGGAACAGCGCGCACGGTTTCCCGCAGGGAGAGAGGATCGACGACGGGTGGAAGATTCTGTGAAAGGGTCTGGATTGCTTGAGCTGTACTTTCCAACGCCAGACGTTCACTCTGAGCAGATAGAATAGACGGAATGGTGAGGGATAATTCCTGCTTGAGAGCCAGTGCCCGAAGAGCCGCTTGTCGTTCGGGAGTCATCTCCTCTCCTTTGCTCGTGACCTGATTGCTCCAGGCTTTTCCGTTCTTCCCGGCTCCGTGCGAAGCAACGGCATCGAGGCTCTGTGCCCATCCGGTTGCAAGCTGAGGAATGTCGCGTGCGAGAGTATAGAGGAAGGCACTCAGAGGATGGCCATCGAGCGAGAGTGGGCGCTTCTGCAATTTCTGGATGCATAAGTTGAGGTGCTGGAGCGCAAGGCCGCAACCAAAGAGGACAATCTGGCGGTTCTGATCGTTGAATAGCGGAGGACACGACGAGTCATTGAGGACTTCGTCTGTTAGACGATTACAACATTTTGCGACACAAGCCTGTCCATCCGATTCAGAAATTTGGTCTTCGTGAAATTGCCTAGAGAATTCTTCATTCGACTGAGCAGTGATATTCACAGCGCGGAGCATGAGGCGCGGGATGAATTTCGCAGTTTCTTTTCCTGCAGGAATTTCTCCGGCGTTATGCATACGTTGCAGATCGAACGTTTTCTTTTCCGAGCGATGGTTTGGCCAACTGCCCACTTCCATCTGAGCGGTTGCGAGGAAGGTGCAGGCGAGTTCCCGGGGATCGGTGCACTGGAGGAGCGTATCAAGGGATTCTTGGGATACGACGTTCGGGTTTGGGAGAGGGAGATCTTTGTTTTTTACAAGAGACTTTTCTTTCGGGCGTGTGGCGGGGGGAGGAGTTTTCTCTGTCTCAGTAGAAGGATCTGTCACCTGAGGTACATCGGATGCGGGATCCTGCTCTCCTTCGCCCTCTCTTTGAGCATTGCCACGTCCGTTTGCTGTGAGTTGATCCAAACCATCGTTTACCACCTGGACAAAGTTTTCCGCAGAATATCGATTTCCAGGCTGTCCTGTCCTGATGACTGTGAGTGCGTTGGTGGCTTGGGCGACGATTTGTTGTATTTGATCAACCAATGGGTTGCTTGGTGCATTTCTCAAGGCGTTCTCAAGCTGTTGTCCGCCAGCAGTGAGGTGGTATTTCACATATGGACGATGCGCAGGAGCAAGCGTTACCGGGAGCGTAATCTCTGACTTTGAACTTGCAATCACGTTCGCACAATGCGCAGAGATAGTTCTGGCAAAGTCCAATATTATCTGAGGAGTCTCTATCCCTATTGGATAAAGATCATCCGGTATGCGTTCAAATCTAGGAATCATATAATATCATTATTACATACAATCAATATATAGCAACCACTCCGAGTCTTTCTTTTCTGGGCATCTCTGCAACCTATTGGTGATTGATGTACGCTCTCGGCGCAGAATTCGCTGATGTATTTTGTCTTAATGTCTCCTTATAATTTCTCTTCTATTCTTGCATCCTATGAAGAAATTCCTCTCCTCGATCTTCCTCATCGGCATCTTCTCCGCGTACGTCATTTCCCGACAATCATTAGGGTTAGCGGCCAATCCGTCGCTTGTTCCCGTTGCCACAGGTGCGCTTCCTGCCGCCGCATCTCCGTCACCGATCCCCGTCCCTTTTCCTGTCCCTACTCCTACTCCTCAACCCGTCCCCAGAACCGTTCCTGTTCCTCCTCCCGTTCAGCAGGGTCGCTACAAGAATGGAACCTACACCGGTGTCGGCGCTGATGCGTACTATGGCATTGTGCAGGTTCAGGCGGTGATTATCGGCGGCAAAATTGCGGATGTCGTATTTCTGAGCTATCCCAATGATCGTGGGAATTCGGCGAAGATCAGCAGTTATGCGATGCCGATTCTCAAGCAGGAGGCGATCGCCACGCAGTCCGCACCCGTCGATATCGTTTCCGGCGCCACCGAGATGAGCAGCGCATTCAATCAGTCTTTGCAGTCTGCACTTTCGCAGGCGCAGAACGGTTGAGCATGAAACAGACCCGCCCCCTCATGGGCATGCCGATCACGGTGGAAATCGTGGATGCTTCTGTGACGCCTGCCGATCTGGAGAAGGTCTACCAGTATTTTACAACAGTCGATCGGACGTTCAGTACGTACAAACCGGAGAGTGAGATTTCGTGTTTCAATCGCGGGGAAGTGGCCGAAAGAGATCTGAGCCCCGAGGTGCAGGAAGTCCTGCGTCTGTGCGAAGCGACCAAGCGTCTCACGGGTGGCTTCTTCGATATCTGTAACCGCAAAGGCATCATCGATCCCTCGGGTCTCGTGAAGGGCTGGGCCATTCGCAACGCGGCGACGTTGATTGCCGACGCGGGTTTCCGGAATTTTTACGTGGAGGCGGGCGGTGATATTCAGATGAGCGGGAAGAACAGTGACGGCGGGAGCTGGAGAGTGGGGATTCGTAGTCCCTTTCGCAAGGAGGAGATCGTGAAAGTGGTCTACCCGGAAGGGAAGGGGATCGCGACTTCCGGGACGTACATCCGCGGTCAGCACATTTATAGTCCCTTCGCGAAGGACCGCGAGATCACGGAGATTGTGAGCCTCACCGTCATCGGGCCGGATGTGTACGAGGCGGACCGCTACGCGACGGCGATCTTCGCGATGGGGAAGACGGGCATTGCGTTCCTCGAGAAGCTGAAGGGTTTCGAAGGGTATATGATCGACGCAACAGGCATCGCCACGATGACATCCGGATTTGATTCCTACACCTGTCTCCCACATGATGAATAACCCCATCGATCGCTTCCTGAATCTCATCACGATGTACCGCCTCGTGCTGTACGTCCTCATCATCCTGCTCGCCGCAGCATTTCTCTTCTCGTGGTTTGGCTTGCTGCCGATGAGCCCGTGGCTTCTGCTCTTCTCCGTCGCCTTCATTCTGGCGGTTTGCATCCTCGCCAACGAGACGCTCGCCAAGATCTTTCTGGCTCCGGTGAATGCGGAGTCGGTGTATATCACGGCGCTGATTTTGGCTCTCCTCATTACGCCGCCGCAGTCCTTTCTCGACGGGAATTACCTGGAGATGGCCTTCTGGGCTTCACTCTGGGCGATTGCTTCCAAGTTCATTTTCGCCATCCGTCGCAAGCATATCTTCAACCCCGCGTCGTTCGGCGTTGCCGTGACTGCGCTCACGCTCAATCAGGCGGCGAGCTGGTGGGTAGGGACACTCCCTCTCCTGCCGTTCGTCGTCATCGGGGGACTGCTCATTGTCCGCAAGGTGCAGCGTTTTGATCTGTTCTGGAGTTTCCTGATTGTCGGGCTTATCTCCATCGCTTTCGGTTCGCTCGGATTCATCCGGGGCTTCGGATCTGTGGGTGTGCTCGCGTGGAGGTCGCTCGCATTTACTCCTATCCTGTTCTTCGGTTCGGTGATGGTCACAGAACCTCTCACCATGTCTCCCAAGCGGACAGAGCGCGTGGTCTACGGTGCGTTGGTTGGGTTTCTCAATGCGCCGTGGATGCACTTCGGTTCGCTGTATCTCACACCGGAGCTGGCCCTCCTCATCGGCAATATCTACACCTACATCGTGAGCCCCAAGGAAAAGCTTCTGCTCACCCTCACCTCCAAAGAGCAGGTGGCGGACGGTGTCTACCACTTCCGCTTCTCCAAAGAACGTGCTCTTCCGTTCCTCCCCGGACAGTACCTGGAGTGGACGCTGCCGCTGGATTGCTCCGATACGCGCGGCAACCGCCGCTTCCTCACTATTGCTTCGTCCCCCACAGAGAAGGAACTGGCAATCGGCGTGAAGTTCTACCCGCAGTCCAGCACGTTCAAGCAGAAGCTCCTCGCGATGGAACCGGGCGCAACGATCGTCGCTTCGCAGAAGGCCGGGGAATTCACGATGCCCAAAGATCCCACGCGCAAGCTTGCCTTCATCGCCGGCGGCATCGGCATCACACCTTTCCGCAGCATGGTGCAGTACCTCGTGGATCAGAAGGAGAAGCGCGATGTCGTCCTTCTGTACAGCAACCGCACCTCCGCAGATATCGCCTACCGCGATGTGTTCGATGCCGCAGAGAAGAAGATCGGCATGAAGACGGTCTACACGCTCACCGACCGCGCGTCGGTCCCCAAGGACTGGCAGGGATTATCCGGATACTTCGATGCGTCCGTGATTCGCCATGTCCTTCCGGATTACAGTGAACGGTACTTCTATATTTCCGGCACGCACGCCATGGTTGCCGCGATGGAGCAGGCGTTGCATTCGCTCGGGGTTTATCGTAGCCATATTCACAAGGATTTCTTCCCGGGGTTCGCATAGAACAATTTTATTTTGAGCGCGGGTTTCTACCCGCATGAAGACGAAAGGGGAGGTATGGCAGGAAAGGCAGGAAGGTATTTCTTGTAAACCACCGCGACCCTTCGCTTGTAGTGAGCTTGTCGAATTATGACCGCATCTTGAACGGAGAGCTTCATCGACTCAGCTCCGTCGTTTGCGCTTCCTCTCTCTTTTTATCTTCTCCGCTTTTTTCGCCGTCGCCGCTTGCATCCTGTTGGATCGGTCGATCACTTTCATCATGATGTCGTATTGTTCGCTTGCCGGAGAGGTTAGAAGCGCGACGAGGCTGATGAGATTCTTCTTGCCGCGAACACGTCCAGACGATGCCATAGCGAAAGAAATATATCACTTTTTGGAAGTCAGCGTCGCCCTTCGCCTGCATCCTGAAGACAGGGCATCATCACCTCATGCACCCGGAAATAGTTCGAAAAGCTACTACAGGCGGGTGTGCTCAAGGTGTGATGCATGCGCCGATCATCATCATGAGGCCTGTCCCCATGATGAGGGGATGACCAGCAATGGATATCCTCTGCCTCAATAAATTTTTGGCAATTCTTTGATATATTTAAAAAAGAACATATGTTGCTAACTATGGAACATCTCGGAGCGGCACAGGCGGATGCTTCATCCTTAGAAGCGCTACATAAGTTGGAATTATCCAGCCTAGAAGCCATTGATTTTCTGAAACTCCAACGAAGATTTGGTGATGAACAGGTTCGGTTATTGTTTCAGATATTTTCAGTCATTCCATACAATAGGAATAGTTCTCAGCTGTCACCGGAAGATTTAGCATTAATAACCGATGTAAGCGTTCTTATCGGTCCTACAAATCTTGGGATGTTAATATATACATGTCATAGCAAACTAAATGCACTTATCTCTGCAGTGCAACCCACAGAAAAGAAATAAAAACTTCATCGATAAGCTCAAGAGTTGGGAGCGGATGCGCTGGAGCATGACGGCGAAAAGGCAGATGTGGCAGGAAGAGCAGGAAGGTATTTTGGTCATAAGCGCGACCCTTCACTTGTGGTGAATTCGTCAAATTCTCCTCAGCATTGAATGAAAAGCCCATCGCCGCATGCACCCGCGAAGGGGTGCGCTTCAGGTGGGACATGCGCAGACCATGGAAATGGTGCTTTCGATCTTAAGGCAATTCTCCATCTCCTCCATTGCGTTCATCTCTTATTTATGCTGAAATAGTAACCTTTCATGGATGCTCCCGCTGCGCAATCTTTGGCTCCCGAACCCGCGCATTCTGTCAAAAAGTTGCGTCGTAAATATTCTCGCAAAGAAATCATCATCGGGCTTATCGTGCTCACGGTCGTCGCCACCATCGGCGGGATCGGCTACTGGCTCTATGAGAGTCAGTTCGTCTACACCGACAAGGCCATTCTTTCCGCCCCCCTCATTCAGTTGGCCGCTCCCGCTGGCGGAGTGCTTCATCGTGTGACAGTGGAGGAAGGGCTGAAGGTTGCGGCAAATAAGGCCGTCGCACGGGTGGGGGATGAGATGGTGCTCACGCATGTCGCTGGCACTGTGGTCGTTGTGCGCAGGGATGTCGGCACGGTCTTCAAGCCCGGTGAGGCGGTGGTGACGATGATTCAGCCGGAGGAGCTCAAGGTTTCCGCACGCATCGAGGAAGACAAAGGACTCAAGGATATCTTCGTCGGGCAGCGCGTGACCTTTACCGTCGATGCTTTCGGATCCAAAGTCTTCGAAGGCACTGTGAGCTCTGTGAGCCAGACCAAGACGAGCGGTGATGTAGTCTTCTCCATCTCTGACAAGCGGCAGGAGAACGAGTTCGAAGTGAAGATCGACTACGATCACGAAGCCTATCCGGAGCTGCAGAATGGGATGTCCGCCCGTGTTTGGATTGTGAAAGGTTCCCAGGCGTCGTGAGATGTATGACATTTAGAGAATTAAGAATTATGGAATTTCTGCAATACAATACGAGGCATGTCATGGTGAGTTCAGCTTGTGCTGAGCCGGACGAAGCATCGAACCATGACACTCAAAGAACTCCGCAAATTTGTCGCAGTTCGACGAACTCACTGTGACAAATTTGCTTTGTTTCGCAAGGGTTCCTTACGAAGAATAATCCACTGAGGGAAGGGCTCCATTACTTTCTGACACTCATGACCACTTCCATCGCCTCCAAACCGGCCGTTCCGCGGTGGCTCATCCTGCTCACCGTCATCATGGGGACATTCCTCGGGCGCCTCGATCAGACCATCGTCAACTTAGCCCTTCCACACATCATCGATGATTTCCGGATCACCGTCTCCTCCGCCGGATGGATTGCGACCGCCTACATTCTGGCGAATGCCGTCTTCGTTCCGGTGTGGGGCAAGCTCGGCGATACCATCGGCCGCAAGAAGGTGTATTTGCTGGGATTTGGAATCTTTATCGTCGGGTCCATTCTCGCGGGATTGGCATGGAATCTGCAGTCGATGATTCTCTTTAGGGTAATTCAGGCCATCGCCGGTTCCGCCGACTACCCCACCGCCATGGCGATCATCGCCGTGACGTACGAGAATGAGCGGGAACGGGCGCAGGCTCTGGGGATCTGGTCCGCATCCTTCGCTGCTGCCGCGGTCTTCGGTCCTCTTCTCGGCGGTCCGCTCATCGACTATTTCAGCTGGAGGGCAGTCTTCCTGATCAACTTACCCATCGGCGCGATCGGCATCCTCATGGCGATCGCGTTCGTTCCCGAATCGACATCGGGCAAGCGCGCGGCGTCATTCGATATCAAGGGTTCCATCGTCCTCGGGATCGCCCTTTCTGCGTTAGTCCTGGTGCTCGACAAGGGCTTGGACTGGGGCTGGACGTCGTGGCAGAGCCTGCTTACCTATCTCATCACCATCGTCGCGACCGTCACCTTCATCCGCATCGAGCAGGGGCACAAGGAGCCCATCGTCGATCTCAAGTTCTTCAAGAATTCCATCTTCGTTTATGCGATTATCAATAACTTCGTCGTCTTCATGGGGCTGATGGGCTCCATTTTCCTCGTGCCGATTTTCGCGCAGACATTCCTCGGCTATAACGCGACCGAAACCGGCTTCCTCTTTATGCCGATGGCCGCCGCACTCATGATCGGCGCGCCCATCGGCGGGCATTTCACCGGCAGAGTGCAGTCGCGGCTGATTATTGCGGCGAGCACACTCATCGCGGCAATCGGCCTCTGGATGTTCCTCTCCCTTGATCCACGCTCTGGTCCGCTGGATATCGTCCTGCCGATCATCGTCCTCGCCTTCGGGCTGGGGTTTGGCATGGCCGAACGCACCAATATCATCGCCTCGACGGTTCCCACCCACGAGGTCGGCATTGCTTCTTCAGTTCTGGCTCTCGCCCGCAACATTGCCGGTGCCTTCGGGATCGCCGTCTTCTCTACGATTCTGCAGAATACGACGGAGTGGAATGTGCTGAATATCGCCAAGAGGAGCGTCTTCAGCGGCACGCTCCCTGCGCAGTACCAGCAGTTCGTCGCCTTGATTACTTTGAAAGCCCAGATCAACGCCTACCACACGGTATACTTCACCGCCGCGATGGTGGTGCTCATCGGTGCAGTGCTCGCGATGTTCATCCCGAAGGTGAAATTGAGCAGGGATATAAAGGTACATGTGGAGGGGTAAGGGGATCTCTGAAAAATGTCATGGTGAGTTCAACCTGTGCTGAGCCGGGCCGAAGCATCGAACCATGGCATTTTTCAGAACATCATAAATGTGTCGCGGTTCGATCCTTCGCACTGGCTCCCATTCGATAGGCAGGACAGGCAGGACAAATTTACTACCCCATGCCCTGCGTTCAAGCGCCGCAGCGCGAGACGCAGTTCCTTC
>JBAWYM010000028.1:0-23540 GCA_037143575.1 Candidatus Peregrinibacteria bacterium | reverse complement strand
GGAAGGAACTGCGTCTCGCGCTGCGGCGCTTGAACGCAGGGCATGGGGTAGTCAATTACACAATAATTACTAAATATAGATTTCGTTTACAATAAGCCATAAATCGTACTATAATATCTGTTGTAACACCTCTAACAACAACTATATATGCACACCTTCTTCCACCACATCGGCCTCACCCAAAACGAGGAGACCATCTACCTCTACCTCCTGGAGTACGGCTCCGCTATCGCCTCCATCATCGCGCAGCGTCTCGGCATCAATCGTGTGACGGTGTACGCCTCGCTCAAGTCCATGACCAAGAAAGGATTTGTGACGACGTACCAGAAGAACAAGGTGACGTACTTCGAGGCGGCGGCACCGGAGGATCTGTTCCACGCCGTCAAAGAAAGAGTCGCAAAACAAAAAGAGCTGGAACAGGAGGCGGAGGAGATTCTGCCGGGGTTGAAGCAACTGCAGGAGCGGCAGACCAAGCCCGTGCTGGAAGTGAAAGGTGAACTGAAGTATTACCAAGGGCTGGATGCCGTAAACATGCTGATCAATGAGACACTGGATGAGCCGGAGAAGGAGCAGCTGTGCTTCGGGCTGAATAAATTCCACATCCAGCACAAGGCAGGAGAGTGGAAGAACTACACGCAGCTCAGAGTGGAAAAAGGCATGTTCGTTCGCAGTATCCAGCCCAATACCGAGGCTGCGGTGGAATACCAGAATCGCGATAAGAAGGAACTGCGTCGGACGCTCCTCGTGCCGAACAAGAAGTTCCCTGCAGACTGCGAGCTCAATATCATTGGTGACATGATCGCGCTCGTGGTGACGCACGGCGAGAAACCCTCCGGCATGAAGATCACCCACAAAGACATGGCGCGGGTGCTGAGGAGTCTCTTTGAATTGGCATGGGAGTCGGCGGAGCGGTATGAGGGCGGAGCGGTAAGCGGTAAGCGGTAAGCGGTAAGCGGGTAGCATCTATCTATGTTGAACGCGCGGTGCTTCGCGCAATTGTCCGAACCTTGATTCAAAGGATTACCGGATTCTCATGATGTTCTTCGATTAAGCGCCATCAAGTAATCCTTACAATCCTTTGAATCAAGGTTCAAACAATTTTCATCAAGAAGGCTCATCATCGACTGCACCATCTTTTGTTCTCCTTTTAGGACAGATCAGATCTACTACCTGTTGAGGTAAGGCAATCTGAGCGCGCCCACTATGGAGTAATGAGGCCAACTGACGCTTTGCTGCACTGGACATGTCTCGGAACAACGCAGCACCATTCCCATCACTCAATACGTTCATAATACAATCAAGTAATGTGATTTGTTGATCGGTGATTCTTGCTTTTTTCCGTGTAAGACCAGCTTTATCTATAGCTTTGTTATGCGCTCTATAAATCTGATTAATATGCCGCTCGATCTCAGCAGATTCCCAAGCTCTTTTCATAGCACGTATTGTAGATAAGTTCCGGGTGATGCATGCACTATTCTCACGAATTTTGGGATGTTCCACCCGGGTAAAGCATAACGAAATGATGGCTTGCACTGAGGCACACTGCTAACATCACCCTCCCTCATGCTTCGCTCTCGCCTCGTCATCATCGGCCTCACCATGCTGACACTCGGGTCTCTTCTCAGTTCCTGCACCCGCAAACCGACGTTTTCACCACCTGACGTGATCGTCACGAACCCGCAGAAAACTGCCTCCTCTTCAGCCCATTCGTCGATCACGCAAAAACCATCCTCTGTTCCCGCGGCTGCTCCCGCACCAGCAAGCCTCCTCATCACGGTCCCCTTCGCACCTCAGGCTCCCTTCGCCAAATGGGATGCCCTGCACGAAGAAGCGTGCGAGGAAATGTCGCTCATCATGGTGCACCACTTCCTCGAGGGGACGCCATTGCCGCTCCAAACCGCCGAAGATGAACTGCAGCTGATGATCACTTGGGAACGCGCCAACGGATTCGCCGATGACATCACGGCAACAGAGCTCGGATCCGTCGCGCAGTCCCTCTTCGGCTACCGCTCACGCATCCTCACGGAGATCACCGCCGAAGCACTGCGAAGGGAACTGCGCGCAGGCAATCCCATCATCATCCCTGCAGCCGGTCGTCTCCTAGGCAATCCCTTCTTCAGTGGCGACGGCCCTTGGTACCACATGCTCGTCGTCACGGGGTTCAACAAGGATGGCTTCATCACCAACGATCCGGGGACGAAGCGGGGTGAGAGCTTCTGGTACAGCACCGATGTCCTGATGAACGCCATCCACGACTGGAACGTTTCGAAGGAGAAGATCTCGGAGGGACCGAAGAAGGCGATCGTGATTGAACGGTGATTCCAACGATTGCAGAGCAGGGATACTTCTCATCTTCTTGAGAGCAGGCATACCTGCCTGCGGGAAGCATCAGGAACATTCTTCCATGAAAAACCTCTTGTCTTCGAGCCGCAGGGAAGTATCCCTGCTCTCCAAAGGAATAAATGCTATTCTGCCGCAACAATCGTCTCTCCCCATTATCCCAATAATGTCTCCCCGCCATCTCCTCGAACTCTCCTTCGGCATCATCATCGTTCTGTTCCTGATCATCGATCTGGGATTTCTAAATAAAAAGGCTCACACCATTTCGATCCGTGCCGCCGCATGGCAGAGCGCTTTCTGGGTCACGATCTCCCTGATCTTCGCCGGATGTATCGCCTATTTTTATGACGGGACCAAGGCTGTGGAATTCCTCAGTGCCTACGCGACGGAGAAGATGCTCTCTGTAGATAATCTCTTCGTGATCCTCCTGCTCTTCAACTTCTTCAACGTAGAGCAGAAGTACCAGCACCGCATCCTCTTCTACGGAATCCTCGGCGCGCTCATTCTCCGCGCGCTCTTCATCGGGCTGGGGTCTGTAGTTGTGGCGCAATTCAGCTGGATTCTGTACATCTTCGGCGCCATCCTGATCTACACCGGCATCAAGCTCTTCTTCGATAAGAAGGAAGAGCACGTCGACTTTCGCCACAGCGCGATCTACCGCCTGGCCCACCGGCTTCTGCATTTCAGCTCTAATCATCATCAGGGGAAGTTTCTCGTGCGGGAGAATGGCAAGCTGTTCTTCACCAGCCTCTTCCTCGTGATGATCCTCATCGAATGGACGGATCTCGTGTTCGCCATCGATTCCCTCCCCGCAGCCTTCTCCATCTCCCAAGATCCCTTCGTGGTCTACACCTCCAATATCTTCGCCATCCTGGGACTGCGGGCAATGTTCTTCCTGCTCGAAGCCGTGATCAACCGCTTCCACCACCTGCAGAAAGGCCTCTCCCTCGTTCTCTTCGCCATTGGTGCCAAAATGCTGCTCGTGCTCTTCGGGATCCACATCTCCTCGGGAGTGTCCTTCGTAATCGTCATGTCCTGTCTGCTGGGGTCTCTCGTGCTTTCGGTGATCTTTCCGAAGAAGATATAGAAGTCACCCTGAGGAGGAGCGCCGCAGCGCGACGTCTCGAAGGGGTCTCGGTATAACAAGTGTTCAGCCCTGATTACAACACCCTCCACCGTATCTTTAACTATCATGCCATTTTCATTGTTATCCGCTCTACAAAAGCGTATTCTACGCATCTTACCTCTGCCCTCTTTTCCTCATCGTCTATGTACTCCCCTCAGCACAAAAATTGCCTCGTCGACGGCTGCACCACTCCTACGCACGGCAAATCCTACTGCCGCATCCATATCAAGGACCGCGTGAAGAATATGGTGATCACCACAGAGCAGCGGTCGCACATGCGATCGGATTGCTGCGGGGCGCTCTGCACGGAAGGCGTGCAGCATGAGTACGGCAAGCAGTACTGCGGCAAATGCAAAAATGGCTGCGTGTGGGCACCGGGGACGGCGGTGATGAGGGCTGCGTAATCAAAATGAAGATAGAATATTTGTCACAGTGAGCCGCGTCGAACTGCGACAATTTTTTCGGCGCCTAATGTCATGGTTCGACGCGGCTCACCATGACACTCTGTTGTTCAATTATGCTTTAAAGAAGAATGCTCACCTCCTCCTCCTTCTCTGCTGCGGCCTCAGTCCGGATTTCGCCACAACCACAGGTGCTGCCAGTGCAACGGGTGTCACGGCCATTTGCTGTTCGCCAAACCGTGTAACCACGTAGGTCCCGCTCCTGGGCTCCCGCTCGATCTCCAGGATCTTCAGCTTCTTGGCGTCCTCCAGCATGTGGGTGAAGCTCTTGTAACCGTAGTAGCTCTCGTCGAACGAAGGTTTCTTGCGCTTCATCGTTTCCTTGATCAGAGAAGCGAAGAGCATTTCGTGATTCTCCCGTCGCAGTGCGGCACAGGCGTCGAGGAGCAAAGCGAACGCCTCGATCTTCTTCTCGGAGAGAGGGACTTCCAATTTCGAAACGACAGCACGCTCATCCTCCTGCCGCTCCAGATCCTCGTAGTAGATGAATTCGTCGCAGTTATCCGCCAGCAATTCTGATGTAGAACCGCGGATGCTTATACCGATGACATGCTTGCCGTTCTCCTTGAGTTTGCTCACGAGCGGTGAGAAATCGCTGTCGCCCGAGACGATCACGAACGTATCGATGTGCGGCTTACTCCAGGCCAGATCCATCGCATCCACCACCATGCGAATATCGGCGGAGTTCTTGCCGGTCATGTGGCGAACCGGGATCTCGATCAATTCAATAGCCGCTTCGTGGAAGGGCGTGGTGTAGGCAGGGAACCGGCTCCAGTCGGCGTACGCCTTCTTCACGATGAGCTTCCCCTTCTCGAGTAAACGTTCCAGAACCTTGGTGATATCGAACGTTCCCTTCTTCTGATTTTGGAACCCGAGAGCGAGATTCTCCAGATCGATGAAGATCGCGAGATTGCGTTCGTTGTCGAGTGAGTGAGGCATGGGGCTACTCTAGTCCCTTTTGGGGAGGAAGGGAAAATCATGACTCAGCAGCACACGTCCTCATTGAAGAAACCCAGCAGCTCCCCGGAGTTTACAGTGAGCCGGGACGAACTGTGGGTGCGGCTTCGAAGTGACAAAGCCCATTTTCAACTGGATTCCTGATGCTGCCCGCACCCGAGGACGGGTGCTGCTGAGCCGTTAATGAATTAAAATTTCGAAACGATGAAACAATGGAACATAAACAGAAAATTCCTTTAAGGTAACCTCTGGATTGTCTATACCAACAAAAGGGTACATCAATGACTTCTGTAGACTTGATTCAATTACTCGAAACTTGCTCCCGTTCTTTCTTTTCCAACTGGTCGATAAGAATGCAGCCAATTTTTTTCTGGGCAAGAAGATTCTGACTCAGAATATTACGACCGTGGCGCGCACCTAATATGACAACAATCGGCTTATTCGACAGTTTACGATAGTACGCAATCTTCTCTGCCATGTGAACATCTCGAGCAGCGATCGATTCATCATCAAAAAAATATAATCCAGCTCTGTTCTTATCATATGATTCACCACGTGCTTTCTTTCGCCTTTCTGTACTCCTGTCTTGCTCCATTTGTGTTAAATCACAGCCGATAATATCAAACCCTTTCTCATTTGCGAGCTCTACGAAGCGTCGCGGAACGCCTGGGGAATCATTCGGACTAACTCCTCTGCCGGCTTGCTCTCCCCAATATTGCAGTGACGAAGAATATTGGAAAGCACCCCCGAATTCATGCAGAACATAATCGGAATTCAATGCCGCAATGAGCTCTTCTTGTTTTTGCATTTCCACTTTATCGTCATGACTCTCACCAAGAATAACCACGAACGGTGCCTCACCTTGCGATTCAATGTGATACTGAGAATCAGCATTCCATTGTGCAACAATTTTTGAACAATCAAAAGGAATCTGGTTCCTTACTTCGCTCTGAATGTGCTCAATGGAATCACCGGGGACCGATGGCTGAGCATCCCGAGATTCATTTTCAGAAAGCAGTTCCGTTTCGATCTGCATACTTGATATTATATCATTTTAGTGTCTTATTATCAATTATCTTCGCAGCCCGCGCTTACCCCTCAAATGCACCCTCGGAGGGGTGCGCTCAGGAATGAAATAATGAACAATAATAATCATTCCAGTGAATAAATTGTCAAAAAGCATTATCCCTCACGGCAATACCTTCTTCAGATCCGTCGTATCGATCATCATGATGCGCGGGAGCTTGAAGAGCGAATCCTTGGGCGTGGCGACGCGCGGATCCATGATGGTTCCGGTGATGTAGCCAGCCTTCTCCGTGTGCGTCCGGACCGTCGCATTGGACGTAGTGAGCGGATAGGAGAGATGCCGTACGGGCTTACCGATCAGCTCCTCGAGCACACGCCTGCTCTCCGCTAATTGCGCATCCATCGCCTTGAGTGAAAGATTAGTGAGCATGGCATGCGAAACGGTGTGTGATTCGATGTCCATTCCCAGGCGCGACATCTCTCGAACCTGATCAGCTGAAATGAAGCTCTTGTTCTCGAGCCGGCTGGAAATAAGGTAGAAAACCGCCATCTGCTTGTACTTCATGAGGATCGGAACACCCACCGTGTACTGCGTGGAATTGTTATCATCGAAAGTAATGATGATGGGCTTGGCGAGTCCTACCTGCTCCCCTTTCAGGATGGCGGCTGCAGTATCCAGATCGATCGTCTGGTAGCCATGATCGGCAATCCACTGCATTTGTTTTTCGAAAATATCAGGCGAAACCGACATCTTGTAGCTCCACGTCGATTTGGGGTAACCCTTGGTGGACCGGAGGTGATGGTAAACGAGAATCGGAATACGGACCGCTGTGAGGCGGGCGATAGCTGATGAGGAGCTTCCGATGGATGCTTTCGGTACTGAGGACGATTGTGCTCTGACAACGGAAGATTTCTGGGAAGTGGTCTGCACTTGCCCTGACGGCTCCACGAAAGGATTGGGGATGAGCTTCGCTTGGCTTCCTGCTGCGCATGCAGTCAACGATGACGTCAGGAAAATGGAAACGAGCGCCGATCGAAGAGCTTTCTGCAGAATCATCAGTGACCAGACTAATCATCGGACCAGCGAATGTCACGCTCGATGGTTCTGTCACTCCAGATCCTTCCTGCTCTCATCAAATTCCTTCTTGTCGATCTCTCCCTTCGCGTAGCGCTCTCTGAGGATTGTGAGTGCGTGGCTGTGCTTCGCGAATGTTCCAGTGTGGCTCCCGCGCAACCAACGAATGAGAATGATGATGAGTCCAATAATGATCAACCACCACAGAATCATCATCACCGGACCGAAGAATCCATATCCAGTGTAACCGTAGTGCATCATAGAAAGTGGACCACGGGGAGACGTCGTATCTGCGCCATTCCCAAAGCTGCGCCCTCTTCCCATCATCGAGAAACTGTTGTCGTAGTCAGCACCATCGGCAATGCCCAAACCCGTCATCATGCCCATCATCCCGCGGGGAAATACCGCATCCGCGAAACATTCACTCAGGCGCTTGCCCATCGTGATATGCATCTGCGTTTCTCCCGACTGCCCCATCATCTGTTGTGCGCGCTGGTTCATGGCTTCATGGCCATCGCCCAGCATCTGCCCCATCGCATACTCGCCGATGAGCTCGAAATCACTCTCGGAAATGGTGCTGCACGTCACCTGCTTACTCTGCAATCGATCCAGAATGGCTTTCCCTTGCACTTCCTCCTGCTGAGTCGTTGCGGGCCCTTCGCTGGACGAAGCCTGAGTGAATCCTACGACTGGGAGGACTAGGAGCGACAGAATGAAGATACTGGAGAGGAGACGGGTGCGCATAGGTTGAAGAGGGAAGAGAATCAAACAATAACAGCGTTGATGAGCTTGGCCACACTTTCTTTGGGTTGTGCCCCCATGAAACTCTTCAGAGGCTTGCCATCCTTGAAGAAGACGAAGGTCGGGATGCTCATGATATTGAACTGCGACGCGAGCTCACCCTCGGCGTCGACATCGATCTTCACGACTTTGATCTTGCCAGCGTAGTCCTGCGCAAGCTCTTCCATGACAGGATGCATGATCTTGCACGGTCCGCACCAAGTCGCATAGAAGTCGACGAGGACAGGCAACGGTGATTTGAGGACTTCGGTCTCGAAATCGGTGGCAGTGACGGTCTGCGGCATAGGAGAAATGGGAAATGAAATGAAAATGAGGAATCAGGATTTGTAGAGCGCCAGAACGGACTGGAGCCGTGTAAGTTGTTCGGGATGCTTCGCGTCAACGAATTCCTCGCAGAGCATGCCTTCGATGATATGGGCACGGACAGAGGTGAATGAGGTGAAGATGGATTTCGTGAGATGTGACACCTCTTCACAGGAACGCTGCGATTCAATGTATCCCTTGAGGGCATCGATCTGACCCTGAATGCGATTGAGATGCTTGATGATCTGAGAACAGTGGTCCTTTCGCATAGAGAAGAAGGAGGAAGGTACCTATATACTATACCCCCTACCCTATATATGCAAGGAGCAATTGATGGATATTCCCTGAATGACATACCGGGGGACTATACGAATAACTATATTTTGTGATATAATCATACGAATATTCACATCCCTATGAATCAGCAGTCTTTCATAACGATTGTTCTCGGCATCGCCCCTGTCCTTCCGTCGGATCTCACGGATTCGCTCATCGCACTCTCCATGGAAATGACATCGGAGGAACGTGATGCAGTAGCTAGAGAATTACAAAGTATCGGAACATCCGCGAAAGCCGAAATAGATGAGGAGCTTATCGCTATTGAACGACTCCTGCGAGAGGTAAAGAAAGAGGACCGCACGCGGAAGGAGTGTGAGGATCGGACTTCAGAAGTTCTGCCTTCTTTCCAGAATTCATGACAAACAACGAAACACGGACGGCATCCATTCCGGCAGCAGGAAGCGAAATGCGGGAAAAGAAAGAAGGACCCGCCCGCCCGGACCAGGAGATGATTGAAAAATTGGACAGACTGGATAAAGCTCTGAGAAAAACTGCGGATGTCATCAACAGGAGCGATGCATCCGACCAGCAGAAAGAACGCTGGCGAGCAGAAATCAACCGCATCAGCGATCGTGCCACGCAAGCGAGGAATGGAACATGGTTCGATGCAAAGACGGTGAATACTCCGGAAATGAAAGCAACCATGGAGAAATACGTTCAGAAAATCGAACGATTCGCCAAAGGACCGTCACTCGCCTCGGAGAACAAAGCGGAATCTCTTTCTGCGCGGGCATTGAACGTTATGGTGGATATGATCGAGGAACAGTCGGACAAGAAAGAAGTGAAGAAGCTGAGGGATGCAGTATCGGATTACACCGCTACGGAGGACACATTGCGGGAACTCATGAAACAACTGAAGACCTCTGCAACCGAGCAAGAAATGCGGGATATGCTTCTCCATTACCGCCAGCCAGTACGGAGCTCCTTACAGTATGCAAGCGTCCATCCGGATGCCATAGCAGATACTGCAATTCTCATCACGACCTCTGCCTCCACGATGCGAAGCCAGCTCCTGCCTCGCGTGATTTGTGCTCATGAAGGCTTGTACATGGACCACGATGGAAAAGGGGCATCGGATACCATCATGATAGATGGGAATATTTCTCCATTCGTTCAAAAAGCTATCGGCGATTCTATGCCACGACTCCACATCAGTTTCGATACCACCAAGCTCCCCATCACCATTCAATATCTCACCCTCCATGCGAGGAAAGATAATGCTCCCTTAACCATATCACCGGAGATTGAAAATTCCCTGAAATTATTCGACGACAAGCAAGTGATAGGCACTCTCCAAATAATAAAGGATACGATTCGGGTTGCACTTAAGAAGCCGCATCTCCAAGATCCTCTCTACCTTGCATGCAAAAATCAGGATTTGTTGGATGCGCGTCCTAATGCGGGAGGCGCGCAGATTTATCTCTCCAGAGAGCTAGATCCCCTCCTCAAAAAAATCATAGGCACGAGAAATCCTATTCTTTTATTCACATTCGGCCCTTCACCGGACTATCGCATCAGGAGTGTACAACTGGGGAAAAGTGTCTATGATGAAGAATCGGACACAAGTTCCTTTATTGCACACAATACAAGTGCTGCCTTACAGAAGGCACTCAATGAGCTGTTCTTAGACAAGACAAACGAAGAAGTTGGATCCCTAGTCAAGCATAGAGAGGCAATAAAAAAGAGAATACTTTCCGTCTATGACTCACTGGAAAAAGAATATCCGGATCCCCTCCGGGATCTCTGTAAGCAGGCAGGTTCGGAATTATTAGCACTAAAGAAAGATGCTCCCACGGATGTGAAGTACCGATCAGTTGGTGACCTGGAAGAGAAGGATAGGATTGGCGATATCGATGTCGCATTTGGAGAGGCTCCGGAGTATCACATAAAAAATATCACCTGCGATCTCAAGAGCGGCGATAGTACACTGATCCAATCACTCAATGAGTTCGCCAGGAATACGTTCGTCTCCAAACAGGCGAAAGACGTACTCGTGGGTATAAAAGCGCAGATCCTTGCCGAAAGAAAGAGGCTCATAGAGATTCAGGAAAAAACGAAGAAGTAGAGGATTGTCTCCTCTGAAGCTCAACTGATGTTCATGGCGAATTTCTGTTGTTTTCGATCCGAACGTAAATGTGTACGAAGACAAGCTTTCGCCTGCATGGATCTTGAGACGGAGGATGTGCTCCGTACATTCTTCGCCTGACAAAGGTGTAAAGGGGAATTCCAGGAATGCTCATAGCCCTTGCCTCCCGCGATCCCCAGGTCTACGCTTCCTGCGGTGTTGATCCGCTTCGCCTCCACCTCCTCTGCCTCCTCCTCCGCTCTGCGGAAGGGTTAGTCGAGCGAAGCCTGTGGTGCTCTCTCCTCCCCCTTCCCACCCGAAGGGTTCATTTCCGTATGGTCACTCCCCCGCCACCATCGCGCCCAACCTTCGTCTTCGATTTCGACTCCACACTCGTCGGGGTCGAATCCCTGGATGAACTCATCCGCATCAGTCTGGAAGAATTGCCTCCGGAAGCATCGGCGAAGATCCTGAAGAACATCACGGCAATCACCGATGCCGGAATGGAAGGGAGAATCGATCTTTCTGAGTCTTTGTCGCTGCGCCTCGCTGCAACGCGTATTCAGCGGAAACATCTGGAGAAACTGCAGATCGTACTCACGCACAGCATCACATCAGGAATCGGGGCCATCATGCAATCCCTCCAACGCAACGGCTGCCCGATCTTCGTGATCAGCGGCGCAATCGACGTCTGCGTCCTTCCGGTAACGAAAATGCTCGGCATTCCCGATGATTGCGTCTTCGCCAATATGGCCATATTCGATTCTGCAGGGCTCCTCACGGCCATCGCACCGGGAATGCTCGTAAGTAGTAGAGGGAAAATCGACTGCATCACCATGCTGAGGAAATCCAATCGCATTCCGGGGAAAGTCATCATGATCGGCGACGGAATGTCCGATCTCCTGCCCTACCGCGAAGGAGTAGCGGACGACTTCGTCGGCATCGGGATCCACCGCGTCCGAGAAAGTGTGCAAAAAGAAGCGCCGCATTACTGCACGGCAATCACCGAACTCCACACTCTTATTCTTTCCCTCCTTTCCCCATGACCACCGCTCTGTCCCTGTCATTTGCGAAGGAACATATCAAGGTTCTGCTCCTCGGTGGCATCCACCCGTCTGCACTGCAGACGTTCAAAGCTTCCGGGTACACATCCACGGAACTCCTCTCCAAAGAACTCACGGAAGAGGAGCTCCTGGCAGTGATCCCCGATGTCCACATCCTCGGCATCCGGTCTGCGACCCATGTGACGGAAGCAGTGCTCAGCAAAGGAAAGAAGCTCCTCACCGTCGGGTGCTTCTGCATCGGGGTGAATCAGGTGGATCTGCAGGCTGCCAAAATGCAGGGGATCCCCGTCTTCAATGCGCCCTTCGCCAATACGCGGAGTGTGGCCGAGCTCGTGATCGCCGAAGCGGTAATGCTCCTCCGGAATATCCCTGCGATGAATGCAGCCACGCATCGGGGCGAGTGGAAGAAGTCGGCCAAAGGGTCGTTCGAAGTGCGCGGAAAAACGCTGGGCATCGTCGGCTATGGCCACATCGGGACCCAGGTGGGCATTCTCGCCGAATCCATGGGAATGCATGTGATCTATCATGATATCGAGACCAAGCTCTCCATCGGCAATGCACATCCAGTACCAACTCTCGCAGATCTCCTAGGACAATCCGACGTCGTCACGCTCCACGTACCCGGAGGCACAACGACGAAGCACCTGATCAACGGAGAAACTCTGAAGCTGATGAAGGACGGCTCCTGTCTGATCAACGCTTCCCGCGGGATGGTCGTGGATATCGAGATACTCGCTGCCGCAGTGCAAAGCGGAAAACTCCGCGGAGTATCCCTAGATGTCTACCCCGAAGAACCCACAGGAAACGGTCAGTCGTTCTCCTCACCACTCCTCGCTCTGAACAACGTCCTGCTCACACCGCACATCGCGGGAAGTACGGCGGAAGCGCAGGAGAGAATCGGCGTCGAGGCCGCGGAGAAGCTCATCGCCTTCGTGGACAGCGGGGCGACCGCCGGAGCGGTGAACTTCCTGCCCGTCGTCCTGCCGCCGCACATCGGCAGACACCGCATCCTCCACATGCACAAGAACCAGCCGGGCGTCCTCGCAGCCATCAATCGTGTCTTCGCCGAAGCGGACGTGAATATCGCCGCACAGTATCTGCAGACGGATCCGGATATCGGCTACGTGGTCACCGATATCGACCAGCAGCGCGGGACAGACCTCATCGGAAAATTGAAAGCCATTCCCGAGACGATCCGTACCCGGATATTGTATTGATAACCAAGACTTCGAATGCACCCGCAGTTCGTTCCGACTCACTACAAGCTCCGGGGTGCGCTATAGGTAAGAAAAACCTTTCAGGCCTTTATAACCTCTTCCAAACCTCCCCAACCTCCGTATGCGTCCCCTCACCTTCGGCGTCGGCCCCTCCCGCCTCTCGGACGAAACCATCCAGGATCTGCAGAAAGCTCTTGAACTCGGCATCCCCGAGATCAGTCACCGCAGCGCACAGTTTACCGCCATCAGTAAAGAAGCTGTCGACGGACTGCGCACATTCTTCGCGATTCCCGAAGACTATGCAGTGTTCTTCACGACATCGGCGACGGAGGCCATCGAGCTCACCATCCGCAATCTCGTGCGCCATCGCAGTGCGCACTTCGCCAATGGACGATTCTCGGAACTCTACGCAGAAACGGCAACGGCCAATGGCAAAACTGCACAAGTGATCTCCGCTCCATGGGGAATGCTCCCAAAATACGATGCCTCATTGATCGCCCCCGGCGCAGAACTGATCACCATCACAGCAAACGAAACGAGCACCGGTGTCCTCTGCAGCAACGAAGACATTCTCCGGATCCGCAAACAACGACCGGACCACCTCCTCGCCGTCGACATCACCTCCATCGCGGGAATGAAAGTCTTCCCCATCGCTGCTGCCGATATCTGGCTTTTCTCCGTGCAGAAGGGCTTCGGACTGCCGGCAGGCCTCGGGGTCCTCATCGTCTCACCACGCGCCATCACCCGATCGGCGGAATTGGAGAGGGACGGCGAAAATCGTGCAGGGATTTTCACCTTCGCTGCGATGGAGAAGATCATGCGCGAGAAATACCAGACGATCTGCACTCCCAATGTGTTCGCGATCTATGCGCTCTCTGAGGAACTGAAACGCTGGAATGCAGAGGGAGGATGCGCAGCGAAAGAACAAGAAACTCAGGCAAAAGCCGATCTGGTCTACGCGGCGGTCAGTGGACGTTCACAGTGGAAATGCTTCGTGGAAAAACCCGACATCCGATCGATTTCCATCGCCTGCATTCAGGGAGAGGAAGCGGCCATCGAACAGCTGCACTCCCGGGCGAAGGAACAGAATATGTTGCTCGGGAAGGGCTACGGCAAGATCAAAGCTACAACAGCGCGCATCGCGCTCTTCCCGGCTATCGGAGAAAAGGAGCTGCAGAGATTACTCGAGATCCTCTGATTAGGGCTTCGCAATGAAAACATTATCAATAGTTCATGGAAGCTATCCTCAAATAACGGCGTAGCTTCGCCGGTATCGTGTAAAGGAACAAAGCTCCGAAAAATGCTGTTTATAAAGCGAAGAAGCCGTATGAGAAAAGCTAAAACAAGGATTCAGGATTATTTAGCCGTATAGATCCGACTACGACAGTAGCACTCCCCCATCTACCACCACTTGCGTCCCGGTCATGTAGCTGGCGAGATCGGATGCGAGGAAGAGCGCTGCCTTCCCGATGTCGTCGGGTTCCCCCATGCGTTTCATCGGGATCTTCTCGAGGAATTTCTTCAGAATGGCTTCCATCGCGGGACTGGGCGGAGCACCGGCTCCGGTCCCGGGAGTGGCAATCCCGCCCGGGGCGAGTGCGTTCACTTGGATATTGTGGGGAGCGAGCTCCAGAGCCGTGTTCTTGGTAAATCCCCAGAGCCCGTGCTTGGAGGCATCGTAGACTGCGAGTCCGACGGATGACGGATGGAGCGCATCGACGGATGTCACATTGATGATTTTGCCGCCGCGACCCTGCGCAATCATCACCTCGGCAACGGCCTTGGTGAAGAGGAAGACGCTCTTCAGATTCACCGCGAGAATTTTTTCGAAGGTCTCTGTGCTCATCTGCATCACGGGAACGATCGGATAGATGCCGGCGTTATTGATGAGAATTTCCACGCCGCCGTACGTCTTCAGCGCGAAGGCGACAGCCGCCTGCACATCCTTTTCGCTAGAGACATCCGTCTTCACGAAAGCAGTCTTGAAGCCTTGCTCGTTCAATTCCTTCACCGCCGCATTGCCGACCTCCGCATTGATATCGGCGATGACGACATTGGCGCCGGCTTCCGTCAGACGATAGACAATCCCAAGCCCGATTCCCATCGCACCCCCGGTGACGATGGCGGTTCTGCCTTTCAAATCAATGAGTGCTGCACTGGAGAGCATGTGTATGTTGGTGAAGAAGACACGAAATAATCACTGATATTCTATCATAGATCAGATGTTCAGAGAATGGCTCCCCCGGCTGGACTCGAACCAGCAACCCTCTCGTTAACAGCGAGATGCTCTACCATTGAGCTACAGGGGAACGTGTCGATGGAAAAGAAAGGACGGACAGTGAGCTACCCCACTACGCCCTTCGGGGCTTCGCGGGGCAGGCCCCACTTCGTTCCAAGAACTTCGCGGGGCGGGCAGGGGAACAACTCATGGATAGACAATCCCAACCGTATAATCAGATCAGCCAAAGAACGCGGCGGCATTATAGGGAGAAATCCGGAAGGAATGGTAGGGGAAATTCGGCCTTTCTGGAGATTTCGAAAGGCGATCCTCCATTCCCGCAGGAAGAATCCTTCGAATCTCAAGACAAGCCCTGCGCTGGGGCTATTTACGCTTCCGCGGGATCAGCAGCACGATCTCCCGCCCCACGAACTGGTCCGGACGGCGGTACAGAAGCGAAAGGCGGCCGGGCTTGCTCGGCTCGATCCCCGGGGGAAGAGTCGCGATATACCCTGCCGCGTGGGCGGCATCCCACGCCTTCTCTAGGAGGATCGTATCGTTCTTGATCTTCCAGAAGGGCCAGGTGATCACGAGCGGCACACCCGGGAGCGTGGCGGCACAGTTCTCGATGAACGCCGCCTCTAGCCGCTCGCTCTCCGTCTTCATCTTGCCGGCATCCTTCTGCGTGGGACGACCTTCCAGGGAAGGCCCCAGGGAGGTCTCGGAGACGATGACATCTGGAAGCTGCTTGAAGGTGAAGGGCTTGAGGGCATCCTGCTTGGAGATCTCCGCGGAGACATCCTTCTTGAGAATCTTGAATTCCTTGCGCAGCCATTCGATGTTTTTCGCACAGCCATTCACCGCCTTGAGCATGAGGTCCGAAGCAATGACATTCCACCCTCGCACGAGGCACTCCATGGGAATCACGCCAGTTCCACAGAAGGGATCGAGAACCGTGAGAGGTTCGGGTTTCTTGGCTTTCTTCGAAGGCTCTGGAGTCGCAGTGATGCACCCATGGGCCATCCAATCACCGAAGTTGAGCAGGATCTGCGCCAGCTTGGGCGGCAGGAGCCCCACCGTCGTATCGCGCACTGGCTTGCCGATATCGCGCTTCACATAGGCGGTCACATTCTGCGCGGCGATGGTGCGTCCCACCCACAGACTCTCCTCCTCCAAGATCACGACGAGCTCACATCCGTGTTTGCCATCGAGGAGTCCGGCATCGCGGAGCAGCACAACTGCAGCCGGTTCGCGGTCACCACCGACATAGCGGCAGGGCCGGCCGGACGAGCGAATCGCATCTTTGCATTTGCGGTAGAGCGTGCGGATAGCTCCCTTGGGAAGATTGAGAGTGCGCAGTGCGAAGGTCACCTTCCCCTTGCGGGCTTCCTTGAGCTCCGGAAGCAGCATCGACGGGACATCCTCTAGCGTGACTACGTCATCCGTGAGCTTGCGCGCCAGGATGATCGTACCGCCGAGGTTCTGGAAGAAGGCATCATCGAGTTCGGCAGTACTCTGGAACAGGGCCACGGAATCTCGCACAATACGTTCGAGAGTGAATCCCGGCACGACAGCGGAGAGCTCCGCTGTGGAGATGGCAGGTTGATGACCGAGGAAAGCGGCGTAGGAAGGCATAGTAGTTCAAGAGTAGCGAAGTGGGGGTCAGACGTACAGGGTGGACGAATGGCAAATGACCAAGCACCAAATCCCAATGACCAAGGAAGTACCAATATCCAAGCCACAAATTCAAAGATTGACCTTGGAAATTGGTGACATTGGTCATTCCCTGGTCATTGGCGTGATTCGTCCCGGCTCACCACAGGCTTGGTCATTGGTCATTCCGCTCAAAAACATCCCTTACCAGCATCACCGTAGCCAAAACCACAAGGGGAACCACTTGCAAAAATCCCCTCGAGCTCCCTGTCTGCATCACCGCTTCGGTCGAGAGGGAGGTGAAGAGGAAGAGCCCTGTCTGCAGCCCTAGAATCAGCAGAATGAATCCGATTAGTGGCACGAGAGGACGCGAGAATGCAGAGCGACGAAGGAAGAGGAGGAGCAGGAAGAAAAGAGGGAAGAGTAGGTGCCAGTTTCCCTCGAAGAACGTATTCACGAGCAAAGCGGATACTGCCTTCGGCTGCCAACCGATCGCCATATCGCCCACAGCCTTGGCATTGCCGAAGGTGAGACCGTGTGACCATTTGAACATCAGCCACGGCAGCGCGATCAGGAGGAAGAAACCGCTATACCATGCGAGAATATTGCGGATTTCGCGAGGCGTCATGCGCGATTGCTTCCAGACGAACCATAGACTTCCAGCGAGCGTAATGCTGATGACGGGAAGATGGAGGAGAAGGGCTTCGTTCTTGGTAAAAACGAGGAGCCCCGTCGCAAACGCACTGAGCCGAAAGAATGCTGCACGTCGCGATGCGTCTTCTTCGGCCACACCCGAAACCAGAAGACCGACCGACGCGAAGAGGTGCCCCGCAAGGAAAATCTCGGCGTAGGCATTCACTCCATGAAAGAGGACGAGCGGCAGACTCGCGAGCAGATACACACCGAAGACAGCCCAGGGAAGCGACGCAAACCTCCGCAGCCACCCGTACAGGAGCAGGAGCAGAGCGATGAACCAGAAGAGATGAATGCCATTCACGAGCGGCTCATTCCACTCTCCGGCAAGAGTGGCGATAGTGGCTTTCACCATGGAGACCGTCGGGGGATAGGAGCTGAGATCTCCCACAGCCGTCGGCTCGTACGGATCCATAGCAAGGGTAAATGCCTGATGCTGCACAAAGGCCTTCCCGCGCAGATTCCAATTCTTGAGGGTGTCGTCGAAGAACGAGGGAGTGGAGAGAAGGATAGATCCTCCGACAACAATCTTCAAAACTGTGAGAAGTGCAGCCAGAAGGAGAAAACCGGTGACGAAGGAAAACTTCCGCTGCAATGGCTGGAAATTCTCCTGGAACCTTTGAAAAACTCTTAAGCATGTCATGGTGAGCCGAGCCTGTCCTGAGCCGGGACGAAGGATCGAACCATGACATTTGACAAATTGGCAATTTTTAAGAGGTTCCTCCTGTTCTTGTGACGCAATAGCGGAAGCGCGGTTGCCCGATCGAAGGAAGAGCGCAACAGTTCCGAGGACAACGGTGATCGCGCTCTGCGATGAGACGATACCAAGTCTGGTAAAAAACGAGAGCCCGGCGATCTGCAGGAGGAACATCAGAAAAATCGTGAAGGTGAGCCCGAGGAGAAAGGAGAGAGCGATGCGCTCCGCCATCCCCAATACCGGCGTTCCCCCTTCGAGGATCCTCATGAGGAACCAGCCGGCGAGCGTGGGAAGAATGAGGCCGATGGGGAGCCAGAGGAGAATCATTGCTTCACAGTGGAAACCGGAGTCACCCGGAAGAAGTACGTCCCCTTCATAAACTCATGGGTCACTTTCCCCGGGGGAGAAATCGGCTGACCGTCACGAACGATGCGCCCTTCGGCACTGATCGAAAGATCGGGACGATTGTAGACGAGCCAGATCATAGCCCCGGAACCATTCTCCGGAGTGACCGGAGAGCTGGGGAAGGTCACGTATCGGCTGAAGTTATTGAAGAGAAGAGGTGTGGGAGTGAGGAGAACGTAGTGCTGCTGATCGACGAGAACAGGACGTGCCGCTTCCGTGAAATCCGGAAAGAAATCCAGATTCCTAAAGACCCTGCGACCCACCGGTTGATTGAGAAACATCACGAAGTCCCCTTTCCAACCCGTCAGAAGCTCTGTGCTCATCCGCAGATCCAGAAAAACCCAGAGAAGAAGAGAGAGCAATAGGAAACGCCGAAGAATCTGACGACGAGACCGATCCTTCAATTGCCACCACAGCACTGCGAAGAACGCCGCTCCGAGGATGAGGACCGCGTAAATCAGGCGCATCGCGGACTGCGCACGGGGAGGGGCATTCTGGAACAACGTTTCCAGCGCGACCGGAGAGTAGCAGAGCAGCGGACCCCAGAAGAAATTGATGGAGTGCGACGTGAATCCTTCGAATGTCCAAACACAGCGGAATGCGGAAGTGATCTTCTGGGACAAGGGCAATCCCGTGAGATCCATCTGAGAAAGGATGATATCGATACCGGCAGGGAACTGGAAACCGATGACATCCGGACGACCGTCCCAATTGCCCAACGCGCTCAGATCCAAGGTAAACGTCGTGAGGGACTCGCTCGCTTTGAGGGAGAGCGGAAGCTGGTAAAAATCATTCGCATTCTTCCCCTTCTTATGCCACGCGAAAGAAAAATCCACCGGACGGAGACTCGCGTACGTCAGGACCAATTGATCGATACTATCGGAGGGCTGCAAAGGCCGCACGATCGTCCCCCGCACAGGAGTCTGAATGCGGATGCCCTCCTGCGGATAGCTGATCCCGGACAATCCCGCCGGTCGCCACTGCTGCTGCTCTGCCGTATCCGAAAGCCGCAGGGTCTCCGTAGCTGCCCTGCCCGCGATGGGAAGGAGGAGAAGGAAGCCGGAAAGAATAACAGCGGAGAGACGGGACACGGGGGAAGTATACCGAAATTATCAAGAGAAGATCGGGGGCTTTAGAAGAGCGGGGTTCTTTGTTTTGGGAGCGGGATTCCTTCCCGCGCGAAGAGCCAAAAATATCATGGTCAACGCATCAGAGCTCATCCTATAATGCTGCCATGGAATTCATCCCCTTGCACACAGTTCTCTTTGCACTCGCAGAGAAGGAAACACGTCAATTGGTGATCTTGCAGGAAACTGGCGGCTTGCCGGAAGGCATCTACTGTTTCATCGACAGTTACTGCAGCGACCAAAAATGCGATTGTCGTCGTACATTCATCAATGTGTTCTGTATCGAAGGAGCACTGGAAGGTCGGCATCTGGCGACGATCGGTTACGGATGGGAGACTGCGGGGTTCTATACGAAGTGGATGCACGGCGACAGCAAGATCGGGAAGCAGATGACCGGCACAGCATTGGAATCGATGCAAGTGCAATCCGAGTACGCGCCTCTGGCCTTCGCCGCCTTTCACAAATTCATCCTCGATGACGCATACACACAGCGCATCCAAAAGCATTACGCCGCATTCAAGGAGGAAATACGTCGACGAGCGACCGAAGGAAAGAAGGCGAAGAAACGGAGGTGAAGTCGTGACATTCTGTCACGAGTTGAAATTGCCGGCACCGAACGGAAAAATGCGGGAAACGGATTGTGCGAATACCGAGGGATGTTTCCGGATCGTGCAATCCGTTCCATCTCCCAAGGCCAAACCGCTCAAAAAGTGGCTCACGGTAGAATCCTCCACGGAAATATTGATGCCGAATCAAGCCGTCAGTACAATGCAGTCACAATATGAAAAGAGCCCTCGCAGGACACTAACGCCTGCCAGGGGTCTTTTCGAATACAGTCTGCCAAAATCCACAATCAAGAGATTCCCGCCTGTTCCATGCCTCCATGGAACTGATCCAGTGGCTTACTCAAGAGCAAAACCAGCATCGACGATTATTTTCCGAAAAATCGAATACAGCGCTCACAAACATACCTGTATTCTTCCTGCATGGAATCCACTGCTTCTCCAGATCTCCTCTCCCTCCTCAAATCCCGCTTCGGCTACGAACAGTTCCGCCCGCATCAGGCGGAAATCATCGCAACTGCGCTCAGCGGAAAAGACAGCCTTGTCATCCTCCCGACCGGCGGAGGTAAATCCCTCTGCTTCCAGATTCCGGCGCTCAAGCTTCCGGGCATCACCCTCGTCATCTCGCCCTTGATCTCGCTCATGAAGGATCAGGTGGACGGACTCAAGGCCAACGGTGTGGCAGCGGAATTTTTGAATAGCAGCTTGAGTGCGAGCGAACAATCACGCATCGAAGCAGCGGCGCAGAAAGGAGAAATCAAGCTCCTCTATCTGGCACCGGAACGCCTCGCAGTGACGCGGTTTCGACAGTACCTGCATTCCCTGAACGTGAGCCTGATCGCCGTGGATGAGGCGCATTGCATCTCGGAATGGGGACACGACTTTCGTCCCGACTACCGCAACCTTCATGCACTGCGGGAGGAATTTCCGGCCGTCCCTTGCATGGCGCTCACGGCTACCGCGACGGAGAAAGTGCGTGAAGATATCGTCGAACAATTACATTTGAAGGATGCTCCCCGCTTCATCGCGAGCTTCGACCGGCCGAATCTGCGCTACCACGTCGCCCCCAAGCGCCAGGCATTCGACCTTCTGCTGATGACTCTGCAAAAGTACGCCGGGCAATCCGTGATCATCTACTGCACCACCCGGAAGGAAACCGAAGAGCTGTCGATCGATCTGAAGGAGGAAGGGGTCACGGCTCTCCCCTACCATGCGGGTCTGGAAGCCGCCCTCCGGCAACAGACGCAAGAGAAATTCATCCGTGACGAAATCTCCGTGATCGCCGCGACCATCGCCTTCGGCATGGGCATCGACAAGCCCGACGTCCGCGCTGTGATCCACTACGATCTGCCCAAGCACATCGAAGGGTATTATCAGGAAACGGGACGAGCAGGCAGAGACGGCTTACCGGCGGACTGCATTCTCTTCTACTCCCCCGGCGACGTCGCCCTGCATCGTCACTTTATCGATCAAATCGAGGATGCGACGGAGCGGGATCATGCACTGAAGAAGCTCCAAGCGATGATCGGATACGCCGAGAAGCGCGCATGCCGACGCAAAATGCTCCTCGGATACTTCGGTGAACGCTACGAGCAGATTCCCTGCAGCGGCTGCGATCACTGCTTGAAAGCTCCCAAGCTCATCGATGCGACAACGATTGCCCAGAAGATCCTCTCGGCAATCATCCGTACCGGCGAGCGCTTCGGCATGGCGCACATTGTCGAAGTCCTTCGGGGACATTCGACGAAACGCAGTCAGGAGCTCGGGCATGATCGACTCTCCGTCTTCGGGATTGCGAAGGAAGAACAGGATGAAGCGCTGCGGGATTACATCGATTCGCTCATCGAGCGGGAGATGATCCGCAAAGCGGAAGGACGTTACCCCATTTTGCTCGTGACGGAGGAAGGGAGAAATCTTTTGAAGAACCGCACGGCCATCCAGCTGCCGCAGCCCGTGATGCAAGCGACGATCGCCCACAGGGACGAACCGCTGGAGCTGGCGTACGAGACGGAGCTCTTCGAGAAATTGCGCACCGTCCGCAGGGAAATTGCCCTCCGGGAACAGGTCGCGGCATTCGTCGTCTTCCCGGACCGGCCTCTCAAAGAAATGGCCTTCATCCTGCCGCAGAGCCCCGAATCGTTCAAAAAGATATCGGGGGTATCCGAAGCGAAGATGCAGTCGTACGGCGAAGCGTTTCTGCAGGTGATCATCGCCTATGCGAAAGAAAAGAACCTTCCCGAGCGGCGTCTCGCTGCGGATGCTTCGGCACGGCGACGGCGCACCGTTCGCAATGTCCTGCGATCGGATTCCACGTACGAAGAAACCAAGCAGCTCGTCGAACGCAAAATGTCCGTAGAAGATATCGCGAAGCGGAGAAACCTCAGCCCGGGCACCATCGTCCAGCACATCGAGAAGCTCCTCGCGGCCAAAGTGCAGCTCACCATCGATCATCTGAAACCTCCACCGGAAGCGTTCGAGGAAATCCGCAAAGCCTTCGCCTCATCCGAAGACGGTCGGCTGGTACCGGTGTTCGAAGTCTTCGAGGGTCGGTATTCGTTTGAGGTATTGAGATTGGCGAGGATGTTTTTGGAGAGGGAAAAAGCTCGACCTTGATTAAATGGATTGGAAGGATTCTCTTGATGATGAATTCTACAAGAGCAATCAAGGTCATCCAAAAAAATCCTTTTAATCAAGGTCTCACAGTCCTCGATACACCTTCCTCCGGTGCCCAACACGCATGACGGTAACAATGCGAATTTCGTGCGCCACTTCGTAGATGACCCGGTACTGGCCGACACGAATGCGGTAGTACTTTCCCTCTTCGGTATGCAATTGCCTGCATCCGACGGGAATGGGAATATTCTGCAAACCACGAATCGCTTCCTTGATTCTCTGACGCGGAATCTGCGAAAGACGCTCCAGTGCCTTCTTGGCAGCTCGTCTGAAGAGAACGGCGTACGTCATTTCTTGTCTTCCGGAAAGACTTCATCCCATGTGAGGAGCGGATCATTTTTCGTCTCCTCAATCGCCCGCAGATCTTCCAGTTCCTCGAATGCCTCGATGAGCACTTCGAGCTGATCGGGGGGCACGAGAGCAGACTTCACTTTGGAATTCACAATGAGGTACACCGTCCGGTCATCGGGAATAGCTTTCGCTCCACGGGATTTCAGCATTTGCATGGTGATAGTGTCCATAGGATGGTGTGGAATATGGTACTGAATTCGGTACTATTATAGGACTGATTGGGAGGAGATTCAACAGATTTTCGGGCAATGGGAACTGTCTATGTGCGGGATTATTGCAATGCGAAGCCCTTCGACACCCCCCTGTTTGAACCTTGATTAAAAGGATTGTAGGCTCTGGTAACTTTTTTGGTTGGTGAAACAATCATGATTTGAGTAGGGAAAGAT
>JBAWYM010000027.1:0-24593 GCA_037143575.1 Candidatus Peregrinibacteria bacterium | reverse complement strand
CACCCCTCACCCTACCCCTTCGGCAAGCTCAGGGCAGGCTCTCTCCCCCTGCGGGTGGAGAGGACATAAGTAAACGCTCCGGTTTACTCTGATTGAATGAAAGGCCGAATGTTCATGATGTTGTTAGATTTTTTAATAGACATCATCCCCCCGCCGCCTCCCCGATACACAGCAAACTCCGATCGATCAGCACTTCCAGCTCCTGCACCGATTCGGCCGTCGCGCGGTATCCACCCGTCTTCAGCCCGATATCCATATCGACGATGCGATCGAGGAGGCGCGAGAGACTGGCGGCAGAGCAGCGGCGAGCGAGCGGAAGGAGAAAGCGCACCGTCCCAGGCTTGATATCGAGCGCACTGGCGATGGCATCGGGAGAATGCAGGCCGTCCTGTACGGCAGCGGCAATAGCGACGAGATTGGTAATCAGCCAGAGAATATTGGCATTCCAGATCTTCTGCGGATTCTCACCGCGCTCCAAAAGACCCCTGGTGAAGCGGATAGCTTCCTGCGTGTGTCCTTCCAGCAGGAGATTGGTCAATGTCCAGCTGTTGCGCTCGGCAGAAGGCAAGACGAGGGTCTCGATGTCCTGACGCGTGATCTGCCGACCGGAGGCAAAAAGGGAGAGCTTCTGCAATTCCTGTGCCATCGGCATCTGGTCCTCTCCAACGTAATCGATCAACAAAGAAAGGGCATCCTCGGCAATGGAGGCAGAAGATCGAGCGAGTTCCTCGCGCATCCATCGTCGCAACGGTTCACCGACAAGAGGAGGGAAATCCTTCACCGTCGCGACCTTCAGGAGATCCTTCACAACCGACAATCGCTTATCCGGCTTGGGCGCGGCGAAGAGCAGAATGACATCGGGGTGCTGAGACCGGAGGACGGTGGCCATCGCTTCGCGTGCATCATCCTTGCCGCTCCCGTCATCCTGATCATCATCCTCATCCTTCTTGGTCACAGCGAAGGGAATACCGTCGAAGACCACGAGCCTGCGAGAAGCGATGAACGGCGCTGTCGCGATACTGTCGCAGAGGGAAGAAACTGTTGCCCAGCGTACTTCAATGCGCAGAAGATTCTCCTCGCCGTGCTTCTCGCGAAATTCCTTCGTCCAACGATGGAGCTCCTGCTGCATGGCCCAGGAGTTCTCACCGGTGAAGACGAAGAGATTGGGGGAAGGCACGGGGATATCCTGATGGAGAATAGTATGGAGCGGAAGAGCGAATTATTACTGCATTTGCGATTGGTAGATTTGCGAATGGCGATTGGTTGCAAAAATCGCAATTCGCAAATCAAAAAATCGGCAATAATCGATCAAAAATATGATATTTATATATATAAAACACCAGAATGATATTTCAGTCCATCCCCCTCAATGGAGCCAAAACCCGATTTGTGCTATTCTGGAGAGAAATGCACACACATCTCTCCACTCGTTCGCGGCAGTTCCTGCGCATCGGCCTCCTCGCGAGTCTGTGCGTCGCGGCATCCTTCGTCGTCGGTATCGAATCCGCCGGTGACGTTCGCCCGATCACACTCATCGAGGCAGGTTCACCGATCCATGCAGGAGACCTGAACGGGGATGGAGTCATCGATGCGCGGGATGCGATCGAAGTCCTGGAGATCGTCCAGGGCTACAAGGTCGCCACGCCCGCCCAGCTGCAGGCCGATCCCGATGGGAATGGCCGGCTCACAGTCGATGACGCCCTGCGGATCCTCCGCAGCATTCCCTGACCGAACACGGCCCCTTCCTCTCATGACCCCCTCCCTCGCCCTCCCCCGAAGGTCCCGGCTCGCGATCTTGCTCCCCGCACTTCTCGTCATCGGGATGCTGGCAGCTCCTACTCTGCAAGCTGCGGCACCATCTTCCATGGGCATGTTCCTGCGTCCGCATTGCGAAGCATCCTCCAACAATGATGTTCAGCCGTGTCCCACATTCGAAGTAGCCGATCCGCAGACACAGAAGACTCCTGCTCTGAAGGTGGACGATGTGCTGGATATGGATCTGGTAATCCAGAACCCGACTCTCCGCAATATCGTTCAGGCGAGAGCATGGATTGCCTACAATCCCTCCATACTTGAAGGGATATCTATCGAACCCGTGCTCCCCATCCCGACCCCGGGCACGAATATCTTTTCGCAGACCGATGGATTCATCGTCCTAGAAGACAGTGCAACGACCGGCCAAGAACCGTGGGTAAAAGAAGTGATCGTCGCTCGGATCAAAATGCGCGTGAAGGCGATCCCAGAGAGCGCCGGACCGGACGTCCTCAGCTTCTTCGATGTGAAGCTGGATGGGCACACCACACTGGTCGTGAAGAAGACTCCCACCGAGAATGAAGGTGTGGAGCTCCAGATGCCCGGAGCTCTCCTCCTCATATTCGACAGCGAGCACCCCACTGCTCCGATTGCATCCTCTTCTCAGCAGAATGCGGAAGGAGGAATCTCCGATTTCGTTCCGAACCCATTACCGCTTGCCATGAACACACCTGCGGCTTCTTCGCCATCATCGACTACCGGCACCGCGATCGTAGCCGTCTGCGGTAATGGGATCATCGAGACAGGTGAAGAATGTGACGACGGCAATCTTTTTCCCGGAGACCTCTGCTCTTCCCTCTGTGCAAAAGAGACTGCAGCTTCGTCCTCTTCACACTCTACCGCCGCGGCACTCCTTCCCGACGGATCCGTCTGCGCGAAGAACAGTGACTGTCGGAGCGCACTCTGCACGCAGAGTGTCTGTCGTGGGGATGTGATCAAAATCCCCGAAGGTGGTGCCTGCCTCACCGGCAATCAGTGTCTGAAGGGCAGCTGTACAAATGGTCTCTGTAGTATGAGCTCAGCCAGGAGCTCCAGTCCGGCAGGGCAACCGACGCGCACGTCCTTCACCACATTACAAATCCAGAATCTCCGGCTCACCACACAGGGCAGCACCGTCGCTCTCGCCTGGGATCCCCTCCCCTCCGCCCAGCTAAAAGCCTACACCATCTACTACGGAACGACGTCGGGACGGTACATCCAGCGCCGCACCGTCACCTCCTCCGCAACAGACTACGCACTGCACGCCCTGCCGGAAAAAGTGACCTACTACTTCGCGATCCGGGCGCTCAATGCGGGCAATGAAGAATCTGCCTTCAGCCAAGAAGTCGCCATCGAAGTAGGCAATCCCAAGAGCTCCACCTCTCCGCTCACCGGCCGCATCGTCTCGGACAAGCAGGGCACAACCGTCTCGGGCGAAACGGGGGCATCGTCCGACCTCGCGCTCATCCTCCTCCTCGCAGCTGTCGCCGGAACGATCCTCGCATCGAGGCGACAGATCATCGCACTCCGTCAGCTGCCCGATACCCTCCACTCATGAGTCCGATCCATCCTCATTGGCAAACGACGGATGGCGATGCTCAAGGCAAGAAAGCCCAAGCCGTCCCCGTGCGCATCATGGAGGAATCTCTTCCTGCATCGGTGCGTTCCCCGACGACGATTACCCCTCCTGCACATCCCAAGCGCTCCCTCTCGCGGCAACCTGCAGCCATCACCGGAATCCTGCTGGCTGCCAGCATCGGCTTCGCGGTGTTCGCGGGATCCGATGGCCTGCCTTTCCAAAACACGAAGAATTCTTCGCTCGCAAAGAAAACCCCAGTGGAATCAGCAGCCGACACTAAAGGATCCACTTTCGCCGAAGCGCTCCGTGCCGCATTACCATCGACAGACTCCGCGACCTCCTCCTCTTCGCCGACGGAAGATCCGGCTGCCTCCATAGCGGATATCCCCATCGGATCGGGCAGCGCCGATCCGTTCGCCGCACCTCCGGCAAATCAACAGAGCTCCTCCGTGACAGGTTCCGCAGTCCTTCAGAAGACCTCTGCCGCAAATACTGGAACTCCGGAGAGCAGTGCGTCCATCACGAACAATGCACAAGTTCCGAAGCAAAAGACTGCCAATACCCAGCTCCCCACCAACCCCTACACCGTCGGCACCGCGAAGGCGAATACCGGAAAGAGCACTTCAGCAGGAGCGAAGACTGCAACCAAAGAAACACTGCACAGCGGAGCCCCGATCCGCAGCGTTCAGCCATTACGAGAACCGAGCACGGGTCCGACGGAGTGGGTGGTGGTGTTCGCGGCGGCAGGAGCTTTGCTGATAGTGGTGAGGAAGCAGATGCGGAGAATAGCTGATTAGCTTTTTAGGTTTCCCACATGCACTTTCACTCATGCTCTTCCCTTTTTGTTGTCCAAATAATGCTGAATAACTACACACGTAGAAGCTAACCAGCTACAACCTAAGAAGCTAACCAGCTACAGTACCCCCGTGAAACGTTCCACCATCCTCTGGACCATAGCAGGCTTCGCGGCCCTCGCGCTGCTCGTCTACGGAGCATCACTCTCCAATGCCTTCGTCCGCTGGGACGACGGGCTCCTGATCTATGAAAATCCCGCGATCCGCGGCATCACACCGCACACGCTCAAGACCATTTTCACGACGTACGATCCGGAGCTCTACATTCCTCTCACCTTCTTCACCTACCAGATCGATTATCTCATCAGCGGTGCACATCCCACGATCTACCACATTCAGAATTTGCTCTGGCACATCGGCAATGCGTTGCTTGTTGCGTGGCTTGCTTTCCTTCTACTTCGGAAAATCCTGCAACCTGATTACCGCAATCCTGACTCCTTTGTCCTTAGTCCTCTGTCCTTAGTCCTCTGTCCTCTGTTCTGCGGCCTCCTCTTCCTCGTCCACCCGCTGCATACCGAAGCCGTCGCGTGGGCGAGTGCGCGGAAGGATGTCGTGTCCACGTTCTTCTTCCTCGGGAGCATCATCTTTTATCTGCGCTGGAGAGTAGGGGGAAAGAAAGGAACGTACATTCTGAGTCTTATCGCATTGATCCTCGGCCTCCTCGCGAAGGTCACCGTCCTCACGCTCCCCGTCGTCCTGCTGCTGATCGATTTCCGTGAAGGGAGGAGGTGGAGCTGGAATATGCTCACCGAGAAAATCCCGTACGCCGCTCTCACCGTCCTCTTCGGCATCATCGCATGGATCGGCAAAGTGGGCGTACTCGGATCCTCGACGCTTCAGGAGAAAATCCTCATGGCTCCCCGAAGCGCCGTCTTCTACCTTGAGAAGATTTTTCTGCCGATTCATCTCTCTGTGCTGTATCCCTTTTCAGGCGAAGTGACGCTCGCACGGCTGGACATTCTCATTCCTTTCCTTCTCTTCTGCGCGCTAATCGTCTTCGCTCTCCTGAGCCTCAAGTGGACATGTGAAATATTCTTTGCAATAGCCTTCTTCCTCGTGACGGTTTCGCCCACGCTGGGGAACTTCGCCAAAGGTGACTTCCTGTACTTCGCATCAGACCGCTACGCCTACATCCCCTCCATCGGCATCATCTTCCTCATCGGTCTCATCGCTGCGCTGTGCGCTCAGCAGTTTCCAAAGCGCAGGAAGACTTTCGCAATCGGAGGCATGATCATTATCGGCTTAATGGCGATCGGTGCATTCCGGCAATCCCTCCTCTGGAGAGATAGCCCATCCCTCTTCGGCAATGTCCTCGCACTGTATCCGGAGTCGTACGTCGCGGAAAATAACCTCGGTAATTTCTGGCGAACGGAGGGGGAGGAAACCAAGGCGCTCGAAAGTTATACGCATGCCCTGCAGATCATGGAAAACGAAGGACGCAGCGGAACCGCACTGAACCATGCGCAATCCAAGACCCTCGCAAATATCGCCTCCCTGCAACGCAGTCAGGGAAATCTGACGCAGGCGAAAGCGACACTCTCTCAAGCCATCGCGCTCAACCCGGAGAATCCGTACGCACTCCTGAGCCTGGGGATCATCGCGCAGCAGGAAGGCCGGAGCAGCGATGCAGAGGATGCTTTCCGCAAAGCCATCGCTGACGCTCCGACATTCGCCGCTGCCCGTCTCAACCTCGGCGCACTCCTCATTGCCGAGAACCGGCTGGACGAAGGCATCACCGCCTACCGCGAAGCCCTGGCCATCAATCCTTTTTTCCCGCAGGCACAGTTCAATCTCGCAGTCGCTCTCGAGAAACAGAACCGAATGGTAGAGGCTGAAGATGCTTATCAGGAAGCTATCGCCATCGAATCGACCTATTCCGCAGCGCGGATCAATCTCGCTCTCCTCCTCTACAACGATCATCGCCCGCAGGACGCCATCACACAATTTCAGGAAATTTTGAAATACGATCCGGGGAATGCACAGGCGACTTCAGCTTTGAAGCAGATGGGAGAATGAGCATCGTCGTTTCGTTAACCGGCGGTTTAAACCGCCGGTTAACGAAACGAATCTCCGCTGGATATTCACATCCTGCGAAGTTTTCGAGTAGGATGCTCTTACCCTCCCCCGCTCTCCTATGAACGACCCCAAGAATACCTCAACGAATATCTTCCTCCGCCGACCATTCGTCTCTGCCCTCGTCATCGTGCTGGCCATCGCCATCGTGGGGCTGGGCATCACGGGCACACTGCGCTTCCCGGGGAGCCAACAGCTCTCAGACTTCGCGCAGCGGCAGAAAGTCTCGGTAGGATCGACCCTGCACTTCAGCTTCCCGGCCCTCATGGACCATGCGAGTGCGCAGGAATTTCTCCAAACTCCCGATGGACTCTCCGGAACGTGGGCATGGGACAATGAGACGCTCACCTTCACGCCCGCAGCCAAGCTCAAGCCCGGGCAGAGCTACGCCTTCCACTTGAAAGGTCAGGCGAAGAAAGCCGACGGAGCACTCCTGGGACGCGATCTCGACTTCACCTTCGTGGTCGCCGGACCAGCGAAAGTCGCTGCGCACTTCCCGGCTACGTCCACCGATGTCCCGGCAAATGCCACCGTCGCGATCGTCTTCGATCGTCCGATTGTTCCGCTCACACAGATCCAGGGTGATGCAGCCGCTGCTCGCATGGGAAAGTGGCCGGTGACCATCAGCCCCGAGACCCTCGGCCGGTGGCGCTGGCTCAGTACGGTTGCCGCGGAATTCGTCCCAACCTCCCCACTGATTCCCTCCACCCGCTACACCGTCCATGTGCCGAAGGGCATCACGACGGTAGCAGGCGACCAGACGGAGGAGGATTTCTCCTGGACATTCGAGACCATCCGGCCGCTCGTCCTCTCCACAACTCCCCTCGAAGGATTCGTCCTCGCAGGACCGACGACGGAAATCTCTCTGACCTTCAATCAGGAGATGGATCCGGCAACGGCGAAACCCATGATCCAATTGTTCCGCAGCCCAAGCCCAACGAATATTCCTGCTCCGGACACATCGGCATCGTCCAGTCAGGGCTCATCTCCGCAGGTCGCAGGTTCGCAGGTCGAAGACCTGCACTCTTCTGTTACATTCGGCACAAAGGAAGTAAAGGGCAATACCGTCCCCGATCACACCACCCTCATCGTCGTTCCCGCCTCTCCGCTGCAATTCGTCTCCAATTACACCGTGAAGGTTCTCCCCGGGGTCCGTGGCGCCGCAGGGGAACTGGAGAGCAGCTCAGGATTCACCCTGAATTTCCAGACCGTTGGAGTAATGGAGGCAACTTCTGCAAGCATTCAGGGAGCGACCTTCTTCGTCGAGTTTACCAATCCCGTCGCGAGCGGTTCGATCAATAAACAAATCAGTATTTCGCCGAGTGTAGAGGGATGGAATGATCTCGAATGGAGTGTAGAACCATGGACAGAGGAAAAGCGCGTCACCGCCTATCCCACGTTGAAACCAAGTACGACCTACACGGTCACTGTCGGAACCGGTATCGCCGATACCTTTGGACAGCATCTGCAGAAGCCCCAGACCTTCACCGTGGAAACGCCCGCGATCCAGCCCAACATGTATCTGGAATCCAAGGGAACATTCGGTGTCTTCGAGAAGGACAAACCACCCGTGTACAGAATGCACACCGTGAATGCTTCGAACGTGAATCTGACGCTCTCCAAACTCTCCCTCAAGGATTTCCTGATCATCCGGTCACGGGAGAACGGCACAACCGGTTACCAGCCGACGAATGCCGACGTCCTGAAAGAGTGGTCCGTGAAGCCGAAGCTGAAGAAGAACGAGATCGGCGTGACTTCCGTCGATCTCAATGAGGCTGCCGGGGCCTCGCTCGGTTCCGGCATCTACCACTTCCGCGCTATCGCTCCAGATGTGATGAATTATGACAATAAACCCTACGAGGAGAACCAGTACTTCGTCCTGACCCAGATCGGGCTCACCATCAAGTACTCCGGCAACCGCCTTCTCGTGTGGGCTCTCGATCTCAAAACAGGAGCACCGGTTAGCGATGCCGCTATCGGCGTTCATGCCCTCAACGGAAACACGTTCATCACCGGAACGACCGACCGTGAGGGATTCTTCGAATCCGACATCGAGCTCAGCAAATTCGTCACGGGGTACAACGGCTATGATCCGGAATTCTGGGTGACTGCCGAGAAGGACGGGGATTTCTCGCTCGTGGGCAGCAGCTGGAAGAACGGCATCGAACCCTACGCCTTCAACATGAATACCGATTTCTGGTCGCCCAATGATTTCCGACAGCGCACGCACTCCGTCCTCTACACCGACCGACCGCTCTACCGCACCGGCGATACCGTGAACTTCAAGGGCATCGTGCGGCTCCGCGACAATACCGGCAAGCTCTCACTCCCCACAGAGGATGAGACCATTACCATCACCGTGAATGACACAGAGGGCACGCAGGTCTACTCGAAGACCCTGCCCATCACCCCCATGGGGAGCTTCTCGGATTCCTTCCCCATCGATGCCAACGCCACGCTGGGCGATTACTACATGAATGGCATCCTGATCGAGGGCATGAACGTGAGCGGGACATTCCAAGTCCTCGCTTACCGCAAGCCGGAGTATAAGGTGAGTGTCACCCCCGAGAAGGAGGAAATTTTCGACGGCGATACGGTCCGCGCTACCATCCAGGGAAGCTACTACTTCGGCGCCCCCATGAGTGCAGCTAAAGTGACGTGGCGCGCACGGCAGAGCTACTACACCTTCAACAAAGTGACGACCGGTTGGTATGCGTTCGGATTGCAGGATCAATGGTGCTGGTGGAACTGCGTTGGGTACGGTCCGGCATTGGACATTGTGGCACAGGGTGAAGGAACGTTGGATGCCCTGGGCAATCTCCAGATCTCCGTCCCCGCGTCCTTCAAGAACGAAAGCTCGAGCCAGATTCTGACGATCGAAGCGGACATCACCGATCCCAATAATCAGGTGGTGAGCAACCGCGCCGATATCATCGTCCACAAGGCGGATGTGTACGTCGGAATCAAGAGCCAGGACTACGTCGTCTCGCCCGGCCAGAATGCGACGATGAACGTGCTGACGGTGACACCGGACGGCAAGCCACTGCCGAACATCTCCGTCACCCTCTCTCTCGCTTCGCGGAAGTGGAACACGGTGAAGAAGAAGGGCGTGGATGGCGAGTACTACTACGAGAATACGACGGAAGACACCTTCGTCCGCTCTGTGTCGGCTACGACCGATGATCAGGGCAAAGCCAATGTGGGTGTCCTCGTCGATCGTGGAGGGGAATTCGTGGTCACGGCGAGCGCGAAGGACAGTACCGGACGCGAAGCCAAAGCGTCGACGTCGATCTACGCCTGGTCCGACACCGCCTACAACTGGCCGCATCAGAATAATGACCGCATCGATGTCATTGCAGACAAGCCCGAGTACGCCATAGGTGATACGGCTGTCCTCCTCGTGAAGTCCCCTTATCAAGGCAAAAACGTGAAGGCACTCGTCACCGTGGAGCGCGAGCAGATTATGACGAAGCAGGTGATCACCATCGAAGCGGCAGCGCAGGCGATCCGGATACCCATCACCGCAGATCTCGTCCCCAATGCCTTCGTCTCCGTCGTCATCATCAAGCCGAGAGACGGCGAGACCTTTGATACAAACGGCCTCGATACCGGCATGCCTGCGTTCAAAATGGGCTATGTGATGCTTGGAGTCGAGACGAAAACCAAGCGTCTTGCGCTCAGCATTGTCACCGACAAAGAGCAGTACGTGCCCGGAGAGAAAGTACAGGCCACCCTCCATGCGACGGACTACGCAGGCAAACCCGTCCGCGCAGAACTTTCGCTCGGAGTCGTGGATATGAGCCTCTTGGCGCTCACAGGATTTCGCCTCCCCGATCCGGTGAAGGATTTCTATGGCGAAAGGGGTCTGGGGATCTACACCGCAGAAATGCTGCAGTACCTCATCGAACGGTACAAGCCGGGATCGAAGGGCGGAGGCGGTGATGATGCGGAAGCCAAAGCCCGCGGAAACTTCAAGGATACCGCCTACTGGAATCCGACGATCATCACGGATGAGAAGGGCGAAGCGAGCATCTCGTTCACCCTTCCAGATAACCTGACCACCTGGCACTTCCTGACGATCGGCGGAACGAAAGCCAACCTCTTCGGCGCCGCGGAGAAAACCGTCATCTCCACCAAGCACGTCATCGTCCGGCCGGTGCGGCCGCGCTTCGCCGTCCGCGGAGATCGTGTGGAGCTCGGTGCTATCGTTCATAACTTCCTGCCGAATACCGAGACCTTCACCGTAACGCTATCTGGAAGCGGATTCTCTCCCATCTCCTCTCTGACACAAACCGTCACGATCCCCACGAGCGGCATGCAGAAGCTCCTGTTCCCGGTAACCATCAGCTCCGTGGACAAAGTCTCGCTCCGGTTCCTTGCGACGAATGGCAGTGCCAGAGATGAGATCACCGAATCATTCCCCGTGGAAATCTACGGATCGCCGCAATCGGTGGCGACCACCGGCATGACCGATACGGTCGCACTGGAAAAGGTGCTGGTGCCCTCAGAGAAGGATGCCAAGGACGGCACCCTCACGGTCTCCATCGCCCCCACGCTCGCCGTCACGCTCCCCACAGGACTCAACTACCTTCTGAAGTTCCCGTACGGGTGTGCGGAGCAAACCATCAGCCAGGTATTGCCGAGGGTTGCGCTCGGCCGTCTCCAGGGATTCAAGGCCTTCTCCGTGATAGATGACAAAGCGTTGGAAGATCAAATCGTCGGAGGAATGCAGCGCCTCTCCACCTTCCAGCGCGGCGATGGAGGATTCGGCTTCTGGTCCGAGAGCCCCGAGAGCTCCCCCGCACTCACGGCATATATTCTCTTCGGGCTGCAGGAGCTCAAAGTGAGCGGATACGCCATCGACGACACGATGATGGCACGCGCACGGAGCTATCTCGAGGAACAGCTGCGCTCCAAAAATCCAGATGAAGTCATCGACCGCGCAAACCGCGCAATGATCCTCTGGAGTCTGTCGGAAACCGGACCGGTGGATGTGAGCCTCTTGAAGAATCTCGATCAGGAGAGAATCAAGCTTCCGGTCTTCGCCAAGGCCTTCCTCGCGATGGCCTACCAGAATGCCAAGGCGGATGCCAAGGCGATGGATCTTCTGAAGGACATTCTGAATACCGCCAAGGTGGAAGGACGCGGGACGCACTTCGAGGAGACCGACGAACCGCGTTACGGCTACCTGATGAATACCAATGACCGGACGACGGCACTCGTTCTCCGTGCTCTTCTGCACATAGACTCCGAAAACGTCATCATCCCCAACGTGGTGCGCTACCTCCTCGCGATCCGCAGCGAAGGTCACTGGGATACCACGCAATCGACCGCCTTCTCGCTCCTCTCGCTCACGCAGTATCTGGAGAAGACGAATGAACTCAATGCGTCGTACACCGCAGGCATTCAGGTGAACGGCAAGAGCATGCTCGATGTCACCATCGGGAAGAAGAACGTGATGAGCAAAGAAGATCTCGTCCTCAGTTTCGATCAGCTCGTGAAGGGGCAGGAGAACGAGGTGAAGGTCGCCAAGAACGGCACCGGCAAACTCTACTATGATCTTCTGATGTCCTACTTCTACACCGCCGATACGCTGCCGCCCGCAGAGGAAGGCATCTCTATCCGGCGCTCGATGGAACCAGTGAAGGGAAGCAAGGATGAACCGACGGTCGGCGGAACCTATCGCGTCACCCTGACGATCACCGTACCCGAGGACCGGCAGTTCGTCGCAGTGGAAAGCCCACTGCCGGCAGGAATGGAACCGGTGGATCTTTCGCTCGCTACCGCTCAGCAAACTCTGCTCACCGACAGCGCAACATCCGGGAACATCTGGTGGAGCGAGGAATACTGGCGCAATGGGCTCTGGCGCTTCTCGCACCACGAGTACCGCGATGACGCCTTCTTCCTCTTCGCCGATGAGCTCCCCACTGGCGTTTATCAATACACCTACCTCGTCCGCGCCACGACCCCCGGCACCTTCCACGAACGCCCGGCCCACGCCTGGATGATGTACAACCCGGAGATCTTCGGCCAGACCGAAGGGAAGCTGATGACGATTCGGGGGGAGTGACAAGTAAGTTCACCCTCACCCCCAGCAGAAGATCGCGATCTTCTGCTGGGGGTTCTGGGGTTTATTGATACTCGACCCTTTCCGTTTACACTCCCCTCGTGGCTCACCGCAAAACCCTCCTCTGGCTCCTCCCCCTCCTGATCATCGCAGGAATTTTGATCATCCCTTGGCCAGCCTCCTTGATCCTCACTACTCCCGCCCACTCCATCGCCATCACCGACCGCAACGGCGCTCTCCTCTACGAGCAGCGCAAGCTCGATAGTGGCTCGCGGAACCCGATTGCGCTCAAAGAGATTCCCGAACCCTTCATCGATGCATTGCTCGCGGTGGAGGACCGTACTTTCTACACGCATCCTGGAGTAAGCGCACGGGGAATCGCGAGAGCTCTGTGGCAGAATCTCGTTACCGGAAGCATCGTCTCCGGCGGGAGCACCATCACCCAGCAGCTTGTGAGGTCAGGATCCACGGGAAAGCGGACTGTGATTTCCAAAATTCGAGAAGCGTTTCTCGCTTTGAAACTGGAACAGATGCTGACGAAGAACGAAATCTTGGAACGCTACATCAACACCGTTGCGTTCGGACACGAAGCCTACGGGATTCAATCCGCAGCACAAACCTTCTTCGACAAAGATCCGCGGGAGCTCTCACTGGCTGAGTGTGCGTTCCTCGCCGGTCTTCCGCAGTCACCTGTGAGCTTCGATCCTTTCCAGCACATGGACAGAGCGAAGGCGCGGCAACGTCTCGTCCTCACTGCACTGCAAGACACCGGTGCACTTTCGGAGAAAGAGCAAACGGATGCCTTTGCTGAACCCCTCACGCTTGCTCGTGACTCCACAGCCATCCGCGCACCGCACTTCGTCATGTGGCTGCAGGATCAGCATCCGGAAATCAGGGATGCAACTGAGCCCATCAGAACAACGATTGATCTCACGCTGCAAACGGAAACGGAACAAATCATCGCGCGGCAACTGCAGAAACTGCAGGACAAGAACGTGACTTCGGCCGCGGTTGTGGTCCTCGATGCACACACTGGCGAAATTCTCACGATGATCGGATCGGCGGATTTCTACAATCGGGAAGATGACGGCCAGGTGAATGTGGCAGTGACGGCAAGGCAACCGGGCTCTGCGCTGAAACCCTTTACCTACGCTCTGGCACTCGCCAGCGGTGATACGGCAGCCACCACCGTCGCGGATACCGAGGTCCAGTTCTTCACGCAGGAGGGCAATCCCTACACTCCCCGCAACTACGACTACGACACCCACGGCCTCGTCCGGTACCGCGAAGCGCTGGCGAATTCGTACAATATCGCCGCGGTGAAAGTGGTGGAAAAAGTAGGCGTTCCAAAGCTCTTAAACTTCCTGAAGAGTGCTGGCATTGCGACCCTCAATCAGACTCCGGAATTCTACGGCCTCGCCCTCACGCTGGGCGATGGCGAAGTACGATTACTGGAACTGGCAAAGGCGTATGGCATCTTCGCACGCGGTGGGACGACGCTCGAGACCAGAAGCCTCATGAACGAGAAACCCGTACCGGGAGTGAAGATCCTGGACCCGAAAGTTGCTTGGATCATCGCGGATATCCTCAGTGATCCGCAGGCGCGCCTTCCGCAATTCGGTGACAGCGGGCCGCTGAACTTCAACCGGACCGTCGCAGCCAAGACGGGAACGACGCGCAATTCGCGTGACAACTGGACGATGGGCTTCACGCCGGACGTGATCGTAGGCGTGTGGGTGGGCAACGCGGATAATTCTCCGATGAAGGATACCTCGGGTGTCACCGGAGCCGGCCCCATCTTCCACGATGTCATGGTCGCTGCGACGAGGCACCAGATCCCTGCAGCCTTCGCTCAGCCGCCAGGAATGATCCGCAAGCAAATCTGCATTCTCTCCGGCAAACTCCCCACCCCCATCTGCGGCGGGACTATGCAGGAATGGTTCATCGCCGGAACAGAGCCCAAGGAGCAGGATGACATTTTCCGGACAGTGAAAATCGATACGAGGAATGGTTTTCTGTCGAACAATAATTGTATACAGAGTTTTGTTCTAGAGAAAGCCTACGCTACCTTTCCAAAAGATGCCGATCAGTGGGCGAAAGAGCACGGGTATTCCCCTCCTCCGACACTGGTGTCGCCGTTGTGTGGGAATAATTCAACATCTTCAGCCACAGGAAATATGCCACCCGCTATCCGCTATCCGCTATCCGCTACCTCGGACCCAGATCATGCGGGAAGCCCTTCGACTCCGCTCAGGACAGGCATCCCGCGCTCAGATAAATATTTGGAAATCATCTCCCCCCGCAACGGTGACAGCTTCCTCCTCGATCCCCTGGTCCCTGCTGCCAATCAGAAGATCATTCTGGAAGCCCATGCATCTCCGGGGATAGAAAGCATCCGCTGGTCAGTGAACGGAAAAGACCTCGGAGAAGGCAACGGTCCGACGTTTCGTCAGACATGGAATCCAGCGCCTGGAACGTACACATTCGTTGCAACGAGTGGCAATCTGCAGTCAACGGTGAAGATTGAAATCCGCAAAATGTCTGAACCTTGATTCAAAGGATTATATCGATGACCTTGATATCTCTTTAGTGAAATCATGAAATCCTTCAAATCAAGTAAATCAAGGTTCAAACACTGTGCTATCATGAAGCCCTATGATGCCCTTCTCCCCCATCCCCTACCTCTCCCAGAATCCCGGTTTCGCCGCATTTATGTGGATGATTCCCTTTCTGGTCCTCATCGAGATCGTCCTGAAAGGTCTCGCCCTCTGGCGCTCCGGTCGCGCTAATCAGCCCTACTGGTTCGTCGCGCTCCTCATCGTCAATTCGGTGGGCATTCTGCCACTGATTTACCTGCTCGCGTTTGATCCGATGCGTCAGGAAACCAAGGGCAAGAAGAGCAAATGATCAACGCTGATCCCGTAGCCAGCACCCGGGAACGGGTGCGCTCAAGGTTGAAATTCGCTTCCCCGCTTTACCATCATGCCAACGTACCTCGCCCTCACCGGTTCCATGGGCAGTGGCAAAGGCGAAATCGTGAAGATGCTGCAGGAGAAGGGCTACCGGTACATTTCGCTTTCGGATGCCGTCCGGGCTGAGGCAACGACACAGAAGATCGAACACACACGGGAGAATCTGCAGAACGTGGGCAATGCACTGCGCAAAGAACACGGAGCCGGAGCGCTCGGGAAGAAGATTCGGGAAACCATCGAAGGAGAAGGCGGTGCACTGTGGGTGATCGATGGCATTCGCAATCCCGCGGAATGGGAAGAACTGAAGCTATCGCCAGGCTCCCATCTGATCGGCGTGAGCGCCAATCGTGATCTCCTCGTGGATCGTCTGATGGCCCGCAAACGCGAAGGCACGGCCCTCACCAAAGAAGAAATCCTCCAGAAGATGGACCGCGAGAATGGCATCGGCGAGCCGCCGGAAGGCCAACAGGTAAAGAAGTGTTTGGAGATGGTAGATTACTTGATCCTCAACGAAGGAACCCTCGAGGAACTGCAGAAGAAACTCACCCACTTCCTGCGTCTCCTCAGTGGCGAAGACCGTCCGACTTTCCACGAAGTCTTCATGGAGATCGCCTACACCTGGGCTCAGCGTGCGACCTGTCTGCGTCGCAAAGTCGGAGCCGTCATCGCGAAGGACCAGCAGCAAATCACGGCCGGCTACAACGGCGCCCCGCGCGGAGTACCGCACTGTGCGGAGCTGGGAGGATGCCTCCGGGCCAAGCTGGGAATCCCTTCCGGCCAGCGCCACGAAATCTGCCGCGGGACGCACGCCGAGCAGAACGCCATCACCCAGGCCGCCAAATTCGGCATCGGCATCGAAGGATCCACCCTGTACTGCAACTGCTTCCCCTGCGTGATCTGCACCAAGATGATCCTCAATGCCGGTATCACGACGGTAGTCTACGACTCCGACTACGACGATGCGCTCAGCAAAGAAATCCTCGGCCAGCAGACCATCCTCAAGCTGGTGCGGTATGAGGGGAAGAGGTTTATCACATGAGCTCAGGAGATTGAGGGCATGGGACGGTCTGAAGTCGCCAAAGACTTACGTACAGCTTCTCTTACTTCGTCAACTGATTTCATTCCAAGCCGAACCCAATTACCTTGAGTCGCCTGAATATCTATATCCGCTTCATGCATTTTGTGCGGCTCAAAAACGAAGACTCTGCAATGAGGAAAATGTTCTTCAAGAGGAGAAGCGCCTAGACCTCCTCTGAAATGAGCTGCCCCATAGAGAACAACTCCTAGATTGCCGACCGACAATCCATTCATGATCTCCTGTGCTACAAATTCATGTCGTTGTGCAAAGTCATTTTGGATACGATCATTATTACGCGTCAGAATTTCTTGCGCACGAGATGTATCAAAAACTCGTGTGTCATAAGTGTGACGCACTAGCTTATTAAGTTCCTCAGACAGCATTCTCACTAATTGCGCTGATTCAGTTGGGCGTCCCGGGACCACTGTGTTCAATCGACCTTCAAAATATTCCTTCACGAGAAAACGAATGCCTCCATCAAGATGAGAAAGTAAGCTTTCTACGTTGTCAGCTCCAGAAGATAAATCACATTGAATTCTGTCAAGCGCACGATCTCGATCAATTTGAAAGGCCTGAACACTTTGAAAAAATGAGTCCGACAACTTCATATGAGGCAAAAGCAATTCGAGAGCAACTCGAAGACGATAGTTATTGTTTAGACGTTCAGACAAAATATTGAGTAATCCGTAGACCGCATCCTGATGAGCGATAAATGCATCAAACTTTCTACGATCTCTCATTCTTCCCATGCTGTTCTTATTGCCATGCACATACTTTGTCAGAAGGATCGTTTTTGATTCAGGACCTGGTGCATTCTGAGCATCCACAAATTGACCATACTGTTCCAATAATGCAATGGGCACGCCAGAAACAATTTCCCGATTAGACAAAAGGGCTGCTTCAATATTTTGTGCTTGCCTTGTTCTTAATGATTCACCGTTGATATTCACACTATAATAATACTATATATTTGTGATATGTCAATATTGGTGGGCCGGGAGGGATTTGCACCCCCGAAGGCAGAGCCGCCTGATTTACAGTCAGGTGCGTTTGTCTACTTCGCTACCGACCCACGAAAAGTATTAGAGTACCAAAGAACATAGTCTCACCTGCATTAGTGTATGAGAAATATTCATGTCATTCAATCTATTGCGTCAGGTTTCCTAGCGAAAAGAAGTGGTGGCGGTTGTTCTTCCGGTTGCTTGATCTCCCTGCGCCCCTCTACACTCGCTCCCATGCACAAGCTCCTCATCGGTTTCATGATCATCGTCGTCATCGTCATGGTTGGCGGTGCGTTTCTGTACTCGGAAGGCCTCTTCGGCTCCGGAGCCTACAGCAATCCCGTCGTCGCCTATTTCACGAATCCGGAAGTACAAGCGGCGCCGTCGCAGTCCGCAACGGTGAAGAAAGTGCTGATGGACATCCAGCTCCTCTCGGCCCCCGAGCTCGAAGCGCAACGCTACCCCGATGATGAGGGCCATCCCGGCCGGTGGACAGCCAAGAAAGTGATCGAACAACATATTTTCCCGGCAGATGATGTGACCCTTGGACGCAATTTCCTCCGTGATGTGAAGCAGCCTCAGGCATTGGAAAAGGTGAATGAAGTCCTGCAGAGCTTCCGCTCGAGGGCGACGGGCATGTAGGCTACAGGCGATGTTCTACACGCTCGCCATCGGGTCGATGCTGGGGTACGTCCTGCAGAACCTACTGCTCGCACGGTATGTGCGGAAAATTGACAGCCTTACCGTCGCACTCCACCGTAACCTCTCTCTCCTCATCACCATGAGTCCGCTCCTCATCGGAGCAACCCGGGGAGATTTCCTGTGGTTCCTCCATACGTGGAAACTGCAGGCGATCTCGGGGATCCTCGGCGGGCTCTACCTCTTCGTCACGTATGTCTCGTGGAGATCGATCGCCATCAGTGTGGCATCAGCCTTCACCAAAGCGACAGCCACGATCCTCATGGTGTTCATCGGGTGGATCTTCCTCGGGCAAACGCTCTCGATCACGGCATTGATGCTGATCGGTCTCGTCATCATCGGCGCGGTGCTCCTCGGCATCGTGCGCAACAACTTCGCCCACCTCGACGGTCGACTGTTCTACGGCATCGCCCTCAACGTCTTCAGCGCCTTCCTCGTTGCCTGCACCAATGCCATCCTCGCGAAAATGAACGAAGCCGGAAGCCCGCTCGTGAATGGCTACTTCTGGGAAGCGACGATCCTCATCGGCTGTGCTGTGCTCATTGGGGGACGATTTCTGTTTCAGCGAACATCAATACAACGAATATCCCTCCGACAATGGCTCATCATCGCCCTCTGCTCTGCTCCGACGATCGCCGGCACCGCCTGCTACAGCATGGCCACGCTCCTGGGCCCCGTCGCGGTCATCAATTCCATCGGGACTGGATCGCTCGTCTTCACCTCACTCCTCGGCTGGTGGTGGTACGGAGAGAAACTCCACGGCAAGCAGTGGCTGGCGATTGGGCTGGTTATGGCGGGGATCGTGGGGCTGAAGTTTGTGTAACGGAAAACCAAGCATGTCATCCCGAGCCACACAAGAAAAACATGTCATGGTGAGCCGCGCCTGTGCTGAGCTAGGACGAAGCATCGAACCATGGCATGTTTTTCGTGATGGGGCTGAAGTTCGTACAATGAAAACCATTCTAAGCGCCTGTCCTGAGCTCTGATGAAGCAAAGTGGAGGGACATCATGCAGTCTTATGACGATAGTCGTTGTCATAGTTCGACGCGGCTCACTATGACACCTTTCTCCCTCAGCTCACTATGACATCTCATTTCCCCGCCAAATACTGATAAATCGCCACCGCCACCTCCTCACGCGTCAGTGCCTTGCCCGGTGAGAGCTTCGCATTGCCGCGATCGGGGAAGAGGTTGTAGTGACGTGCGAGACCGGCATACGGCGCGAACCAATCCGTCGAACGCACATCCGAATAGGAATACGGACTATTGAGAGGAGTGCCGAAGGTGAGCGCAAACATCTTCAGGAATTCCGCGGTGTTCACCTGATTTCCCGGCCGGAACATACCGTCCGGATAGCCATTGATCACGCCGTTGCGTGCAGCCATCATTACGAACGGAACATACCACTCCCCATCTTTCACATCGGGGAACTTCCCATCATTGTAGACATCATCGATGCCATTGTATCGTGCGAGCATCAAGAATTTGGCCGCCTCCGCACGATTTACCGAGCGATCACCCTTGAACTGCCCGTCCGGAAATCCCCCGATCACTGCTCTGCGGTAGAGCTCGGCTGCAGCCCTGCCGGAGAGCTTGCTGGTATCGGTATCCGGGAAGGGATTGTGATACGTATCAATATTCGTCAGTACTTCATCCTCGTAGCCTGCAGGAGGAGCCGTTTGTGTTCCGCCGGGGACGGTGAATCCGAAGCAGAACTGGGAACACTCCAGCTGTGAACTGTAATTCGATCCTCTGTAGCTCTTGCACTGTGTCACCGTCATATCCTCGCACTGCTTGCCGCCGCCGGTGGGATTGAAGCAGCAGGTGCCTTTGGGTTCTGGCGGAGGAGGATTCGCCGTACAGATCACCGTCGTCTTCACAACAGGGCTCTTGCTGGTGTTGAGCGTGATATTGGACGGAGAACTGGTGGAGAGATAGGCGTAACTCGCAATCGCCTTGCCGCAGCTGCTGGGATAGGAAGGAATGATCTTGAAGCTGATCCGAACGATCTTTTGATCCCCGGCAGGGATCGTACCAATGGTGCACTTGGGGGTATCGGAAACCGTACAATACTCCGTGCTCGAGGCAGTGCGATCGAAGATGAAGCCGGCCTCGAACGGAGAGTCGTGCGAAAGAACGACATTCTCTGCAGCAGTCCCTCCATCATTGGTAACGACAAATTCGTACGATGCCTTGCCGCCTTCCGTCACCGTCGCAGGTCCGCTCTGGGTGACCCGGAGATTGGCACGGGAAGACGTATCTCCCAGGGAAAGTATTTTGGTCACACGCGGCCCGCACGTCGCATCGATGTTCGGCGCCTGGTTGAGCCCGGGTTTCGGACAAACGGCGAAATCTACGCGGAAAGGTCCGGTTCCGTGAGAGGTGAATTGACTGCGGAATCCGGTGATGACACTCGTGGAGCCCTGCGTTGACACGGCACCGCCACCGAGCAACGAATTCTCAAACTGCCTGTACTTCTCGTAGCGAATCTCGTAATCGGATCCCGGATTGCGGGAGAAAGTGAATGTGACAGTGTCGTAATTGGAGGAGAAATTCGCGCTGAGGATGGAAATGGGATTGGTTGGTAGCGCCGAAACCGTGATCGTCGTGGCGAAGTGAGGAATCGTGGTATCGCGGTTCTGTAAGACGAGATCGAGCGCGTAATTTCCGGGAGGAACCGTGGCGTGCGTGAACGGGGAAGAGCCATCCAGGAGATTGGGAAATTCGTAGAAGCGGCATGCGCCGACTGCCAGATCATCATTCCCGCCCGTTGGGACGATGGTATCGGAGTAACCATTGAGGGTGATCTTGAAGACGATAGCCCCGAAGGCTCCGCTCTGATGGACGCTCCCGCTGACGTTGCAGAGCTGAATGAGCAAGACATCCTGTTTCCCGGCAACAGTCTGCGAAAAAGTCGCGCTACGGATTTGCAGATCGGGGATTGCGAGAACGGCAGAACGATATACGACGGTCGCTGCATAGATCTGCCCGCACGTCGCATCGATCCCCGCTCCGGTCAAGTTCACATCCTTGGGGCACACCGCGAAGCGCACGACGTAGGTTCCATCGCCGCCTTCCAGATCGAAGTTCGCGCGGAAGCTGCCGGTGGTCACCGTGCTGGCACCGATCCCGAAGGACCCGCCTCTGCGTTCCTGCGTCTCACTCCCCTTGTAGATCGCATAGCGGATGGAGAGCGACTGCCCCGGGTCGCGATTGAGATTAATGGTGGCGGTATTGAAGTCCGCACTAAAGGCCACATTGGTGATAATGACTTCGGAAGCTGTCTGAGCATGGAGAGCGACGGGAACTGAGGCGATACCGACACTTATCAGAGCGGCACAAAGAGAAAGAGCCAGACCTTTCGGATTGAGGAGCATAAACATACGGGATGGGGGAAATCGAAGGGTATTTTGCATTTTAAGGAGCTTAGTGTCAATTCATCACGCATGTCTCATTTTGACGATTTCCGCACATTAAAAATGCCGCCTAGTCCCATACGAGAGGACCAGACGGCGAACCCTGAAACGCTTAGGCTAGTGCATCCTGCTCTCCGTGTGAGGGAGAGCAGGATTAATTGTTGATTATTGACCGCGGTGGCTAGCCGCGGTTGGACCACGATTCGATCATCGGGTCCAAAGCTTTCAACCCGGTGAAGAGGTGGTCCTGTCCGAAATCGACCGTCTTCCAGACCACGTCAGCCGTGGGCTGGCCGAGCTGGAGAATCGACGACTCTCCAGTGGTACTGGTATTGGCATTCACCACCGTCGAGAAGACGGTGAATGCCACCTGATATCCGGACTGGAGCCAGAAGTTCCAGACACTACTTACGTCGAAATTCACCAGCCCCGAACCATGGAACGTATTGCCCACGAACGGCGTTCCGTCCGCCCGGGTCACGCTCGACGCATCCACGCGATTGCCGTTCTCCGTGAGCAGGAACCAACCCTGGACCCCCACTTCGACATCAGCCGCCGACACGATGATGGGGATGTCCAACAACGCGGCGATTGCCGCGTTGGGGTTCTGGGAGGCCGTGAACACGAACCCTCCCACCGGAACACCGATACCGCTGAATAGCATGGCAGCCGGCTGTCCGGTGCTGGTTTCGGACTGGATTCCCGCGGTCACGACCGTCTGGGTCGCTGACCGGATATCGGTATCCAGAACCGGGTAGGTCTTCGAGGACACGATCCCGTGCGCCTCGATCCGGTCCACCACGGCAACGAAGCTGTCGCCCGAGTGGCCGTTGGCGAAACCCGAGTCGATCCGGGCCCGCAAACTGAAAGTGACGATGCCGTCAGCGACGAGCTGACCGGGCACGAGACGAATGCCAAAGTCGTCTCCGGACTGAACGTCCGCGCCTGAGGACACTGCGGTCGCCGTGGTCGCGCCCGTGACCCACAATTCGAAGGACACGATCGACCGTTTCTCGCCCACCACATCGATGCCGACGTAGTCAACGCCGCCGGTTTCGACTTTAGCGGTGAGGTCGACGGTCACGACCGGGTCGGAGAGCTCGCCGGCCATGACATAGCGATCGGGGTAGGTGTTATCCAGATCCTGGTTCGCCCCGATCGACCCATGGTTCACGAACTCGAAGCTCGTCCCATTGGCCGTCTGGACCCTGATCTGCGCGTTCGGATCGCTCCCGTTGACGCTCAGACCGACCAGGGACGCACCAGTGTCGTAACGCTCGGCCTCCAAGAACACGCTGCCGGTGGCGAACCCGACCTTGACGCTGGCATCCGTCTGAAGACTGGAAGCCACGTCCGCCGTTACGAACAAGATCACGCTATCGAGACCGACGAACAACGCCCCACCGGTGATCTGTCCGAACGTCATCTTGCCGCTCTGGACCGGGACACCGGTCTGCAAGGTCGTATCGGGAATGTGATCCCCGTTCAGATCCGCAGACAAGGTGCCATTGGTCAAGTTTCTCAGATTCCCCGACTCCGCGCTGATGATGACCGTCCTCAGCAACTCGGGCTTCACCAACGCACGTGCCTCGAATGACATGACCTCGATTTGCCGCTCGTTCGAGACCGCGTATTGCGGATCGGTCGCGCCCCGCAGCTGCATGATAGCCAGCCCGGGGTTCTGCACTTCAACCCACGGACCAACCAAGATGCCGTTGCTCGGCAGTTCGGTCCGGATGAAGCTGTCTGTGAGCGCCGTTTCGTCCAACGACGTTCTGATGCTGTAGTTAACGTCGGACGAGGCGTTATAGATATCGAAGATGTAGGTCACCGTCTCCGCACCAACACTCTCCAACTGTCCCCGGAATATCACACCGAGGTCTTCGTCGCGGATCGAGACGTGCAGGAGGTCATCGGACAAACCGAAATAATGACCTCCTGCCAAATCCTGACCCCTGAACGTGATCTCCTGATGCACTTGGACATACTGGCCCTCGGGGATTCCCGCATAGGTCAGGTTGGCCCAAACGATGCTGTGATCGCCGGGGGCCACAACCTTGCCGACTTCTCCGCTCAACTGCGCGCCGAGGTCCTGCACATGGATCGTCGTATGGTTTTTCCCGATGACGTTCGTCACGATCGGGGAACCATCCACATCCGTCGAGGACACTCCGGCGACCGTATAATGGATTTCCGTTCCCGGCCGCGCATCCTGCGCGACCGTCGCCCACACTTCGAAAGGCACGGTTTGCCCTTCCGAAATGTTGAAACTGGAGGCGAACTGAACGAAATCGCCGCTCATCGAGCACGGATAAACGGTATCGACCTTCAAGTCGCCGTCCGTATCGACGATAATGTCGGGGCTGACAATTGAGCTGCCGGAACCAAAGGGATTCGGCGGCACAATGTCGTACATACTCATCCCCGTGAACGCTCCGCTTCCTCCCACCGGGTAGAGCTCGCCGCTCATCAGTTCCACGCGTTGTCCGGGAACGGCCACGATATCCGCGATCGCGGAATTCACGTGGACATTCATCTCTCCCGAGTACTGGGGATTCCAATCCCCACTACCGTACTCGTCGAGATACGCGATAATGGCGAGCGGATCTTGGGGGGTAACCCTGCGATCCAGAGTCACGTCGTACCATTTCCCCCCGTCGGCGGCCGCGTTGGCGATACGGGGACCGCGCTGGTTGAGGTCGACAATCGACTCCAACACATCGAGCGGGGTCACCTTGCCATCACCATTCACGTCCGCCCAGATCTTCGGGTTCACCGGGTTAGCGCTCAGCAACACACGCGGTTCGACTCGCTCGAACCCGCCGGCCAAATACCGACGCCGGCTGCTCTTGCTCGCGCTGACCTTCGAACCCCGACGACCCGTACCCTTGTTCATGCGATTCTTCATTTGACTGTCCTTTGAGCCCTCGATTGGACTCTGTTAAAACTTAGCACTAGCCTGTGGTTCCAAAGAACACGGTGCACGCTGCACCGCTCTTTCCACATAGAAAACTGATACCCACCACCAGCTGAAGCTGGTGGGTTCAGCCACGGGCAGCGGCCT